>CAZDTG010000102.1:0-15239 GCA_964508005.1 uncultured Steroidobacteraceae bacterium
ACGCTCGCCTGCAGGTGCACCTCCGCGCCGGTGACCGTCAGCATCAAGGGCGACGTGGCCTATAACCATGTGTGCGGATGCACCAAGTGTTGGAAGCCGCAGGGTGCGAACTTTGCGCAGATCGCGGTGACGGGCCGCGACAACGTGAAGGTCACCGCGAACGAGCAGAAGCTCAAGGTCGTCGATTCGAGCGCGACGATCCAGCGTCACGCCTGCACGGGATGCGGCGTTCACATGTACGGGCGCATCGAGAACAAGAACCATCCATTCTACGGCTTGGACTTCGTGCACACCGAGCTGTCGAAGGAAAGGGGCTGGGCGGCGCCCGAGTTCGCCGCGTTCGTCTCGTCGATCATCGAGTCGGGCTTCCCGCCGGCGCAGATGGGCGCGGTGCGTGCCAGGCTGAAGGAGCTTGGCCTCGAGCCCTACGACTGCCTCTCGCCCCCGCTCATGGACGCGATTGCGACGCACACCGCGAAGCAGAAGGGTGTTCTGGCAGCCTGACCTCGCCCTTGCGGATCTTCCGGACCGAGCCGGGCTTGCATGGCCCGCCGGTCCGGCGATCGCTGCCACAAGGATCTGCGCACGCCTCGACGGCATTCGCTTCACGGCCTGTCGATCCACACCCGCCTTCCCGAACTGGTCCGAAGACCACGCTCCCGCTAAAGTCTGACTCCTCACAAAGAGGCCGCCTCAAGGGGAGTCCAAGCGATGCGGATGAGCTTCATGGCCCTGGTTCGTTCGATTACGGCGGTCGCGGTGGCCGTGATGCTCGCCGATCAGGCGACGGCTGCGGCCCCCTACCCGACGCTGGTGGAGGGCGACTACGTCATCAAGGACTTCACATTCACCTCCGGACAGACCTTGCCGGAATTGCGAATCCACTATCGCACGCTCGGAAAGCCCATCCGGGGCCCGCACGGCATGGTGCGCAATGCCGTGCTCATCGGTCACGGCACCGGAGGCAGCGGCGATGGTTTCCTCAGGCCGCAATTCGCCGGTGAGCTGTTCGGTCCGGGGCAGCCGCTCGATGCCACGAAGTTCTTCATCGTGCTGCCGGACGGCATCGGCCACGGCAAATCGAGTAAGCCGAGCGATGGCCTGCACGCGCGCTTCCCTCATTACGGCTATACCGACATGGTCACCGCCGAGTTTCGCCTGTTGACCGACGGCCTCGGTATCAACCATGCGCGCCTCATCATGGGCACCTCCATGGGAGGTATGCACACGTGGGTGTGGGGAGAGGAGCATCCCGAGTTCATGGATGCGCTGATGCCGTTGGCGAGCCTCCCAACGCAGGTCGCCGGCCGCAATCGAGTGTGGCGCCGGCTGATTATCGACGCGATTCGCAATGACCCCGATTGGCATGGCGGCGATTACCAGGCGCAGCCCCCGTCGCTGAAGACCGCGGCCGAGATGCTCTGGCTCGTGAGCAGCAATCCTGTGATACGCCAACACGAGGCGCCGACGCTTGCGCAGGCGGACCAGGAGATCGAGCGGTACGTCGCCGATTACGTGAAGACCGCGGACGCGAACGACATCATGTACGCGGTTGATGCGTCACACGATTACGATCCCGGCCCGGGTCTCGCGAAGATCCGGGCCCCACTGCTGGCGGTGAACTCCGCCGACGATCTGATAAATCCGCCGGAGCTCGGAATTCTCGAGCGTGAGATCAAGCGCGTCCCGCACGGCCGGGCCATAGTCATTCCGCTGAGCGGGCAAACGCGCGGGCATCAGACGCATAGCTTTCCCGCGTTGTGGAAGTCGGACCTCGTGGATCTGCTGCGGCGGTCAGCACCGCCTCACAATGTGGGGTCCAAGGTCAGCGACTGAGTTGCAGCCTAGCTGTCCCATCACTCGATCCATCTCGGTGGTGAGGATTTCGAGCGCGCGCTCGACGCCGCGCTCGCCGTTCGACGCGAGGCCATACAGGGTGGCTCGTCCGGTCATGACAGCGTTCGCCCCCAGGGCGATCGCCTTGACGACATCCGTGCCGCGCCGGAATCCCCCATCGACGAAGAGGCTGAGGCGTTTTCCCACCGCAGCGGCAATCTCGGGAAGCACATCCATCCCAGCCACACAATAATCGAGCTGTCGTCCCCCATGGTTCGTCAACACGATACCGTCGCAACCCAACGCCGCCGCCCGCTCGGCGTCGGCAACGCTCAGTACACCTTTGATCAGCAGCTTTCGCGGCCACATGCGCCGGATCCAGGTGATGTCGTCCCAGGTGAGCGTGGGTTCGAAGAGCCCCGGGATTATGGTGCTGCCGCCCACGGCACTGGCCGCGCCGGGGGGGAGAAACGCCTCGAGGTTTCTGAAGCGCGGAATGCCGTTACGCAGCAGCACGGTGCGCAGCCAACCCGGATGGCGTAACGCATCGAGCTTGGCGCGCAGTGTAGGTTTACCCGGTTGCCGGTAGCTGCGCCGATCCCATTCGCGGTTGCCAAACACGTTCGCGTCCGTCGTGAAGACGAGTGCCTCGTAGCCGGCGGCGGCCGCGCGGCTCATGATGTCCTCCGCCACGGCACGGTTCTTCATGACGTACAGCTGCATCCACAGCCGGCCGCCCGCCTGCTTGGCGACATCCTCGAGCCTCGTGGTCGACATCGTGCTCAACGTAAACGGAATGCCGAGATGAGCCGCAGCCCGGGCGAGACCGATATCGCCGTCGGCGTGCAGCATTCCGTTCAGCCCCGTCGGGCCGATGATGAGCGGTGCGCCGGCGGGGCGCCCCAGAATCTCAGTCCGCACGTGCCGGCTCGAAGTGTCGACCAGGGTCTGGGGAATGAGGCGCAGCGACTCCAAGGAAGTGCGGTTACCGCGCAACGCGGCTTCGTCCTCCGCGCCTCCCTCGACGTATTCGAAGACGAAGTGCGGTACCCGGCGGCGCGCCACGGCGCGCAGGTCGGCAATGTTGAGCGCACGCTCGAGATCGCCGCCATTGAAGGGGCGCCGGTTCCAGGGCATGACAGCCTCCGTCCGAATGTCTGATGCGACCCGCGCCGTCTATTTGGAATTGATCGTCACGTTCGTGGCGGCGAAGGTTCCGGTGGCCGCATCATACTGGCCCGTCGCGACGAGCTTGAGTATCGGCGTAGACCCGTTGTCGACGACGAGGACCTGGCTGGCGAAGGCTGCAGGGTCGGTGAATAGCGATTCGCCGGCGGTCACGCTGCCGACGCCGAGCAGCACGCCACTCGCGCCGGCCGGCGGGAAACTGATCGTGAGGACGTGCGGATTCGGCTGGCTGGCCAGATCCACCGTATTGGGTCCCGTTATCGTGCCCGGTCCGGTCCGCACGATGTGTGTCGCGCCCGCGCCCGTGAGAGCGGGGTCGTCGAGGTTGACGACGATCCCGCTCTGGTTGACGGTCGTGAACGGCTTGGAGCTGCCGGCCGCGCCGCCACCGATCCACTCGATGATGAGATGCGCGGGGAGCGAGCTGCCGGGGGTGAGGGCGGTCGCGTTGAAATCGGGCGGCGCGCTGCCGAACGCATTCGCCAGCCCGTCGATCTTGACGAAAGTACCCGGTGCGGGCGCGCTGCCATTGACCGCGCTGGTGTTCACCGTGTAGCTGGCCGGCGTGGCGTCGAGGCCGGCGTTGACCCCCGTGCCGGCGAAGTTGAAGTTGCCGGGCGCGTAACGATCGATGGCCAGCAGATTCAGGGAAAGGCTGCCGGAGGCCGTCGAGTTCACCGTGCCGAACAAAGTCGTGTTCTGCAGCCGCACCTGCGCTCCAGACACCGAGCTCCCGGTGGCGTCCAGGGCGGTTGGGACCGGGAGGTTGACGTTGGACGTGTTCACGGTGGCCTGTCCGAGAACGGTGACTGCCTGTCCGACGGAAATCGACTTCAGAGTGGGCGTGACTCCCGCCACGCCGTCTATGCTCACTATGGTGTTCGGACCGACGGTAACCGGCACACTCTGCTGGAAGTCCAGGTTGCCCAAGCGGTCGACGTACGCCGCGCCGAAGACCGTGAGCGTGGCGCCGGAGACGGCGGAAACGACTCCAGTGATCTGATCCTCGATGGTGCTTTCGAGACTCGAGCCGACGTAGACCGAGGTGGCGCTGAACGAGGGGGTGATGGTCGACAGGTTGCCGAGAGAGCTGCCCGCGCCATACACCGCCACCTGCAGGTTGGCGTAAGTGTTTCTCAGGGTCGCCATGGCGGCGAGCCCGGCCGCGCCGACGTAGGGCGCGCCGTTGACGTTGTAATAGGTCTGGCTGTTGACGTTGACGGTCAGGGCGCCAAAGGTCGTGGTGAACAGCGTGTCGTGCAGCGCACGCAGGTTCATGGTGAAGTTGCTGTTGTTGGTATCGGCGAACACGAAGAGCCCGCGCGCGTACATGGTCTCGTCGTAGACCGGCTGGGTGGTCGCGGTCCAGAAGGGCTTCACCGTGACCTGCAGCCCCGCGGAGGTGCTGGTGATGATGTTGGAGGCTTCGAGGTCGATGTCGAATGCCACCGGCGAGGACTGCTGATTGTTGATGACGAGAGGATGGTTGGGGTCGAGCTTCACGGTCACCGTCAGTGTCGTGGGCGCTGCGGAAGTGGCGGGGTCGACCAGCGTGACCGGGGATACTCCGCCGTTGACACCCACGGTGACGTAGGCGTTCGAGTAATCCAGGACGAATGTCGCGGAAACGTACGTACCGACCTCGGCCGCCGGGGCTTCCAGGAGGTTCGTATAGTTCGAGAGGTGCGCGAAGTCGACGCGCTCTTCAGTCCCGGTATTGGCGCTCGGCACATAGAAAATCGTGCCGTCCTGGCGCGTCATGTAGATCTGGGCGATCGAGACGATGTAACTGGTGAAGCGCCCGGGCTGCGCCGACAGGGTGATGACCGGTGTGCCGGGGGTGAAGGTGCTGTTGCCGCAGCTGCTGATGAACAGCGCCGCGAGTATCACGCCCATCCCGTAAAGCAGAGAGCGCAATCCGTTCCGTGCGCCCGAGCGGGTGTGAGCGCGAACATCTGTCATCAAGGTATCCCCCTTGTTCTTCGGGAATGGGGCTGACGTTGCTGGAAACCAGGCAATTAGAGGCCCCTGGCCGGCATTACGTTCCGCCGGGTTCACTATAAATTGTGCAAACGGCTAGTTTACCGTGTTCTCGGACCTGAGGCGCCGGGGATTTGTCGGGCGAGCTCTGCGCCCCATCACTGGATCGCCACGGCGACGGCCGTCGCGCCCCCGGCAGTGACGGTGACCGGCGAAGTGATGGATTCATATGTGAATGACCCCCCCGTGGAAGCGGGGCCCGGGTTGCCGGAGTTCCAGACGATTACCGAGAGGTGATACGCAGACGTGCCGCTCGGTACCCCACCGACAGTGACCTGCGCGCCCGACGTCAGAGCGGCGTTGAGCGATGCCGCTCCGACGATGGCACCATTGTGACTGACAATGAGCTCGCCCTGGTCGTAGTGGCCCGGCGAGGTGACGGATGCGGTAATGGATCCTACGGCCGATCCGCCGGCGGGCGTCAGGGCCGGAACCGTGACGTTCACCGGCGTGGTACTGCTGGTGGCGCCGGTGCCAGGCGGGGCTGCTTTGGTTGACGAGACGCCATCAGCATAGAGAGGCGCTGTTGCTCCGACACCGTAAGTACCCGCGCCTTCGGACGGTGTCGAGCTCGTCACCGTGATCGTGGATCCACTGCTGCTGTAAGTGCCCGAATCGATCGTGCCGGTCGAAAGAGGCTCGGAGCTCACCAAGGTGAGGTTGAACGGGTCGATGCCGACCTCGTCGATGACGTAGGGCACTTCGCCCGAAGCGGGGAGGGTCTGGTAGAAAGTGACTGCCGCCCCGGGCGGCAACGCGGCCGAGGAAGTCGGCGCGACCTGCACGAAAAACGAGGTGGCCGCTCTGGGAATGAACGTGCCGAGCGATACGGGCGTGGTCGCCGTGGTCGTGGCAACGGAACCGGTCGTCGAGGCCGCGCCCGTGAGACTGGGCGGTGACGTCGTCACCGACACATTCTTGATGATGATGGTCGCGATACCCGGCCCGTGTATCACGACGTCGTAGGATGTCGGGGTTTTTGAGTTCGACGGGAGCGGAT
Organism: uncultured Steroidobacteraceae bacterium; assembly: GCA_964508005.1. Taxonomy (GTDB): domain Bacteria; phylum Pseudomonadota; class Gammaproteobacteria; order Steroidobacterales; family Steroidobacteraceae; genus 13-2-20CM-66-19. The sequence continues at coordinate 6,065 of CAZDTG010000102.1, forward strand.
AGATGGTGAAGGTGCCATCGGTCTGCACCGGCGCGGTGGCGACGATCACGTGGTGCGTGCCGTCGGCGCTCAATGACTCGGCGCTTGCCTGGATGGCTACGCGGTTGGAAACGTTCGTTATGTTCGTCAACGATGTCAGGGTCAGTGTGCCGCTGATGGCGCCGGTCGCCGAGAGGTCGGAAGCGACGGGACCCGTGCTCATCAGAACGCCCACCTGTTTGCCGCCGCTGTAGCTGAACAAATGGAGGTCGCGGTTGCCGTCGAAGCTCGTCGCGAACGAGACGGTGGTCGTGCTGCTGCTACTGGTACTACTACTACTACTGCTGCTGCTGCTCGACGTGGGGGTGCTGGTCGTCGCGGGCGTACCGAAAAGGTTCGAGGTCGGAGCGAAAAGGTTGCTGCTGGGGTTGGTCGTAGCGCTGGTCGAGCTCGCGCTGCCGATCCCGGTGCCACTGACCTTGCCGACCGGCACCTTCAGTGACGTGCCCGACGCGACGATGCCTTTCTCCGGATTCGGCAGGATCAGGGGCACCTGGTGACCGGTGCCCGAGCTGTCGACGTAGTCGGCTTCCTGGTTGAAGCTCGCTCCGAGCGCCTGGGCGCTCGTGGCGAGCGCGGTAGAAGGGCTGACGGGAAGGAGCAGGATCGAGTTATAGGTTCCCGGGGCGAGGCGCAGATTGCTGGCGATCTCGCCGAGGCTGCCGTTGGCGTCGGTCACGAGATCGACGGTCACCGCTGTCTTGAGTGGAAATTTGGCCCAGCCCGAATCGTCGGCGCCCGCGCTCGCGTTCGTGTTGAACCACACTTCCTGCGTGGTGATGAAGACATGGGTGAACTGCGAGGGCGTGCTGCCGGTGGCGGAGACGTCGGTGCGTGACGAGCAGCCGGAGAACGCGGCGCACAGCGCGAGCAGAACGGCGCCGGTAGATGCGAATCGAGTCATCTTGGACATTGTGAATCCCTGCCGAGCCTCGAGCCAGGTCCGTGCCGTATCGAGACACTCCGGACGCTGCTTTGGTTCCTCCGATCTTCTCCGATGAGCGTGACCGCCGCAATCTTCGCGATCCATACGAGCAGCCGACAGGGGGGCCCTTTTGTCGGTCCGGCCCGACACATCGGCAGCGCACCCCGCCGCCGGCGCGAACTTTTTAACAATGAAGCGACAAATCCCTACTCGGTCGCGCTGTGGACGCCGAGGCTACGAGCAAAAAAGGGACCTTGCCGCGACACTCGATGGCCGCAGCGCCTGGGCAAGGAGGCGCCGATGGGCATCCTCGGCGTGGATCGGGAGCAGCGCTCGTCAGGTTGCGGGTGAGATCCCCGGTGGGCCCGGCGCGACAAGCAGCGTGGCGCTCGCTCTCGCTCCGCGAGCCTCGGGAGTACGGCGCCCTGTGGTGCTTCACGCGACCCTGCCGCGCAGGTCTTCCAAGGCTTCCCAGCGCGCGAACTTGGTGAGCAGCAGGGCTTCGATCTCTTCGAGGCGTTTGCCGTCGGTGCGCAACTGCTGCGGGCCCTGCCGATGGTATTCGGGGGCGCCCATGCGAGCGGTGAGGTCCGCTTGCTCGCGCTCGAGTGCTTCGATCTCCTGCGGTAAGGAGTCGAGCTCGCGCTGTTCCTTATAGCTGAGTTTCGTGCGCGGCTTCGCGGAAGGGGCGGGGGGTGGGCTGTCGCGTTTTGGTGCGGCGGGCTTCGCCGTGTCAGCAGCGGCGGCGGAGTTGCCGCGCTGCTTCAGCCAGTCGCTGTAGCCCCCGACGTACTCGCTCCAGAGGCCGTTGCCTGCAGCGGCAAGTGTCTGCGTGACCACGTTGTCGAGGAAGCGGCGATCATGACTCACCAGCAGCAGGGTGCCCGCATAGTCCTGTAATTTCTGCTCGAGCAGCTCCAGGGATTCGATGTCGAGATCGTTCGTAGGCTCGTCCAGCACCACCAGGTTCGCCGGCCGCGCGAACAGGCGGGCGAGCAGCAGCCGGTTGCGCTCGCCGCCGGAGAGCATTTTGACCGGGGATTTCGCCCGTTGGGAAGCGAACAGGAAGTCGCCGAGATAACTCATGATGTGCTTGCGCTCGGTGCCGATCTCCACCCAGTCGGAGCCCGGACTGATCGTCTCGGCCACCGTCGCTTGCGGATCGAGCTGCGCGCGCAGCTGATCGAAATAGGCCACCTGCAGGTTGGTGCCGAGCTTCACGGTGCCGGAATCCGGCTCGAGTGTGCCCAGAATCAGGCGGATGAGCGTTGACTTGCCGGCGCCGTTGGGACCGATGAGTCCGATGCGGTCGCCGCGCATGATCCGGGTCGAGAGGCCGCTGACGACCGCGCGGTCGCCGAAGCGCTTGCTGACGTCAGTGAGCTCGGCGACGAGCTGTCCGGAGCGCTCTCCGGCGTCGAGACTGAGCCTGATGTTGCCGAGCCGATCGAGTCGCTCCGCACGCTCCCCGCGGAGGCGCTCGAGCCGCTTCACCCGCCCTTCGTTACGCGTGCGGCGTGCTTCCACGCCCTTGCGGATCCACACTTCCTCCTGCGCCCAGAACTTGTCGAAGCGGCGGCGCACGACCTCCTCTGCCGCGAGCTCCTGGTCCTTGCGTTCCTCGTAGGCGGCGAAGTTCCCGGGATAGGAGCGCAGGACACCGCGGTCGAGCTCGATGATCCGGCTCGTGACCCGATCGAGAAAGGCGCGATCGTGCGTGATGACGATGGCCGCCGGCACTTTCAGCAGCAGCTCCTCCAGCCGCTCGATCCCCTCGATATCCAGGTGGTTGGTCGGCTCGTCCAGCAGCAGGAGGTCGGGTTGCAATGTGAGCGCCAGCGCGAGGGCCGCGCGCTTGCGCTCTCCACCGGAGCTCGTCGCAGGCGATCGGGTCTCGTCGAGCTCGAAGCGATGCAGGAACTCCGTCAGCCGTGATTCGAGCCGCCACCCCTCGCGCTCGTCGGCGTGCAGCTCCGCGTACGCTACCCCGTTCGCGCCTGTTGCCGAGCTCGCGCGCTCCAACAGGCTGTCCCGCAGCGTCTGTGCCGGAGGAAGCTCGGGCTCCTGCTCGACGAAAGCGACGCGCAGCCGCGTACGCTGTTGCAGCTCGCCGTCATCGAGATGTGCGAGGCCTGCGATTACGCGTAGCAGCGAGGACTTGCCGGTGCCGTTGCGCCCGATCAAGCCCAGCCGCTCACCCGTCTCCACGGCGAGCTGCGCGCCATCGAGCAGAGGGCGGTCGCCGAAGGCGAGGTGCGCATCGAGAAGTGTGATGAGTGCCATGAAGCGATTGTGCGGATTGGACGGCCGAACGCAAACACTGTACAGTCCGCGCCTGGAATAATCAGGTGCGCGGTCAGCGCCTGCTCCGCTCGCAGTCTGTCACTTCCGGCGCACTTCGATTCACCGTTAACCCTTGCCTCGCCTCTGACCGCCGCAGCCAACGCCCAGAGGGCTGGCCATATGGCCTGCCCGTGGGGCCACTACCTGGCGCTGCCGTGCGAGCTTCAGATTAAGAGGTTTCTCAATGTCATTCGAGCTTCTCGGGCTCAAGCCCGAGCTGTTGCGTGCCGTCGCCGAAAAAGGCTACGCCGCCCCCAGCCCCATCCAATCCCAGGCGATTCCCGCCGTGCTTTCGGGCCGCGATCTGATCGCCGGCGCACAGACCGGCACAGGTAAGACCGCCGCGTTCGTGCTGCCGATGCTCCAGCGGCTCACCGAAACGCCCCATGCCGGCCGCACGCCCCGCGCGCTGGTCCTCACTCCTACGCGCGAGCTCGCCGCACAGGTTGCGGAGAGCGCCCGTAACTATGGAAAGTATGTCAGCGTGCGCACGGCCGTGGTGTTCGGCGGTGTCAGCATCAACCCGCAGATCGATGCGCTACGCTCCGGGTGCGATCTTCTGATCGCGACTCCGGGCCGGCTGCTGGATCTTGCCGAGCAGCGCGCGGCGGACTTGCGCGGCGTGCAGTATTTCGTGCTCGATGAAGCCGACCGCATGCTCGACATGGGCTTCATCCATGCGATCCGCCGGGTGCTCAAGCTGCTGCCTCCGCAGCGTCAGAATCTCATGTTCTCGGCGACTTACTCGGAGGAGATCCGCGAGCTCGCCACGCGTTTCCTGCGGGATCCGGCGACCGTCGAAGTGGCCCCGCGCAACGCCACCGCCGACCGTGTCGAGCAGACCGTCTACCGCGTGTCCAAAGAACACAAGCGGCACCTGCTCGCTCACCTCATCGACAGCGGCAACTGGCACCAGGTGTTGGTATTCACGCGCACCAAGCACGGCGCCAACAGACTTGCGCAGCAGCTCGAAGGGGCCGGCATCCGTTCAGCGGCGATCCACGGCAACAAGAGCCAGGGCGCCCGCGTGCGCGCTTTGGCCGACTTCAAGGACAATAAGGTGACGGCGCTGGTGGCGACCGAAGTCGCCGCGCGCGGGCTCGACATCAAGGAGCTCCCGCACGTGGTGAACTACGAGTTGCCGAACGTGCCGGAGGACTACGTCCATCGTATCGGTCGCACCGCCCGGGCCGGTGGTACGGGCGCTGCCGTCTCGCTGGTATCGCCTGATGAGACGCCTTTGCTGCGTGACATCGAGCGACTGTTGCGGCGCTCGCTGCCCGTTGCGGTGCTGCCGGAGTATCCCGTCACAGCTTCGCCTGCAGGGTCCGGCGCAAGTGCGGAAGATCGTCCCTTCCGACAGGGCGGGCGTCGTCCCTCCGGAGGCGGCGGTGATCGCTACTCCAGAAGCGGCGGGGGTGGTCGGGAGTCGCAACGGCAGCATGCGCAGCGTCAAACGCAGCCCAACGGCCAGTCGCAGTCCAACGGCAACTCGCGGCGTAACGGCGAATCGCGGCCGAACGACCGTCAACAGCAAGGTCACGGCCATCCTCCGCGGCACGGGCACAGCGACGGACGTGGGCATGAGCAGCGGCGCGTGCACACGCGCGGCCATGGAAATGGGCAGGGACACGGGCGGTCCGCCGGCACCGGCAACTCACAAGGCCGCGGCCGTCCCTCCGCACAGCGGCGCACGGGTTCGTAATTGCAGTGCCGGAGCCCGAAGCTCCGGCACTGTTTTCGAAAGCTGACGGGCGTACGTCCCGCAAAGCTGACGGCGAACACCCGCGAGGGACTCGGGAACTCACACGTCACTTTCGGATTGATTGAGTTCACGCCGCTGTCGCGGCGCGCACTCGCACCCCGGAGGCAGACGATGGCAACCGAATTCACCCAGCCAGGCTTCGGTCAAAGGCCCAAGCACCGCGATGCGGCCTCGTCCGAGACCCAGCCCCGCACACGCCCTCATCTCTACCCACGGCGTCAGCAAATACCGGATCTCGACGCCACGACTCTGGCCCGGGGCCTGGGTTGGCTCAGCATCGGTGTCGGTGCCGCTGCGGTGCTCGCGCCGCGCGCGCTCGGCTCGCTTACCGGCGTCGGCCAAGGCAGCGGCGGGCTGGTACGCGCGGTCGGCGTGCGTGAGCTGGCCGCCGGAGTTGGAATTCTGTCGCAGCGCAACCCCGCGCCCTGGCTGTGGACCAGAGCTATCGGCGATCTCATGGACCTGGGCGTGTTGGCCGTGGGGATGCGGCCCGGCAATCCCGGCCGGGACAGGGCCGCGGTCTCCTTCACGGCGGTCGCGGGTGTGCTGGCGCTCGATGCGCTGGCCGCCTCACACCTGACGAAGCATGCCGGCCATCCGTTGGTGTCGGGTGTTGCCGCGCCGACCGACCTCTATTTCGAAACGAGCATCGCCACGACCAAATCCCCGGAGGAGTGTTATCGCTTCTGGCGCAATATCGAGAACCTGCCGCGCTTCATGAGCAATCTCGAATCTGTGCGGGCGCTGGACGAGCGGCGCTTCCATTGGGTCGCGAAGGGGCCCGGCATGCAGATGGAGTGGGATTGCGAGATCACGGAGGATCGGCCCGGTGCCGCCCTGGCGTGGCACACTCTCAACGGGGCGCAGCTCCCGAACGCCGGCTCGGTTATTTTCGAGCCCGCCCCGCATGGGCGCGGCACCATCGTCAGGCTCAGCATTCACTACAGCCCGGTCGGCGGGCGGCTCACCGCGGCACTGGCAAAGTTGCTGCGTCAGGACCCGCAATCGCAAGTGCGGGAGGATCTGCGCCGCTTCAAACAGCTGTTGGAAACTGGCGAGATTGCAACCACTCGCGGCCAGCCCACGGGACGACGCAGCCTCCTGGGGCGCGCGGCGCGCCGGTGGCATCTGACCAGCGGCAATTGAAGGGGAGAGCGCTATGAAGGCAAACGTCTGGTACGGCAAAGGGCAGATGCGCGTCGAGGAAGTCCCTGACCCGCGCATCATCAATCCACGCGATGCGATCATCCGCATCACCTCCACGGCGATCTGCGGCTCCGATCTCCACCTCTACGGCGGCTACATTCCCGGGATGCTGGCGGGCGACATCGTCGGTCACGAGTTCATGGGAGAGGTCGTCGAGGTGGGCCCGGGCGTGCACAACCTGAAAGTCGGCGACCGCGTGGTCAATCCGTTTCCCATCGCCTGCGGCAGCTGTTTCTTCTGCCAGCAGCGGCAGTTCTCGCTGTGCGAGAATTCCAACCCCAACGCCTGGGCGGCGGAGAAGCTCTGGGGCCATTCACCGGCGGGGCTGTTCGGTTACTCCCATCTACTGGGAGGCTACGCGGGCGGTCAGGCGCAGTACGCACGGATTCCGTTCGCCGATGTAGGTCCCATCAAGGTGCCCGACAGTCTCACCGACGAGCAGGTGTTGTTTCTGTCCGATATCTTCCCCACCGGCTACATGGCGGCCGAGCAATGCAATCTGCAGCCGGGGGATACCGTCGCCGTGTGGGGCTGCGGGCCGGTCGGCCTGTTCTCGATCAAGAGCGCGCAACTGCTCGGAGCCAGCCGCGTCATTGCCATCGACAGGTTCCCGGAGCGGCTGCGTAAGGCCACCGAGGCGGGAGCCGAAGCGATCAACTATGAGCAGGTCGACGTACTGGACGTTCTCGCGGACATGACGGGGGGCCGCGGGCCGGATGCGTGCATCGATGCGGTCGGCATGGAGGGGCATTCGCATGGCGTATTTGGCGCGTACGATCGCGTGAAGCAGAGTCTCATGCTGGAAACGGATCGGCCGCCTTCCCTGCGCCAGGCGCTCAAGGCCTGTCGCAACGGCGGCACCGTGTCGATCCCCGCGGTGTACGGCGGCTTTCTCGACAAGATTCTGTTCGGTTCGGTGGTGAATCGGGCGCTGACCCTCAAATCGGGTCAGACCCATGTACAGCGCTATCTCGGGCCGCTGCTGCAGCTCGTCGAAGACGGCAAGATCGACCCGAGCTTCGTGATCACGCACACCCTGCCGCTCGAGCAGGCGCCGGAAGGGTATCGGATGTTCCGTGACAAGGAGGACGGCTGCATCAAGGTGGTATTGAAGCCGTGGGCCGAGCCGCCGACGTTGGGCTCGGAGCAGGGCGGGCCACAAGCCCGCCAGCCGAAGCCGCATCTGCATTGAGTGATTGGGACGGGTGGTCGGCAACGGCCACCATTCCCGGCATCCGCGCCGGTGCGCGCCGATGGGATGCGCACCGGCGATGCGGTCCCACATTCACGCCGCGCTTTCGACATCGCGGGGCGAATTGAGTAGGCTGCTCGCGTGCGTGCCCTATCTCTAGCGCGAGTTCTGTTCACCCTGCTGGCTTTTCAGCTCGCCCTGGGGTTGCAGGTGGGCGTCGCTCAAGCGGCCGCCGAGGCCGCAGCGCCTCCGGCAGGAGCCGCGCGTCCTGCTGCGGTGGCGGCCGCGCCGGTCATGTACGGGGATTCCGGCGGCCGCGATGCTTGCCCCATGCACGACTTGCACAACTCGAAGGCCTCGGACGGCACGCGCGACAAACCCGCACCCCCGCCGGCCAGGCCGGCCGCGCTGCACGGCGAGCTGCACGGTGACCCCACCGCGCTGCACGACAAGCCGGCCGCCCCGCACGGCGAGTCCGCGGCGCCGCACGACTGTTGCAAGTCTTCAGGCTGTCAATGCCACTGCGGCAACCTGCCGCTCGCCTTCAACCTGTCCGCTGTCAGAGGCGCTCCGGCCACTGCCCTCGCGCAGCCGTCCCCCGCGCTGCGCCGCGCGAGCGCGCCTTCTGATACCCATTTCCGTCCCCCCATAGCCTCCTGAGCCGTTGCCGGCCACGACTGGCCGGCGCGCATCCGACGCCGTGAGAATCGCCGGTCCCCGCGAACCGGCACACACGGGCGTCATTCGACGGCTTGCGCTCAACCATCCAACACCTGCGACGGAGATCCGCGGGCGTGGGAATTTGAGCTGGAGGACACGATGGACAAATCCCGTTTCGGACCGCCATCCGAGCTGGCCCCCGAGAACGCCGCAGGCTGGGTCGCACGGGCCGGCTCACAGTGGCTGAGCACTGATTCTGAGCCGACAAATATCGCCCGCAGACGATTCGTGCGCGGACTCTCCGGTGTGCTCGCGACGGCCGCCTTGCCTCCGGGCGGGGCGGCAGCCGGCTGGGTGTTGGCAAGCTCGTCTGACACCGCCAAAGCGCAGGGGTCCGGCGCCGCCGGCAGCCAACGGCGCGCCGTGTTGTCCGGCACCGATTTCGACCTCGAGGTGAGCTCACTGGAAGTGAACTTCACCGGCGCGCGGCGTACGGCTACCGCAGTGAATGGTCAGGTGCCGGGACCACTGCTGCGATGGCGCGAGGGCGACACCATTACCGTGCGCGTCGCAAACCGGCTGGCGGCGCCCACCTCCATCCACTGGCATGGAGTGATCGTCCCTTCCGACATGGACGGTGTTCCCGGCCTGAGCTTCCCGGGCATCCCACCCGGAGAGACCTTCGTGTATCGCTTCCGCGTCAATCAATGGGGTACGTACTGGTACCACGGCCATTCGCGCTTTCAGGAGCAGATCGGGCTGTATGGGCCGATCGTGATCGAGCCGCGCCGCGGCGAGCACTATCCCGCGGATCGCGAGCATGTGGTGCTGTTGTCGGATTGGACGGATGCGAACCCCGAGCACCTCTACCGAACCCTCAAGCTGCAAAGCGACTATTTCAACTTCGGGCAGCAGACGATCGGCGACTTCTTCGACTCCGTGCGCAAGCAGGGCTGGAAGCCGGCGCTCGAGGAGCGGCGCATGTGGGGTGAGATGCGCATGAACCGCACCGACCTCGCCGATGTGTCCGGTCACACCTACACCT
>CAZDTG010000103.1:0-12150 GCA_964508005.1 uncultured Steroidobacteraceae bacterium
ATTGTGCGAATGGCGTTGGAGAACCCATCCTGGGGATATACGCGCATCCAGGGCGCGCTTGCCAATCTGGGGCACGAGGTCGGACGCGGCACGATCGCGAACACCTTAAGAGAGCAGGGCATCGACCCAGCACCCGAGCGCGGCAAACACGCCTCGTGGTCAACGTTTCTCAAGGCGCATTGGGAGTGCGTGGCCGCGACGGATTTCTTCACGGTCGAAGTCTGTACGGCGCGAGGATTGGTGACGTTCTACGTGCTGTTCTTCCTTGATCTGGCCAGCCGCACCGTGAAAGTTGCAGGCGTGACGGCCAACCCCGGGGCGGCCTGGATGACTCAGATCGACCGCAATCTCACAGACCCGGAAGAGGGATTCCTCCGAAGAACTCGTTATCTGATCTTGGACCAGGACACCAAATACTCGGATGCGTTCCGAGGCTGCCTCGTTCGCGAGGGCATCCATGTAACCCGCTTGCCGCCGCGATCGCCGAATCTGAGCGCGTTCGCGGAGAGATTTGTCCGCTCCATAAAGGAAGAATGTCTGAGTCGGATGATCTTCGTCGGACAGGCATCACTTCGGCACTCGCTCACCCAGTGTGTGACCCACTATCACGGCGAGCGAAATCATCAGGGGCTCGGAAACCGGTTGCTGCAGCCTCTCGCCGACATTGGCGAGCCTTACGGCGCAGTCAGACGGCGTCAGCGACTAGGAGGAATGCTGAGCTACTATCATCGTCAAGCCGCTTGAAACCGTCTCCTGTTTCATTTCTGGACATTACGGGCAGCGGACGCGATCAATCGCGCTCACGGCAACGCTGGCGTTGTGCAGGTGCGGAGTTGGATCGGATTCGCAGGCATCAAGAGCTTGGCAGCGCGTGACCCGGCGCGGTGGGTTGATGCACGTCAACCCATCACGCCAAGCACGAGCGCTAGACTGAGGATCGGTCACGGTCGGCGCTTCTGCTGACCTGCTGACGATGTCACATTGGAGTGCCCATGGCGATCTACGCACGCATGCTGCTGGCAGTCGATCTGACCGCTGACTCTCTTTTCGTCGGCCGACGCGCGAGGGAGCTTGCCACCGCACTCGGCGGAGAGCTCGAGATTATTCACGTGATCGAGCCGGTGCCGCCGGTCGTGCCCATACCGCCCGAGCCCGTCGCACCGGCCATGGTGACGACTCAGGCCGAGCTGATCGACACCGCCGAGGAGCAGATTGGCAAGCTGGCCCGGGAGCTTGACGTGCCCGAGGATCGCTGGGCGGTCGTCGTGGGCAGTATCAAGAGCGAGATCGTTCACGCCGCCGCCGCCCACGCCGTGGACCTCATCGTCATCGGCAGCCGGGAACGACACGGCCTCGCTTTTCTCATCAAGCCCACTGAGGATGTCGTAGTACACCAGGCGCCTTGCGACGTCCTTGCCATTCGCTTGCCGAGCGAGCAGGACTAGCAGCAGCCCCGTACCGTGCGAGTTACAGCAACAGGTTGAAGAGCTGGAAGGCGGTCTCCCAGTGGGCGGTCTGGGGGTTTTTCAGGTCTGGGTACACGATTCTGAAGCTGCGCGCGAGCGCGTAGCTGAGGCCTCCCACGACGTCGGGCAGCTTCGCCTCGATTTCCTCGCCGTACGCCAGATCCAGCTGCGGCAGCTGCGTCAACGCCTGCAGGATCGGCTCCAGCTCGATCTCCTCGTCGATCTTCCGATACGCATGGATGCTTTCCTGCAGCCCTTTGGTGATCGGCAAATCGGACGGCTGCATCACGTCGCGGGCGTTGGCCTTTGCGTTGGCTTCGGCACGCAGCAGCAGGTCGTAGGTCTTCTGGTGAATGAAGTCGCTGTACCGTCTCAAGTCATCCTTGTCGACGTCGAGGCTGGCCGCGAGGCGAAAGAAGCGCTCGAATCTGGCGATGTTCATCACGGTCACGGTCCGCCTCCCTCAAGCAGTCGGCTCATCCCACATCCAGCAGTCGCTCGAATTCTCTCATCGGGGAGCGGCCGCTCCCATGACAGTAATCAAGGCGTAATCGCCCGAGCCGAGCGTGCCGCGCGTGACGCCCACGTTAAAGTAATGGGGTGGGGTCCGGCGAGACCGTCCTTTCCGATCTTGGAATCGCTTCTCGACCGTTAAATCGCGCTCTGTTGCCTGTCTCGCAGATACACGCGAACCCGTTTCGCCGAATGCCCCATTGCTTTCACCGCGGCGCTCAGCTCCGCAGGAGTACATGCCAGGGACCGGCACCATTCTTCCACTTCGTCCTCGTTCTCGAGGTTGATGTCACCGTCGTGTCGATCGGCATCGTGTCGATAGTCGGTGCTATTCGTATCGTCGCCCATGTAGCTCTGCCTCCGGAGATGTCCAGCTTCCCCGCCACTATGACGGCGTAGTGGCACCGCGCGCTGATGGCGGTCAATTCCGACCGATCCTGGCGGCAAGCGTGCGGCGGGTACAGCGGATCCTGAAACTCCACGGCATCCCGGTGATTCCAGGCGATGAGTCCACCGCGTGCGTCCAGGCCGGCAGCGATGCGATCGTAGTAGCGATGCCTGTACATGTCGTGCTGGATGTCTTCTTCCCGGGTCCACACCACCTTGACCGGACTCGCGACCTGCTTCGCGATCTCCACAGCCCGGACGGTGAAATCCACCTCGAGGCGACGGCCGAAGCCCCCGCCGAGGAGGTGATTGTGCACTTGGACTTTATCCGGTGGCAGACTGGTCAGCTTCGAACTGGTACATATGACCGAAAGGCTGGGCTGAACAGCCCTGAAGCGGCCGCGGCGAACCGCAGCACCGGAAAGGGTGTGCCCCTTTAAACCAAAGTGCACTGTTCCCGCCGTCGGATCTGATTCTAATTGGGATCGAGCGGGCGCGCCGTACCGTCACCGAATTGACCTCTGTCAATGCCGATGCCAGCCGTCCGCAGGACTGTTATGAAGCTTGCCCCCAACAGTGGAAGGACGACAGCGATGCGCGCGACTGAGACCCGCTTTCACCGGCTTGCGGACTCCCTCGCGCAACTCGTCTGGGTCGTGGATGCTGCCGGGCGGCTGTCGTTCGGCAATTCGGCCTGGCATACCTGCACGGCGATCGGCGGGGGCGCGCGCTTCGTCGAGAGCTATCTGCCGGCGCTGCACCCCGCGGACCGATCCTCCTGGGAACAGACCTGGGAGCAGGCCGTCAGCTCCGGAGAGCCATATGTGTTGGAACGTCGCATCCGCTTCACGCCGGAATCCAATTACGTGCTGCAGCTCGAATGGGGTAATCCGCTTCGCGACAACGGCGCGCGCACGGGCGAATGGATCATAACAGCCACGGATGCGGGCGAAAATGAGCGCCTCATGGCGCAGCTGCGCCGCACCAACGAGCAGAAGGACAAGTTCCTTGCGCTGGTCGCACACGAGATGCGCGGCCCGCTCGCACCGATCTCCACTGCCCTGCAGCTCCTGCAGCAGCACATGAACGAGCCGGCGATCGTGCACCTGTCGTGCGCGACGCTGGCGCGGCAGGTGGCGCAGCTGGTGCGCTTCGTCGACGATCTGTTCGATCTCGCCCGCTCGCAGAATGCGCAGATCCTGCTGCGGCGCGCTGCGGTCGATCTCGAAGCCGCCGTAGCGACCGCGGTGGAGGCGGCGCAGCCGATCATCGCATCGCGCGGCCAGGAGTTGACCGTGGTCATGCCTCCCCAGGCCATGATCGTGGAAGGCGACTCCGGCAGGTTGACCCAGGTGTTCGCCAACTTGCTGATCAACGCTGCGAAATTCACCCACCCGGGCGGCCATATCTGGGTCGGGGTCGAGCGGGAATCCGCTTGGGCGCTGGTCAAGGTCCGCGATTCGGGCATCGGGATTTCGCGCGATATGTTGGCACGCGTGTTCGATGCGTACGTACAGGCCGAGCGGGGCTCCGCCGCTTCCAAAGGCGGCTTGGGTCTCGGGCTCGCGCTCGCCCGCCACCTGATCGAGCTGCATGGCGGGACGGTCAACGCCTACAGCGAAGGGCCGGGCCTGGGCAGCGAGTTCATCGTGCGTTTACCGGCCCCCGGCGGACAGGTATGCTCGCCCGGCTTCCCGGCGAGCATGCGCAGCCCGCATGCGCCGATGTGAGGCGGCAGCGAGAGTGTCCGGCCAAGACGGTGTCCGAAAGTTGGAATCGCGGCAAGGCGCAGTGGCAGGGTCTCACGTACTACCAGCGCTTCGAGACTGCGGTCGCGTTCGTCCTCACCCTGGTGATCGCGCTCATCGTTCTCGTCGCGTTGTACCGGCTGTGTGTCGAAGTGGTCGGCGCGTTGGTGTTTGGAGCCCTCGATCCGCTGAACCCCGCCGTGTTTCAAGGGGTGTTCGGGCAGATCATGACGCTGCTGATCGCGCTCGAATTCAATCATACGCTGCGCCACTCCGCGGACCGGCAGCAGGGCATCATTCAAACGAAGGTCGTCGTGCTGATCGCGCTGCTGGCACTGGCGCGCAAGTTCATCATTCTCGACGTTCGCGAAGTGAGCGCCGCATACCTGCTGGGACTGGCGGCCATCACTCTGGCGCTGGGCCTCACTTACCGGCTCATGCGCCCGCATCGGCTGCTGCGCCGGCGGGCAGATCTTTAGAGCGCTGCAGATCCCTGGCGGCGCGCGCGAGCTTACCGGCCCGTTCGGGCGGTGAGCGCAAGAGTCGTGTTCGTCACGCCCGTGAATATGAGGTTGACGCCGAGCAACAGGCCCGTAGCCCACAGCGCGGTCCCCGGCCATCCGAGCAACAGAAGAACGCCGACGACGATGCTGGCGACACCGGCTGCGACGAGCCAACCCCACCGGCGTCCGAGGGGTGCCGCTGTGCTATCCGCATCCACACTTTGTGTAATGGTAGGCATGACGTTCAGGAAGGTGGAAATTCTGCGTTGATGGTCCGTCCGTCGGGCAGCTGACATTGACCCTGGCCGCCGCCTTTCATCCCTTCTCCGGAACGGTTCAGCTGGAACTGGCAGCGCATGCGCTTTCCGTCCGGACCCGCGAGGTTGGCGACCACTTTCCCGGTATAGTGCTCGACGAACGAATCCTGCGGCTCCGGCCCCCAGAAGGCCCAGCCGCCCCAGCCGGGATACCACCCCTCCCAGAGCCCGCCGATCGCCTGGATGTGGGTATCCTTCGTAATCTGATAAAACTTGCCCTGGTAGGTGTCCGCCTGGCCACCCGGCTGGGTCACGGTGGCTCGCATCGTTCCGGAGGTGGGCGCCGACTGCTCCCACATGAAGCTGACCTTGACATCGCCCGTGTGGGATTCGCCCATTCCCTCACCGGTGCTCTTGCAGCCGGCCAGGGCCACTCCGAGCAATATTCCGAATAGCAGCGAAACATACGCTTTCATGGGGAGCCTCAACTGTGCCGCCAGTACGCGTACTTTCGTGGGGGAGGTGGTGTGTATCGTGGGCTGATTGTTAGCGCCTGCGGGCAGGCGAGTCCTTGACGCGCATCAATCATGCGGTAAGGCGGGCGATGCGTAAGGGGTGGCGCGGCGGGCTTGCGGTCATGTTGGCTTCAGCGACGGCATACCAGTAAATGCGCGGCAAGCAATGCTCATACCCGGATCGGCGTCGTGACTGACTCAGGTCAATTCGCCCGGCGCGCGGCCGGGCTACAATCGCTGCGCTCGCGCAACGGGGAGCTCGACGTGACGGGGTGTATCGATGAGTTCTTTGCCGCGTGTTGCCAGCCTCACCCGGGAGAGGATCGCACGCGAGTTCGATGATCGCGGCCCCGAAGTGTGCCGCACCGAGATCATTCTCGATCTCGAGGCGAACAACCCCGAGCTGCTCGACATAGCCGCCCGTGTCGCACGCGACGTCGGCGATTTCCCGCGCATCATGAACGGCTTCTGCATCTTCTACCGCTCGCTCACGGCGCAGGCACGCGCCGGCACAGCGCCTGACAGCGGCCCGCCGCCGCCGCTGAACCTGCTGCCGCGTGTTTCGGCGGCAACCCGCGCTGAAGTCGTCAGGCGCATCGATGCCGTCGGCTCGCAGGAGTTCACGCGCGAGGCGCTCGCCGAGCTCGAACGCGACAACCCGGAGTTGCTGCTCATGGCGCACAACTTCGCCGAGGATCAGACCGATTATCTCGGTGTCATGCAGGGGTTCGCGCTGCTGTACGCGTGCCTTGCGGCCGAGGCCGCCCGGGAGCGCGGTATCCTCCATTAGCCGACCGCAGCCACGAGCTGACCGTGTCGTGGCCGAAGACTGACGCCCGTCAATGCCGAGACAACCGGCAGCGTGCAGTGTCAGTGCTGGTGTTTCCGGAGACAGAGCTATGAGTATCCGCAAACTGGAGCGCGGCGATTGGAACGGATTCTGCCTCCGGGCCACGCGCGGCTTTCTCGGCAGGCGGGTGGACATCGAGGTCGCTTCGCTGCGACTCGGCTCTCAGACCGAGGCGCGGCTGTTGCCGCTGCTCGGGATGTCTTACGACCCAAAGAGCGACGTGTTGGAGCTGCTCCTGGGCGAGCTCGAGCACCTGATCCGGGCACCGCGCGAGTTCTACGTGGACGAGGAGCCGCTGCGTCTCATCAGCATGCAGATCGTCGACGCCGACGGCGTGCGGCAGATCGTCACGCTGCGGGATCCGCTGATGCTGCCGGGTCCAGACGTTTTTCGAGGGTGAGACCATGACCAGAGCTCAATGGCTGACCGTGTTGTTGACGGGTGTCGCGATATCGGGCGCGCTGGTTCCTCCGGCCGTCGCCGCGCCAGTGGACCTCGTCGTCGTCGATGTGGTCGCGGTCGCCGACGGCTACCGCGCGAGCAAGCTGCGAGGCACGGCGGTCGTCAATCAGAAGAACGAGAAGATCGGCACGCTGGATGATCTGATCGTCGGCAAGGATCGCGTGCTGTTCGCGATCATCCAGGTTGGCGGCTTTCTCGGGCTCGGCAGCCGCCTTATCGCGGTGCCATACAGCTCGCTGCAGATCACCGATGACGGCAATCGCATCGTGCTGCCTGGCGCGGCCAAGGAGCAGCTGAAGAACCTTCCAGAGTTCAAGTATCGATGAGGCAACGACGGAGTACGTCATATGAGATTAGATTCTGACATCAAGCGGGACGTCGAGGACGAGCTCCGCTGGGATCCCGACATTGACGCAACCGACATCGCCGTGGCCGTGCACAATGGCGTCGTGGCGCTCAGCGGGTTCGTGCGCAGCTACGCGCAAAAGACGCAGGCGGAGCGCGACGCGAAGCGGGTGGCCGGCGTCGTCGGTGTCGCCAACGACATTGAAGTGCGACTGCCTGTGCTTGATCAACGGCCGGATCCGGATATCGCCCGCGACGCCGTGAATGCGCTGAAGTCGGAGCTGCCATTCTCCTCGGAGAACATGAAAGTGGTCGTCAAGGACGGCTACGTCACGCTCGAGGGCGCTGTCGAGTGGAACTACGCCCGCGAGCGCGCGGAGAGCGCCGTGAAGCGCATACGCGGTGTGAAGGGTGTGACGAACGCTATTGAAGTGAAGCCGAAAGTCCAGCCTTACGAGATTCGCCGCAAGATAGAGGATGCCTTGCGCCGCAGCGCCGAGGTCGATGCGAGTCGCATAACGGTCGAAGCCAACGGCAGCGAAGTCATTTTACGCGGCACGGTCCGGTCCTGGGCCGAGCGGCAGGAGGCCGAACGGGCGGCCTGGGCGGCGCCGGGAGTCACCAGAGTCGACAACCGGATCGTGATCAGTGCGTAGGGCGGCGCCGCGCCGTTTTTTCGCCAACGAAGCACATGAGGCGCCGGGCGCTTCCGGCGCCGCCTCGTTTCAGGAGGAGTGATCATGCAATTCCGCGAAACGTCGAAAGCGGCGCTTACCTGTGCCGTCCTCATCTTGAGCTGGATTGCGGCGAGTCCGCTGGCGGCTCGTGATCCGCAGCCTCCCGTGCCCATGGGGGCCTTGGCGCACGCCGCCGCTGCATTCGAGAAAAGCACCGGCGGGAAAATTCTGGAGATTCGGCTGGCGGATACCTCGGGCCCGCCGGCATTCGAGGCCGCTATCCTGAAGGGCGACGGCATCCTGTACATGCGCATCGCCTCACCCGACAATCATGTCACTCGGATCGACGTGACAAAGCTGCCGCCGTGGATGCAGAACTATAAGCTGGAGGCGTATGCGCGCAGTGCCATGAAGGCGCAAGTGCCGATCGAAGAGGCGATCGACCAGGCGGAGAAGCGCGCTCGCGCGCCCGCCATCGACGCCGGTATCGCCAAGCCGCTGAGCGGCACGAACGCCGTGCTGGCGTACTTCGTCGAAACGATGAGCGGCACACACCGCGATACTCTCGCCGTGGATGCGACCACCGGGGCGTTCATCGCGAATCCGGATTCGCTCTACGAGCCCCACACGCCTGTGGAGCTGGCACGACGACTCGCGTCGCCAGGGCCGGGATGAAAGCACCTGCGGTTTTTACGTGCAGTCTCTACTTGTGCCAGTCAGAAATGCCCGTTGAGCCTCGCTCCTCGACCTTCTGCTTCGGCAGGGTCTCCCGGCCTGCGCCCATGAGTCGCAACGCGAGGCGCATCATCGCAGGCACGAAGAAGGGGTGGATGAGCCGCGTGTCGTAGGGCGCGAGCCGCCGGTCATTCTCCTTCGTCTGCGGCAAGTGAGCTTGCGATAGCGCGCCCCGCTCGCGATGACGATGGCCGAGGAGTGCACCGGCTGGCCTTCGTCCAGCTCCAGCTCGAAGCCTCGTCGGTTAGAGTGCGCGCTGCTAAGGGCTCGTTTCAGCAGCTGGACTTCTATCGGAATCGCCATCACGGCACCGAACTTCTGCGCCTGCGTGTAGGCTCGGCCCGCGAGCGCTTCGCCGGAGATGCCCGTCGGAAATCCCAAGTAATTCTCGATCCGCGCCGAAGCGCCCGCTTGACCGCCAAATGCTCGTGCATCGAACACCAAGACCGACAGACCCTCGGACGCGGCATACACGGCAGTAGCAAGTCCGGCGGGGCCCGCTCCCACGATCGCAACATCATACGATCGGTCTGCAAGGAAGCTCGGCAGCAGACTCCAGGCACCGTGCGAGAGCTTTCTCATGCGGGCTGCACAACACCGTGCCGTTCGGACAGATGGCGAGCGGTAGCTCCGCTTTGGAAATGCCCAACCGGCCGCTTATGCGCGGTGACTGCGTCGGTCGCCAGATCCATCGGCGCCTTGAGAATCGGGTGTCCGCAGTCGTCTTCCCTCGCCCGAGCGTCGAGTCTAACGCTCATGCTGCGCGTCGTGGGTTGACGCGCATCAAGGCAACCGGTGTGGTGCCGGTCTCTACTGGCGGGCCCATGGCCAATGATGCGCCGTCTCGCGAGCAACGCGACCGGGAAGCGTTCTTCGCGCAGCTCAGCCGATACATGAACGGTCTGTATCGGTATGCGCAGCATCTGCTCCGCTACTACCAGGCACTCGGTGACCTGCCGGCCGGCCAGATCGACACCGATGATATCGTCGACACGGCCGTGCTCGGAGCCTACCGCGAGCTAGGCAAAGGAGGGGCCGAACGAGATCTCAGAACGCGATTGATGAGGATCGCCCGATCCTACGTGCAGAATGAAGTCCGGCGGATGATCGCGCGCCGCGAGCTGACGATCAGCAAGGAAGAAGATGTTCCGGAGACTCCTCCGGAAGAAGACGTGAGCCTGCTGGGCGAACAGATCTTCGAGTTCTTCGAGCCGGACGAGGACCTCAAGGTCGAGGATGTGGTTCCGGACCTCGACGTTCCTACTCCGGAGCAAGCGGTTGAGACAGCCGAATGGCAGCAGTGCGTGAACTCCGCGCTGGCCGGCATGCCCGCAGAATGGCGACGAGCGCTCATGCTGCGCTTTGGACGAGGCCTGAAGGGAGGGGCACTTGCGCAAGCCCTCGGCAAGCCCGAGTCAGAGACTTCACTGGTTCTCGAACGCGCGCGCGCCTATCTGCGCCAAAGGTTGGTAGAGGCGGGCTGCAGCTTCACGCCGCAGAGCGATCCCGCCGCAAGTCTCGCGAGCTCGCCGGCGCAACCCATGTAGCTCACCTGAGAGGGGCCAGCACGAAGCTTTCAGAAATTCACTAGGCCCCACGAAGGCGATCCGGCTGTCCCGGCCCGGCGGTGGCGCGTTTTGCTCTATGAGCTTCTGCCTCTTCAGCTCGGCCCAGAAGTCAGGAGGGATGTTCGCTTGCATCGAGGTCACGCTAGCGAGGACCTGCTCTTCGCTGCGCGCACCGACGATCAGGGCTGCAGCGACGTCCGGAGCTGCGGAGAACGTAACGCCGCGGTTCGAAGGTCTACGCCGTACTGGGCGGCCGCCGCTCGGAGCTTCTCGCGCGATGTATTTACGTGGGATGTCCCAAGAATTCGTTCCGTAGTTGTAACGTGGACTGCCGGAGATGAACCCGGCGTCCAGGGACGAGCCGATCACGAATTTGACATTTCGCTGTCGCGCCACCGGAAAAACGTTGTTGACGGCGTTGGCATGGTCGGTGGGATGACGCTTGACGGCCACACGCCGAGTCGTCGAGCGCTGCGGCCTCTGCGCCGGGAAGGATCCGAAGTGGAAATACGTGCGGGTGAGGAGCTGTCGAGGCGATGTCTGCTGGTTTGCCCTGAACTTCATCTCTCAGGAACACCCTGCCTGGCGCGTGTGATTCTTGTACGGCCGCAGTTCCACCTGCGCCTCCGAAAGTCGCCGGTAGAGATTGCGTCGGCGAACAATTGGCCACCAATCATAGAGAAATATTTCGATTGGCCGCCAATTCGCGACCCAGCCGAAAATAGTCAAGCTCTCGTCGAGGAAACGGCCAAGAGGATGTGATGTCAATCTCGCCGTAACCGCCTGGCTTGCGATGACGCACAACGACATTACCGTAAGTCCAATGGCCAGCGCTCGGCGACCAATGCGAAATAGCTCCCTGAGCTCGCGCGCGGTCGCCTGGGCGCGATAGTCGAAGTACCGCGTGAGAGCGGCATTGAGTTCACGGGCCTCAGGCGTGGATGCTTGTGTTTCTGGCACGTGCACGATGATTTTGAGTGCTTGGTCCGGGGGCAGCTCTCTCGCCCAACTGACGATGAATTCCTCTGCATCCGCGTCGAGATCCTTCTCGCGGAACGGAAAGGGATCCAGAGTGTGAAAGAGCTGGGAGATCTCTTCGATCCTCAACTCGATCGCATTTGCAGCGGTCGTTGGTTGTTCACCCATTGTGCATCAATCCACAAATTGTTGGCCTGCGCTGTGAACGGGGGGCCTCTGCACGTTCAGCACGACTGTCCGCGCCGGTTAGCTGATACGTTCGGTGGCTCGGTTAGACTGGTAGCGCGCGCATCTTGATCTTTGGCGCGACGGGCAGGACGGGGCAAGAACTCGTGTCCCAGGCCCGCGGCGGGGCACGATGTGAGCGCGTTCGTGCGTACTCCAGGAAAGCTGATCGTAGTCGATTCCCGACTGCATGCCTGAATGGAGACGTTGGCACATCGGCTTTGGGTCGCGGCACGAAAACCTCTCCAGCTCGAGCGCCAACGCGATGTCGGTGGCCCATCCACCACGATGAGAGGCCTGAAAACGAGCCAATGGATTGGGGCGAGACCGCGCGCCGCGCAATAGCGGCGTTCGGAGTTGATGCGAGTCAATGTCAGGTGCTCGTTCTCATCTTACTCTGGTGAGCATCCATGACCGGTCCGGTCCGCGCCTGCAGCGGCAAGATCATCGGACCATCAGCACGGCAGCATGCTCACCATCCCTGCGATCGAGAGTAGATGGACCGGCGCCGCATGCTGAGAAGCGTGGTCTGGGTAGTGGCGGCGGCCGCTCTGCGGCGCGGGCAAAGCAGCTCGGGTTCCGATTTCATCAACCTTGGCCGGTATCTCGCGACCGCAGCTGATTGCGCAGGCTGTCACACGGTTGATCCGGCGAAACCGATGGCAGGCGGATATGTGGTGCCCACGCCGTTGGGCGCGATCTACGCACCCAACATCACAGCGGACGCGAAAACGGGCATCGGCGCCTGGACGGATGAGGATTTTGTGCGGGCTTTGCAGCAGGGGATCGGCAAGAACGGAGAGCACCTTTACCCGGCCTTTTCATACGATTCATACACACTGTTGACGAACTCCTCAGCTATCTGGCAACGGGCAAGGCACCTGGCAAGGACTACGCGGCCGGACGATGGCTGAGCCGGTG
>CAZDTG010000103.1:12250-13762 GCA_964508005.1 uncultured Steroidobacteraceae bacterium
CAACGGGCAAGGCACCTGGCAAGGACTACGCGGCCGGACGATGGCTGAGCCGGTGGAGAAGAGTCTCCAACACCTGTCGGATGCGGATTTGAGCGCGATCCTCCTGTACCTGCGCAGTCTCCGACCCATACGGTTGCGCAGAGACTCGAAGCCTCGATTCGATCATGGACAGCCCGCACAAGACGAGATGAGCCTCCGCGGCATCGCCGGCGTCACTCTCAGCGCTCGCCCGGTCAGCAGCGCGGAGCTATTCAGCGGGCAATGCGCGAACTGCCATGGAGCAGACGGAAAAGGGTCGGCCGATGGCTACTACCCCTCGATGTTCCACGACACTGTGCTTGGCGCGCCGAGCCCGAACAATCCTATACTCGTTCTGCCCGAAGGAGTTCAGCTGCAGGGCCCGCACGAAGCTAGCTATATGCCGGCTTTCGCCGGGCTCACGAATCAGGGAATCGCCGAGCTCGGCAATTACGCCGAAAGCGCTTCGGCGATCCACATGTCAGGGTCACCGCAAAAGTGATCGACACGTTCCGCACCTCCGAGGTGCTCACATTACCGTTACGCCGGATGCTGGCAATCGTGCTCACAGTTGCCTTGATCATCATAGTCGTGATCACGTTGGCTCTGCTCCGGCGTTACCGAGGCCCCAGCGCCTAACCCGGACCGCGCAATAAATGCCACGTTTCCCGCAGCTGGGTGCTCTGCAGTGCCTAGCCAGAGGTTGCGGGATGGAGGATAAAATCATGCGAGTGGCGATCAAGAGAATTTCATTCCTGTTCTGCGGAGTGTCATGTCTGATGTCGCTCTGGAGTGTGTCCGCCTTTGGCGCGGAGCGCCCGCTCGAGCGCAACGGCCCTATCGAAAGGCTCGATGATCGCTATCATCATGGTCACTACTATGTGCCACGAGGCACCGTCGTGCGCGAGCTGCCGGCTGGGTATCGCCCGTACTGGTTCCACGGAACCCATCTCTACTTTTCCGGCGGCGTGTGGTATGCGCCTGGTCCCTACGGGTTCATTGTGACACGGCCGCCGACAGGGCTGGTCGTGTCGACCCTGCCGCCATTCTATACAACAGTTTGGATTGGTGGTGTGCCCTATTACTACGCGAACGACGTGTACTATCGATGGGTGCCGGAACAAAACGGCTATGAGGTCGTCGAACCGCCGCAAGGCGCGGACCAGCCGGGTTCGCCACCACAGACTGCGGCAGAGGACTTCTATATTTATCCAAAGAACGGGCAATCACCGGAGCAACAGTCGGCCGATCGCTATGAATGCCACAGTTGGGCCAAGAGTCAGACCGGATTCGATCCCACTAAACTCAATGGGGGAGTACCTCCTGGCGACGCGGCCGCCAAACGCGAACAGTATCGGCGTGCAATGACCGCTTGCCTGGAAGCGCGCGGATATAGCGTGAAGTAGGTGAGTGAGTTCCTTGCCGGCAACGCCCCAACTTGCGTCCGGAGGTATCATCACCCCGTATTGTCCATGTATGGACGACTCCCCTTGC
>CAZDTG010000103.1:13862-15108 GCA_964508005.1 uncultured Steroidobacteraceae bacterium
CGGTTTCGAGCGCCCAGGCGCGCAACCGATCCAATGACCGTCCCGCCTTGACTGCCTGTTTAGCAGCCAGCAGCACCGAACGCGCTCCGTGAATGAGCAATGTTCGCAGGTGCACGTCGCCACAGGACAACACCCGGCAGCGGAAGCTCCAACGGTACGAGACGCAAGACCCACTCACCTTTCGCGCGCAGAGACTCGCGGCGGGTGGCGATCGCACTCACACTCGGTGCATCCGTGCGGAGCCTTTCAGCCAGGAGCGCGGCGGCTTCGATGATGTGCTCGCAGTTGCCCAGCACGATTAGAATCTTGCTGTGCCTGAGGAACTCGACGATGTCTGGCAGGGGGTCCTGAGAGCTGCTGGTGGGCCCGAGCGCGGAGGCGACGGTGCCGGCTACCACCAGCGGATCCGACTGAGCGGCCGCGTGAGCCAGCTCGATGGGTGCCGGCGTCGGCTCCTCGACGCGCCGCAGCGCTGCAACGAAGCGGTAGCCGTGCCCGGTCACATTCTCCACGTACCGCATGCCGTCCTGGCCGTCTCCCAATGCTTTGCGAAGCGCGGCAATATGCACTCGGAGAGTGCCCTGCTCGACAATGACATCGGGCCAGACGCGTGCCATCAACTCGTGTTTCTTTACGATGCTCCCCGCGCGCTCCACCAGGACGACGAGAATCTCCCGCGCCCGGCTGCCCAGTGAGACGGGCGCGTCGGCGCGCAGCAGGACGCGCTGCTCGGGATAGAACCGGAACGGTCCAAAAGCCAGCTCCGGGCCTCTCGAAGTCTGCAGATCGTCTGTCCCCATGTTCTGTCCGCAGGGCTTTAGCGCGCTCTCGAACCGCCGACCTGACGGGAGGTCGCCGGGAACACCTTGGACCCGGTGCTCACCACAGCTGCGCCTTCACCCGACCAAACCGTCAACTCGTCGACAGTCCGCCCGGGAGTCGGCGAGCGACTACGACCCTCATCACGCGACACGGCACCCTGTTGGCGCCAGTCAAGCGCCGACAGCGTGACGGATCCTTCAATGACCTTGACGCTGCTTCGTTGGGGGTCCTGCCGCACCGAAAAGGTGGTCCCGATGCCGTCCACCCGGGCGTTGCCGGCCAACACGACAGCTGCGCTCGAAGAATCGTGTGCCACCCGGAATGACGCGCCACCCTGCAGCACGTGGGCGCGCAGCAGATTGCGCGTGCACTGGAGCGCCACTCGCGATTGCGCGTCGAGTGTGATCAGGGTGCTCCGACAGCC
>CAZDTG010000104.1:0-15072 GCA_964508005.1 uncultured Steroidobacteraceae bacterium
TGCGGCGCAAGGGTAGAGCCGTCAGCCCGGATCCGGACTCCCGATTGCGCACTGCCCGGCGACGAGTTGCCCGATGTCAGCCAATTCCACGGGCTTCAACAGATAGCGGTCGAACAGCCGATCGCGCGCTTTGGGAGATGGGCCCTCGTGCGGGTACGCCGTCAGCGCATAAACGGCTGCATCCTTGGTCGCCGCGTTTTCGCGCAGCCGGGCGCAGACCTCATAGCCATCCATCCCGGGCATGCACAGGTCGAGAAACACGATGTCAGGTTGAAAGTCGGCGCAGACCCGCAATGCTTCGAGCCCATCGGCGGCGCTGCGCACGCTATGTCCTTCCAGCGTCAGAAAGGCTGCAAGCAGCTCGCGGCTGTCCTGGTGGTCGTCGGTGACCAGGATGCGGCTGCCCCTCGAGCCTGGCCGCAACAGCCCCCGCGCCTCTGGCGTTGCCAAGCTTGTCGTTTTCCGCAGATCCACTCTGACGAAAGTCCCTCTATGAGGCCGGGGCGCACGGGTGCCGCCGACGGATTTGCTCAAACCAACGCGGAGCGATGATGTTGGTTCCGGGGAACCTTGCTTATCGATGCAGCTGAAGCGAGGCAATGTCTGAGGAGATGCATCCTGAAAGTTCGCAAGCGCGCGACCTCAGCGAGCCCTGGCGCTCAGGCCGCCTGCTCCGCTCTCCTCGGCCAACTCTAAGAGCGTTGGCGCTCGAACCGGCAATAGAGGAATGACTGCTCCACGCCGGACGGCGTGCGATGGACAGCCAGCGAGGAGTCCACGAGTCCGAAGTCATCGCCCATCTCGGCCGCGAGCGTTTCGGCATCGTAGCGCCGGGTCGCAAGCCCGCTGCATCGTTCCGGGCCGGACGGCCCGAAAGTGGCGATCACAACGTGACCACCCGCAGACAACGCCTGCCGCAGCACTTCGACATAACGCTCACGGTCCTCGCGTTCGACGAGAAAATGGAACACCGCGCGATCGTGCCAGAGCACATACCGTCGACTCGGCCGAAACGCGATCACGTCCTCCCGCAGGAAAGACACGGCCGCAGCCCGCGAGTCGAGACGCGCGCGCAGCTTCGTCAAAACCTCCGCGGAGATGTCCAGCACGGTGAGATCGAGGTACCCAGCGTCGACTAATGCGTCGATGAGGAAGGAGGCGCCGCTGCCGACATCGATGATCGGATCGGCGGCCCTTACCCCCGTGGCGCGTATGAGCTCCAAAGACTTCCCCGGGTGCGGCTCATACCAGCTCACGTCCGTGATGGACCTGGTGTCGTAGACCTTGTCCCAATGCGCTTGTCTGGAGTCCGCCACGTGTTGCTCCCCGCGCGTACTGTAGCGCACCTGAGGTGCGAAGACTTCATTGCGGGCGCGGAGCCCGCTTAACATACTACGGTACCCCCACCGAAGCGCTCGCCTGCGAGCGGGATTTCACAAGGCCCGTTCCGCGGCTGCGACGCGGACGCAAGCGGGGCAGGGAGGCTTTTGTAATACTATCGGCAGCAAGCCACAACTCAAAAAGGAGCACGGGGATGTCTGTGCGGTCTACCATCGTTTCGCAATTCGAGCTCGTCGCGGGCGAGCAGCAGCGCCGTCTGGCGCCGCTGCGCGATGATCTGAAACTGCTGCAGTCGGGTCTGGACTCGCTCAGTTTCGCCATCATTGTCGCCCGCCTGGAGGACGAGCTCGGGTTCGACCCGTTCAATGCCGAGGACGCGGTGCAATTTCCGGTCACGTTCGGAGATTTCGTGAAGCTCTACGAAAACAAATCCGCGAGCTAGAGGCAATCCCGATGTGGCTGTGGGAATCGATGCTCACGGAGGGTTCGCCGGCCGGCTCGTTCCACAGCTCCGGCGCGGTGGTCCGGCTGGCCGGGCTTGCCGGGGCATCGAGCCTCGGCGGACGCCTGGAGGAGTTGCGCGGCCGCACGGTTCTGATTGCAACCCAGGATCAGCTGGCCGCTGCCCTCGCCATCATCGAGCTGGATGGCGTAGCGCGGCGCATCGTCTTGTGTCCGCCCGACCTGGCGCCTCACCATTTTCCGGGAGTGATCGCCACCTCGGGAGCGGTTGCCTGGGTGCGCGATGCAGCGGTGCCCGAGGAGAACGGAGCCGGTCTGGACCTCTGCGTCACAGCCCAGGCCGCGTTGTCACCTGAGAATGATCTTACCCGGCATCGCTCTCATGAGACGGAATGGATACTGCTCACCTCCGGGACGACCGGCGCGCCGAAGCTGGTCTTGCATACTTTGGTGAGCCTGACCAGCACCATCGTCCGCCAGCGGGCATCGCAGCCCGCTGCCTCGAGCGCTTGCATCTGGAGCACGTTCTACGACATCAGGCGCTATGGGGGCCTGCAGATTTTTCTGCGCGCGGCGCTTCGCGGGGGCTCCCTGGTGCTGTCCGATCCGAAGGAATCGATCAACGATTTTCTCGCGCGCGTCGCCGCGGCGGGGGTCACGCACATTTCCGGCACCCCCTCGCATTGGCGCAGAGCCCTGATGAGCGGCGCGGCCGCGACGATCGCGCCCGCCTATGTGCGTCTGTCTGGAGAAATCGCGGATCAAGCGATTCTCGACAATCTCGAGGCCGCCTATCCGGATGCCGGTGTCGCGCACGCGTTTGCCTCCACCGAGGCGGGTGTTGCCTTCGAGGTCGGTGACGGCCTCGCCGGGTTTCCGGCGGCCCTGGTCGGCGCCCCGGGAGCCGTGGAGTTGAAAATCGCCGATGGGACCTTGCAGGTGCGCTCTCGAGGCACCGCCCTGCGCTACCTCGGCGAACAGGCCGCACCCTTGCCCGGTGCCGATGGATTCGTCGATACCGGTGATAGAGTGGAGTTGCGCGCCGGGCGTTACCACTTCATGGGCCGCGCCGGCGGGGTCATCAACGTGGGGGGCCTGAAGGTGCACCCCGAAGAGGTCGAGGCCGTGATCAACGCCAATCGCTGGGTGCGGATGTCCCTCGTCAAGGCGCGCCGTAATCCGATTACAGGCGCGGTGGTGACCGCCGAGGTCGTGCTGGCCGATGACACGGGCCCGCCCGGCGAGCGCCCTCCGGGAGAGGCGCTGGCACGGGAGATCATCGAAGCTTGCCGTCGAGCGCTGCCCGCTCACAAGGTTCCTGCGATGGTGCGGATCGTGCCCTCGTTGGAAGTATCGGCTGCCGGAAAGCTGGTGCGCCCGAGTGCGTAACGTCATCGTCACAGGCGGCAGCCGTGGGCTGGGTCTGTCGATAGTCACCACGCTGGCCGCGGCTGGCTATCAGGTCATCGCTATCGCCCGGAAGGAGACGGAAGAGCTGCGCTCCGCGGCAGCCGCAGCAGAGCGCGAGCAGCGCGGCGCGGTGCGGTTTCGGCCTTTCGACCTCAGCAACACCGGCGCGATCGCCGGTCTCGTCGGGGAGCTGCGCAAGGAGCTCGGCCCGCTCTATGGGCTCGTCAACAACGCCGGACTCGGTACGGCCGGCATATTGACCATCCTGCGCGATGAGCAGATCGAGCAGCTCGTGCGGCTGAACACGATCACCCCCATTCTCCTGAGCAAGTACGTACTGCGCTCGATGATGGTCGAGCGGGCGGGGCGCATCGTCAACATCTCATCCATCGTCGCCGCCACCGGCTACAGCGGTCTGTCCGCTTACTCCGCCACCAAGGCATCGCTCGTCGGATTCACCCGCTCTTTGGCGCGCGAAGTAGGCCAGCTCGGCATCACGGTCAACGCGATCGCCCCCGGCTTCGTCGACACCGAAATGACGCACGACCTCAGCGGCGGACAGCGGGAGCAGATCATGCGTCGCAGTGCCCTGCGCCGCATGGCGGAGGGCAAGGATGTTGCAGGTTGTGTCGAGTTCCTGTTGGGCGAGACGGGCAGAAACATCACGGGCATCACGCTGACGGTGGACGCCGGCAACACCGCCTGAGCCCTCAGAGCCGCAACTTGCCGGCCTGCAGACGTCCAT
The DNA here is from genome assembly GCA_964508005.1 of uncultured Steroidobacteraceae bacterium. GTDB lineage: Bacteria > Pseudomonadota > Gammaproteobacteria > Steroidobacterales > Steroidobacteraceae > 13-2-20CM-66-19. The sequence continues at coordinate 3,959 of CAZDTG010000104.1, forward strand.
ACAGCGCCTCATCCAGCGTCACGTAAGCCTGCTGCTGCCGGTCGTCGAAATACAACGCGTCGCCGATTTTCGCCCGGTCGTAGCCCTCGAGCATGAGCTCCTGCTTGCGCAGCTTGAAGGTGCCGGTGATCTCGATGCCGGCCACGATCCGCAGGAAAAGCGGCCGCGCGTAATCGGGCAGGCGCGTGAGGAGATGCTGCCTGAAGGCCGCGAGATCGAACCCGGAATCGACGACGAGCGCCGCCATTCCGGCGCGTCCTTCCGCCCCCGGCACGGTAACACCGTACACGGCCGCATCAGTCACGCCACGACACGCGGTGACGACTGCAGTCACCTCGCCGGTGGAGACGTTCTCGCCCTTCCAACGGTAAGTATCGCCAACCCGGTCGACGAAGTAGAAAAAGCCTTGCCCGTCCTTGCGCATCAGATCGCCGGTGCGGTACCACGCATCGCCGCGCGCAAACACATCGCGCAGGACCTTTTTTTCCGAGGCTTCCGCATCCGCATACCCTTCGAAGCGGCCGGAGTGCTTGCCGGCGGTGGAGATCTCGCCGATGGCCTCGCCTGCCTCGTCCACGGCGCAGGGCACACACAGACCGGCTGCGTCCCGCAGCGGCGCTCCGCTCGCGGGATCGAACTTCACCAGCGCGACCGGCATACGATGCGAGAGGAACGGCGGAATCCGCCCGATCGCGCCCGGCCGTCCCTCGCAGTTGTAGAGGGAGAAGCTGCCTTCGGTCGCGGCGTAATACTCGAGGATCTGTGGAATGCGAAAACGAGCCTGGAACGCCTCCCACACATCCTGTCGCAAGCCGTTGCCGCAGCAAAGCCGTAGCACGTGCCGTGTCTCCTGCGGCTGCGGCGGGCTGAGCAGCAGATAGCGGCACAACTCGCCGATGTATTGAAAGAGGGTGCAGCGCTCTTCGACGACATCCTCCCAGAACTCGCTCGCGGAGAATCGCTCGCGCAGGATCACGGTACCGCCGCCGACCAGTGTCGCCCCTGTTGCCACGACGCCGCCGACACTGTGATAGAGAGGCAGGCAGTTGTACATGCGATCGCTGGGCTGAGTGTTCATCAACCCGGCGAACCAGTGGGCCCACTGCATGACGCGCAGGTGGCTGACATTGGCCGCTTTCGGCAGCCCGGTGGTACCCGAGGTATAGATGTAAAGCGCGCGATCCTCGAGCGCAGGCGCCCGGCAATCGCTTTCCAGTTTCGCGCCGGACAGCCGCGCCACATCGAGATCGAAGCGGGGCAACCCGCTCTCCCCAGGGCCATGCACCCAAAACTGCACCGGCCCGCGCACGTGCTCGCGCGCGCTCTGCACCGCCGGACTCAGCGTTGCGGCGACTATGACATAACGCGGTGCCACGCAATTTATCGAGTGGGCGAGCACCTCGCCGCTCAAGTTGGTATTGAGCAACGCCACGACCACCCCCACCCGCGTCAGTCCCAGCCAGATCGCGAGGTAATCCGGGCAGTTCGGCAGCAGCAGACACACCACATCGCCCGGGGCCAGGCCTCGTTCCAATGCCCAGCGCGCATGCCGATTGACCGCTTCCGCGAGCTGCCGGTAGCTCAGTGAGGCCTGCCGGTCCGTCAGCGCGGGCGCCGTGCCGAACCGTTCCGCCAGGGCATCGATCAGAACCGGGAAGACAGGGGCCGCGCGGCGGTCGATCGGCGCGGTCAGCTCCAGCGCGCGCACCCACGCCTTGAGCGGCGATTTCGTGTTTTCATCGGGGCGAGTCGTCATAATAGACTATCAATACGCACGAAACCGTGGTGCCTCGAATGAAAAATGAGACGATCGCCCTGCACGGCGGTTTTGACGCAGACCCTACCACCAAAGCGGTCGCCGTGCCGATCTATCAGACCGTGGCGTACTCCTTCGACAGCGCCGAACACGGGGCGGCGCTCTTCAATCTGGAGACGGAGGGCTACCGGTACACGCGCATCGGCAATCCGACCAACTCGGTGCTCGAGCAGCGTGTTGCCCTGCTCGAGGGCGGCGTCGATGCGTTGAGCGTGAGCTCGGGACAGACAGCGCTCTATTACGCCTCGCTCAATGTGGCGGATGCAGGTCGAAACATAATCTCCGTGCCGCAGCTGTACGGCACCACGCACACCCTGTTCGCTCATGTGTTGCCGCGCCTCGGGGTCAGCGTCCGTTTCGCGAAATCCGATCGGCCGCAGGACATGGCGGCGTTGATCGATGAGAATACCCGCGCCTTGTTCTGCGAGACAGTGGGCAATCCCGCCGGCAACGTGTGCGATCTCGAAGCGATGGCCGCGGTCGCGCACCGCGCCGGCGTCCCTCTCATCGTCGACAACACCGTGCCGACTCCCATACTGATGCGTCCGATCGAATACGGCGCGGACATCGTCTTGCATTCGCTCACGAAATTCCTCGGAGGCCATGGTACCAGTCTCGGCGGCATCATCGTGGACAGCGGGAAATTCCCCTGGGACAAGCACGCCGCGCGTTACCCGATGTTCACGACACCCGACGAGTCGTACCACGGGCTCGTCTATACCAGACACTACGGTGAGAAGGCATTCCTCGGCCGCTGCCGTAGCGTCTATCAGAGAACCATGGGCGCGGTGTTGGCACCTCTGAATGCCTTTCTGCTGCTCCAGGGCATCGAGACGGTGGCGTTGCGTGTCGACCGTCACGTCGAGAACGCGCGGCGGGTGGCGGAGTTTCTGCGGGACGATCCGCGGGTCGCCTCCGTGAGCTATGCCGGATTTCCGGACAATCCCTATTACCCGCTGGTGAAGAAATACCTGGGCGGACGCGCGTGCTCGCTGCTGACGTTCGCGATTCGCGGCGGCTTTGACGGCGGCACCCGTTTCTACAATGCCTTGAAGCTCTTCAAGCGGCTCGTCAATCTGGGCGATGCAAAATCCCTCGCCTGTCATCCGGCATCGACCACTCATCGGCAGATGTCGCCCGAGGAGCAGCGTCTGGCCGGCATCGGGCCGGAAACCATCCGGCTGAGTGTCGGCATCGAGCACATCGATGACATCATCGCCGATCTCGACCAGGCGCTCGCGGCCGCCACCGCATGAAGCCGAGTGACGATCTGCCTCCACCGGTTGCGGAGCTGTTTCCGGACCGCGCCGCGCGCGAGCGTGTGGATGACTTCCTGACTCGGGAGCTCGCGGGCGCGCACGAGCGCATTCCTCGCGGATCGGTCATGCCCAGGCTGGACATGGCGAAATTCCGCCAGCAACTGGCCGCTTTCGATTTCGAGACGGCGCAGCCCGCGGAACAGGTGCTCGCATGGAGCATCGCACAGCTCGAGCACGGCGCCGTCCACATGACTCACCCCCGATATTTCGGGTTGTTCAATCCTGCTCCAGTGGCTCCGGCGCAATGGGCGGACCGCATCGCCGGCGCCTTCAATCCGCAGCTGGCGAGCTCGGGCTCCTCACCGACACCGGTCGAGATCGAGGCTCACGTGATCCGCGCCGTCGCACGCCGCGCCGGGTTGCCGGCGGACGCCGCCGGCCATTTCACCACGAGCGGCTCGGAAGCCAATTACACATCCTTGGTCTGCGCTCTGACACGCGCGGAGTCCCGCTTCAGCGCCGAGGGTGTGCGCGCATTCTCCGGCCCCGTGGCGCTTTACACTTCGCGGGAGTGTCATCCTGCGTGGTTGAAGATCGCTCACCAGGCGGGTGTTGGCCGCTCCGCGGTCCGTCTCGTTGCTACGGACGGACGTGGCAGAATGGATAGTGAGGCGCTCGCCGAAGTCATAACTCGCGACCGACGGGACGGCATCGTGCCGGTGCTGATCGCAGCTACCGCTGGAACGACGGGCGGCGGAATGATCGATCCGTTGGAGGCTTGCGCGGCGATCGCGCGCTCCCACGGCATCTGGTATCACGTCGACGCTGCTTGGGGCGGGGCCGCGTTGTCATCCGAGCGGCTGCGTGGAACGCTCGCCGGTATCGAGCTGGCCGACTCGCTGACGATCGATGCCCATAAGTGGTTCGCTACCACCATGGGCTGCGGCATGTTCATATCGCGAGACGCCGCGGTGCTGAGCGAAGCGTTTCGGGTCGGAGGCGACTTCATGCCCTCGAACGCTTCCAACCTCGACCCGTATCTGAATACCGTGCAGTGGTCGCGGCGTTTTCTCGGCCTGCGGCTGTTCCTGGCGCTGGCGGTGGCCGGCTGGCGCGGCTATGGGGCTCACGTCGAGCGCGCGGTCGACGTCATTGCGCAGGTGAAAGCACGGCTCCTGCAGCGCGGCTGGTCGGCAGTCAACGACTCGCCGCTGGCTGTCTTGTGCGCCGTGCCGCCGGCGGGCGGCGCTGAAATCCGCGCGATTGTCGGTAATGTGTTGGCCTCCGGCCGCGCATGGGTGGCGCGGACGACGTTCGAAGGGCAGGAAGCTGTCAGGATCTGCGCGACGCATGGCGAGACGACGCTTGCGGACGTGGATGAGCTCGTGAGCGGCTTGACCCAGCCGCCCGCGTGACACGGACCGGGATCCTGACCCAACTAGGGTCCTGACCCAAACAGTCTGCCGACCATCGCTTCGACGGAGGCGATCGATTCGAAGTTGTCCGGTGTGATCTCGGCCTGCGGGATGGCGAGGTCGAACTCGACCTCGATGGCCAGCATCAGATTGATCATTTTCATGGAGCTCATCCCGAGCTCATTGAGCCGCGCGGTGAGGGGAAGGGGGGCAGCCCCGGGCGGGCGCTCCAGGATCCGCTCCACCAGGGCCAGCAACCGCTCGCGCGTTGGGGTCTTGCGCAACTCACTCATAGTGCGGACGAAGACGCCCTTGCCAGCGGCGGGATTTCTGTTGTGCGCGCGCCGGCCAGCAGCGCGAGCCAGTTGCGATAGAGACCCGCTGCATCCGCACTCCAGGTATTGCGCAGGCTCTCGGTGATGGCCGCGGTGGGAAAATCCGCCAGCAGATCGGCCGAGCGCGTTGCCACGGCCCGCTTTTCGAACGCATTCAGCAGCTCGAGTGCCGGCGGCGGGAAATACCCATCCGGCAGCGTCGGGTAGCTCGCCTGTTGCCCGCGCAGGAAGCGGCCGACATCGCGCCGATATTCGCGCAGCAGAGTCCCTTCCTCGTATTCCGGATGTCCCTGAAAGAATATGAGCAGGCTGCCTGTCTGCTTGGTGAACATGTCTGCGCCGGTCTGCGGCGAAGAGCTGACGATCGTGTAACCGGCCGCACGCAACTCATCGACGGGCAGCTCATTCCAACGCGAATGCGGTGTCTGCAGGGGCGTGCCGACGCCTTCGAGCAGAGGCTCGTCCGGGAGCGTCGTGTGCGCAAATACGCCACAGCGCTTACGCTCCATGCGGCGACGGCGGATGCCATCCAGATGCTCCACGGCCGCGTGCGCCGCGAGGCAGGACCAGATGCTCGAGGTGGTGTTCGCTTGCGCCCATTGCAGGAGCCGCCCCATGCGATTCCAGTACGGCTCCTCACTCAGGAGCGGCGCGCAAGGCTCCATGCCGGTGACGATCAGACCATCCAGCGGCTCGCGCAGCAGCGCCTCGATCGGCCAATACGCGCGGCCCTCGATGTGCCCGAGTCCGGCAGGCCCCCGCGGCACTTCGGGCAGAAAAGACAGTCGCAGACGCACCGGCACGAAATCCGCGGCCGCGCTCAGCAGGCTCGCGAATTGCGTTTCCGTGGCTTCGAGCGCCGTGTCCGGCATGTTGTTGACGAGGCCGACGACGACACCATCGGGCCCGCCAAGGCGGGCTGCACCGCCTTGGGGCGGATCGCGGGGAGAGTGGCGTTCAATCTCGAGCGGCATTCGTTGTACTTAATATAACTTCGTGTAGCGAAAGCTTACGGTACTTTGTAAAGGATCTGTGTGCATTATCACCTTTCCTGGCGTATCGTTGCAGCACAATACGCAGCAGAATTAGAGCATAAACAGGCGGGCCTCGATGGACGCTCCAGCAGTTTTGAGAAGCGCCGAATCTTCCCCGCCGGACTTGCGGACCCGTGCCCGGGCGGCCGCCTCCATCGCAGCCAACCATGCGGTCGAAGTCGACAGCGCGGCGCGTTTCCCGAGCGAGGCCTGCGCCGCGCTCAAGCAGCAGCGCCTGCTGGGGGTGATGGTGCCCCGGGAGCTCGGCGGGGAAGGCGCGGGTATCGCCGATGTGGCAGACGTTTGCTACCTGTTGGGTCAAGCATGCGCGTCCACTGCGATGATCTATGCCATGCATCAGATCAAAGTGGCCTGCGTGACGCGCCACCTGCGCGATAACGCGGTGCTCGCGGGGATCATGCGACGGCTATGCGCCGAACAATTGCTGCTCGCGTCCTCCACGACCGAAGGGCAGAGTGGCGGGAACGTCCGCTCGAGCGAGGCGCCCGTCGAACATGAGGACGGGCGCATTCATCTGGAACGGCGTGCCAGCGTCATCTCTTACGGTGCCTACGCGGACGGCATCGTCACTACCGCGCGCCGTTCGGCGGATGCGGCGGGCTCCGACCAGGTGTTGGTCGCGTTCCTGAAGAGCGACTACACGCTGACCCGGCTGCAGGGCTGGAACACCCTGGGCATGCGTGGCACTTGCAGCGAAGGCTACACGCTGAAGGCCACCGCGCAGGCGGGCCAGATCCTTCCCGACCCATACGAGATCATTCACGCGCAAACCATGGTGCCGTTCGCCCACCTGCTTTGGGGCTCCGTCTGGACGGGCATCGCCGCCGACGCGACTGCGCGCGCGCAGGCCTTCATTCGCCAGGCAATGCGCTCCGGAAATGGACAGCTGCCGCCCGGGGCGCCGCAGTTCACCAAGGCGCTCGCCTCTTTGCGGACGCTGCGCGGCATGCTGGCGACTTCCCTGCGCGCCTACGAGCGCAACATGGCGGATCCGAAGGCCCTGGCATCCGTCGAATTCCAATCTCTGATCACGCTGACGAAGGTCGAGGCCTCCGAGCATGCGGTTGCGATCGTCATGAGCGCGCTGCGCGCCTGCGGACTCTCCGGTTACCGCAGCGACGGCGACTTCACGATCGGCCGGCACCTGCGCGATGTGCTGTCCTCGCCCATCATGATCAACAACGACCGCATCCTGGCGAATCTTGCGACGAGCTCGCTGATGACCCCGATTCCCGCATCGATGCGGGACTGATACCCTCACGACGACCCGATCCCCTCAGCTGAAAGAAATCCGATGAGCCAACCGGCAACTCACGCCTCCATGGCCCGTGACCCACTCGAATCGCTCGAATCGCTCGCCGCGACGTTGTTCCGCCCGATGGGCAGCGACGGCGTTTACGCGCGCACCGCGCTCTACGAGGATGTGATCGAGAGACTGACCGCTTTCATCACGCGCGAGCGCGACCCGCGCGCGGAAGTATTGCGCTTTCCGCCGGTGATGAGCCGCCACCAGCTGGAGAAGTCCGGCTACCTGAAGAGCTTCCCGAATCTGCTCGGCTGCGTCTGCGCGTTGCACGGGAGCGAAGCCGCCATTCGCGCGGCGGCCGATTCGCACTACAGCGGGGGTGACTGGACGAAGGGGCTTGCTGCCGCTGACCTCGTCTTGTCGCCGGCGGCCTGCTATCCGGTGTACCCGCTCGTCGCGGGCCGTGGGCGTTTGCCGGCCGGCGGGCTGCTGTTCGATGTGGCGGCGGACTGTTTTCGTCACGAGCCCTCGCGCTCCCTGGATCGCCTGCAATCGTTCCGCATGCGGGAGTTCGTTCGCATCGGCACGCCGCAGGAGATCATGTCTTTTCGCGAGCAGTGGATGGCGCGGGCCGAGAGTCTCGCGCGCGAGCTCGCATTGCCCTGCACGCTGGATGTCGCCAACGATCCGTTCTTCGGCAAGGTGGGGCAGATGATGGCGGTGAGCCAGCGGCAGAATGCCCTGAAGTTCGAATTGCTCATCCCGTTCCATTCGGCGGCGAAGCCGACCGCCTGCATGAGCTTCAACTGTCACCTGGAGCACTTCGGCGAGGTTTGGGGAATCCATGACAGCGCGGGCGCCGTCGCCCACACGGGGTGTGTTGCCTTCGGCATGGATCGTCTCGCGGTGGCGCTCTTTGCCAACCACGGCGTGGATGTTGCGCGCTGGCCGGCTTCCGCACGGCGGGCGCTGGCGTTCTGAAGGAGCCCGTCCAGCCCATGACGCGCCCAGGTTGGACAGGCTCCTGACGATGCCGCTCGATCCGCGCGCCAAGCGGTTTCTGGACCGGCTTGCAGCCTTGAATCCGCCCAGTGTTCTCGCGCTCACGGTAAGCGAGCGCCGCAGCGGCCTGCGCCAACTGTTGAGCTTTTCAGGCCCTGGTGCGCCAATCGGGCGCGTCGAGGAGCGCACTCTGGCGGGGCCGGGCGAGGCACCTCTCACACTCCGTATCTATAGGCCGCCCGCGGGGGCCGGTGATGCACTGTTGCCCGCGCTCGTCTATTTCCATGGCGGCGGTCTGGTGGCGGGGAGTCTGGATACCCACGATCCGATCTGCCGCTCGCTCAGCAATGCGAGCGGTAGCGTCATTCTGTCGGTTGACTACCGGCTCGCGCCGGAACACCGCTTTCCTGCAGCAATCTCGGACGGCTGCCATGCGACGGTCTGGGTCGCTACGCACGCGCCGGAGTTGGGTATCGATGCCGCGCGGATCGGGGTGTGCGGCGACTCTGCCGGCGCGACGCTGGCGGCGGTAGTGTGCCAGACGCTCTGCGAGACTCGGGAAGCAAAACTGGCACTGCAGTTTCTGTTGTGCCCCATCATGGATTTTTGTGCGGTGACGGACTCGCGGCGCGACTACGCCGCCGGCTACCTGGTCGATCAGGCGACCCTGGACCACGATCTCAAGCATTATCTCGGGGCGGATGGCGATCCCTGCCATCCCCGCGTCTCACCCTTGCGCGTCGCGACTGTCAGCGATCTGCCGCCCACCTGCATCCATACCGCGGAGTTCGATCCCCTGCGCGATGAGGGCGCCGCCTACGCGCGGCGGCTCGAGGCGGCCGGCATCAGAACCACCTACAGATGCCACTCCGGTATGATTCATCTGTTCTACGGGATGGGAGCGCTCATTCCGTATGCAACAACCGCTTACGAGCTCATCGGCGCCGATATCCGTGCCATGCTCGGGGGAAGTCCTGCATGAATCGCCTCGAGATCGAGAAGCTCCTGGGTGATCTCTACGCCGCGCGGACGGAGGGATTGCTGGATCCGCTCTGCGCGCTGTTTGCCGCGGACGCCGCGTTCAAAATTGCCGGCGCGAGCGACGGCAAGCCCATCGCCATCACGGCCCGGGGAAGCGCGGAGATCCGGACGTGGCTCGCGGTGATGCTCAAGACCTTCAAGCTCAGCCGCTATCAGCAGCTCTCGATGGTGATCGACGGCACCCGGGCGGCGGTGCACTGGCGGGTCGATATCCATTCCAAGATCACCGGCGTCGTCGTGCCGACCGAGCTGGTTGATGTGCTGGAGGTCGCCGGCGGCCGCATTATGTCCTACCGGGAGTTCTTCGCTCCGTGCTGACCTTGGGCTCGAGCTGATCGGACGGAGCTGGTTGTTGCCAGGCAGGGATGGCGGAGGCAGCGAAGCTCCGGCCTGAGGTGCGACAAGCGGTGTCCTAAGCGGGGGCGTGGTTCCGCGACTGCATTGCGGTCGTAGGCGCCTCGATCTCCCCCTTCCACGCATCGTGGCAGCGCGGGTGGAAGTGCAAGGTAACCGTCGCGCCATCGAGCTGAGCCTCGACCTCGTATTCGATCTCCGTGGCGGAGACGAGCACGCGACAGAAGTCGCATGGGACGCCACACCCTTTGCCACCCCAAAGGCGAACCGGCGTGGCCCTGCGCAAAGCCGCTACCGTGAGGCGCTCGGTACGCGGCACCTCCCCGGGACTGGTGCGATCATCGGAGGCGGGCTCGTTCATGGTCTTCTGTGCCTTGCAGCCCCGCGACTGCGGTGAGCCGCTGACGCCGGCTTGACTATGCGCCGCGTCAGGGCCGGGATCAAGTATTGCTACGCTTACGGCGTTCATCCTCTTCCTCGGGAAAGCGAGCCCAAAGTCTCGCATCCTACGTCGCGAAAAGATTGGATTTTCTTTGCCTGCCCGGGCGCTTTCCGCTATTTTCGCGGGCGCTCGAATACGGATTACAAAAAGTATTCCTGTCGGGGTTTATTACGAACGTCGCACGGCAGAACTTCCATCGCTGTTGGCGGGTCTGGAGATTCTCCGTGGTCATCAATCCGGCCTCGGCCGAGGGTTGGTGGGGCGCCGGCGTGCGCCTGGGCTTCATTCCAGGAGAGATCCCCGTTCGCTGTTATTTTCCCGCGCCGCAGCCCGCGGTGTTGTCCAATTCCGGAGCGAGATGATGCAAACCGAAGAGCGCGCACGCCGTGCCAAGAGCACCAAGGGCGGGAGCGCAAAGGCCGACGGCGCGAACGGCGGTGCTCAAGCCGATTCCAGCGGCTTGGACGTCCGCAAGCTCCTGCGGGCTCTGCAGGCTGTGCGCGACGGTGATTTCTCCGTCCGCCTCTCGAGCGACCAGACCGGTCTCGCCGGCAAGGTCGCCGACACCTTCAACGAGATCGTGAACTCGAACCAGCGCCTGGCGCGCGAGCTCGAGCGCGCCGGCCAGATCGTCGGCAAGGACGGCAAGACCCGCCATCGCGTGGCGATCGACAGGCGCTCCGGAGCCTGGGGCGCGATGGAGGCCTCCGTCAACACGCTCATGGATGATCTCCTCTGGCCCACCACCGAGGTCACCCGCACGATCTCCGCGATGGCCAAGGGCGACTTGTCCCAGACCATGAGCCTCGAAGTTGACGGCCGCACGCTCAAGGGCGAGTTCCTGCGTTCCGCGACGATCGTCAACACGATGATCGAGCAGATGGGCGCCTTCACCTCCGAGGTGACTCGCGTGGCCCGCGAAGTGGGCACCGAAGGCAAGCTCGGCGGACAGGCCGCGGTGCCCGGGGTCTCGGGTACCTGGAAGGACCTCACCGACAGCGTCAACTCCATGGCCAGCAACCTGACCGGCCAGGTGCGCAACATCTCCGAGGTCACGATCGCGGTCGCGAACGGCGACCTTTCCCGCAAGATCACGGTGGACGTGCGTGGCGAGATCCTGCAGCTCAAGGAAGCCATCAACACGATGGT
>CAZDTG010000105.1:0-15057 GCA_964508005.1 uncultured Steroidobacteraceae bacterium
TCGGCAACCTGATGATGAGTTACGATGCGCGGCAAAACCCCAAGGGGCTGCTGGAAGATCTGCAAAAGCTCCTGCGGCTGTCCCATATAGGTTAGCCACCTGCTCGGAGTACCATCCATGGAGCCGCAACCCGGCCAGCCATCCATGGCCGGCGCGCGCAACATGCTGCGCGTCCTTGCGCTGGCAGGCCTGCTGCTGTGTTTCGTCGTCGTCGTGCTCGGCGCCTATGTGCGCCTGAACGCGGCGGGACTCGGCTGTCCGGACTGGCCGGGCTGCTATGGGCACGTCACCCCGCTCGGCGCCGAGAGTGGCGCCGCACAAGCCGCCTATCCGAACAGGCCGCTCGATGTAGGCAAAGCATGGAAGGAGATGATCCATCGCTACGCCGCGAGCAGTCTCGGACTCATCATCGTCGTCCTCACGGCGCTCGCGATCCGGTATCGGCGACGCGGGCTGCTCAGCACGACGTACGCCGTCGCATTACTGGCCACGGTCGTCGTCCAAGGCATACTGGGTATGCTCACCGTCACCTGGCAGCTCAAGCCGCTGATCGTCACTCTGCATCTTGTCTTCGGCATGACGACGCTCGGGTTGCTGTGGTGGCTGTGGCTGTCGCTGCCGAGCCAGTCATGGGGCGGCGGCACAACGACGCACGGCGTCGGCCGCTCCGGCTTCAACACCAGCGGAGGGGCCGCAGCAGCCATGCGGGAAGCGTACCGGCTTGCCCTGGTGGGGCTCATCGCGCTCGCGGTGCAAATCGTGCTGGGAGGCTGGACGAGCAGCAACTATGCAGCGGTGGCGTGCCCGGATTTTCCGACCTGTCAGAACGCGTGGTGGCCACACACGGATTATGGGAATGCCTTCGTTCTCTGGCGCGGACTGGGCGTCAACTATGAGGGCGGCGTACTGGATAACCCGGCCCGCGTCGCCATCCACCTCACTCACCGGCTCGGAGCCGTCGCGGCCACGCTCGCGCTCAGTCTCGCGGCCTTGTTCGTCATCGTCCGAAAGTCCGTGCCCAGCGCTCTGCCCGCAGCCTATACCGTGCTCGGAGCGCTCGCGCTGCAGCTCACCATCGGCGTCTCGATGGTGCTGAAGGCCTTCCCACTGAGGCTTGCGACCGCCCACACGGCCGGTGCCGCGCTATTGCTGCTGGCGGCACTGGCCCTGGTCCGCAAGGTAAGTGCGCGGTGAGCGTCATGGCTCGATCTGTTACCCTGCACCTCGGTCTAAACGCCTTCTCTGTTACACCGTGGCGATGACATCGGCAACCGCATCCGCGGCGCCACCGGTCTGGCGGCGTTACCTGGAGTTGACGAAGCCCAAGGTCGTCGCGCTGATTGTGTTCACCGCGATCGTGGGAACCCTTCTGGCGAGCCCGGGCTGGCCTCCCTTCGATGCCCTCGTCTGGGGGAATCTGGGTATTGCGCTCGCCTCGGCGTGCGCGGCAACCATCAATCACGTTCTCGACCGCCGCATCGACGAGCAGATGGCACGGACCCGGGCGCGACCTCTGCCCACCGGGCAACTGACCGAGCGCAACGCCCTCGTCTTCGCCGCCGTGCTCGGCATAACGGCCATGGCGATTCTCTCGTTTCTGGTGAACCTGTTGACCGCGGCGCTGACGTTCGTCTCGCTCATCGGCTACGCTGTCGTCTACACCGTGTGGCTGAAACGCGCCACATCGCAGAACATCGTCATCGGCGGCGCGGCGGGCGCCGCTCCGCCCGTGCTCGGCTGGGCGGCGGTAACCAACACCATCGATCCCAACGCGCTGCTGTTGTTTCTCATCATCTTCATCTGGACGCCGCCGCACTTCTGGGCACTGGCGATCGCGCGACGCGACGAGTACGCGCGCGCCGGCATCCCGATGCTGCCCGTGACGCACGGAGTAGCCTACACGCGCCTGCACGTTCTGCTGTACACGGTATTGTTGTTCGTCGTGACGCTGATGCCCTTCCTGACGCACATGAGCGGATTGCTCTATCTGGCCATCGCGCTCGTGCTCGACGTCATTTTTCTCTATTACGCCCTCGCTCTGAAGATTACCGCGCGCCAGGAGATGCCCATGCGGGTCTTCAAATTCTCGGTGACTTACCTGATGTGGCTGTTCGCCGCGCTCCTGGCGGACCATTATCTGCCGACGACCCAGGGTCTGGTGCCGTGACCGGGAGCCAGTGCGGTTAGAGCGGCAGTCAGGCCGCGGCAGTTGCGTGCGAGTGCAGCCGCCGCAGCATCACCTGCCAGGATGACAACGCGCGGTCTTCGAGAAACAGCACTCCTGCGCTGCGATAGCTGTTGCCATCGAGCTGCTCGAAGTGCTCCGCCCCGTGATAACCGGAGTCGTGACACCGGTACACACAGAAGATACAGGTCCCGATGACCGAGAAGCTGCCCTGCAGCCTGCCGAGCGTGGCGTTCTCGGAAACCCACTTCATGCTGGCGTGATGGCGCCCGGGCGGCTCGATGCAGTAGGCGTTGACGAATTCCACCGGCGGCGACCCAAGTACCTTCAGCTTGCCCGAGAGCAGCCAGCAGTCCTCGCGGTGGGTGATCTCAGTGCGGCCCTGCGCTTCCATGGGCTCGCCGTCCCCGCGCCAGAAGGTGCCCGACGCCGTCCAGATTGCTGGCTCGAACAGAAACGTATGCGTCATAGGACCTCGCGCATGAGGAGTGTCATCCTTTAGCCGTCCCGGCAAGGGCCAGGCGCCTTGTGGCGACGCGGCACGGACGCGCCCATTATGGCGCTTTGGCAGCTTCGAGGGTACGTTGCGGCGGAGCGACAGCCAACGGGCGACGCTGGGGGAGCGGAGGGCGCGAGACCCCCCGGCGGAGCGATTGAGCGGGAGACCATTATGTTGATCGAGCGAATCTGGTCCGCGAACCCCTACAGGAATTTCCACTATCTCATCGCCTGCCCCGAGACCGGCGAGGCGTTGGCGGTGGACCCCCTGGAGTGGCGCCTCTGTTTGGATGCGGCGCGCCAGAAAGGCTGGCAGATCACACAAATCCTCAACACGCATGAGCACCGCGATCACACGGGCGGCAACGCAGGGCTGGTCGGTGCCACGGGTGCGAAGGTTCTCGCGCATGCCGCGGCCGCGAATCGCATCGGCGGCGTCGACCGTGGCCTCTCCAGGGGGGATGTAATCCGGGTCGGACGCACCGTCGTGCTCGAATGTCTGGACACGCCCGGCCATACCCTGGCGCACATCTGCCTTCTCGGCCACGACGAACAGCCCGCCCTGTTCTGTGGCGACACGCTCTTCAACGCCGGCGCGGGAAATTGTCACAACGGCGGCGATCCGGAGCTGCTCTACACCACGTTCGTGACCCAACTCGCACGGCTGCCCGACAGCACACGGGTGTTTCCCGGGCACGAGTATCTCGCGCGCAATCTGCAATTCACCCTCGATCGCGAGCCCGACAATGCCGCGGCCGAAGAGCTACTGGCGCAGGCACGTGATCACGACCCCGCCTCGAGCACCGTCACCACCCTGCGGCAGGAGCAGGACATCAACACTTTCTTCCGTCTCAGGAGCCCCGGCGTCATCGCCCGGCTCCGTGAGGCTTTTCCGGACATCGGTGAGAGCCCGGACGCACGCACTGTGTTTCTCAGGTTGCGCGAGTTACGCAACCGCTTCTGATGTAACCTGCGCACCTCGTACGAGCGTGCAGGGTCCTCATGTATTCGTCGTTCTATCGCCGCACCTTCGTGATCGCGACGCTGGTGATCATGAGTTACCTGCTGTTGCGGGTCCTGGAGCCGCTTGACGGTGCGCTGGGCTGGGCCGCCGTGCTGGCATTTCTGTTGCTCCCCCTGCACGAGCGCCTGTCCCGCCGCTTCAAGGGCCGCGCCGCACTGTCCGCGATCATTCTGACCAGCCTGACCCCCTTCTTCGTCATGGCGCCCGTGGCCATGCTGGGCGTCGCATTCGCGGGCCAGGTCGCCGTTCTCCTGAGCTACATGCGCGGGCACACCCTGTTGTCCTATCCCGAGCTGTTGCAACGCCTCGAGGGCTATTCGATCATCGGCAGCATCGTCCGCTGGGCGCGGGACAACGCCCCGATCAGCGCCGAACAGGTGCAGGGCTGGATCACCAACGGGGCACAGACCGTGTTGAGATCCGCTGCCACGATGGGAGGGAGTGTTGCCCTCGGGGTTTTCGGAACCGTGGTCGGATTTGTGATGATGCTGTTTCTGCTCTATTTCTTCCTGAAGGATGGCCGCGCCATGCTGGCGCACCTGACGCGCTTCATCCCCATCGAGCCCGCGCGGCGGGCGCAGCTTCTGCAGTACCTCGCGGACGTGACACGGGCCGTGGTGTTCGGCTCGACGGCCACGGCTCTCGTTCAGGGAATTTTCGTCGGCGTTGGATTCGCCATAGTTGGTCTCCCGTCGCCCATTGTTTTTGGGGTACTCGCCACCATTGCGGCACTTCTGCCGGCCGGCGCGGCCGTCGTGCTGATACCGGCGGTGCTGTACCTGGCGGCCGTGGGCCGTTGGGGCGCGGCGATCTTCCTGGCCGTCTGGACCGCTGCAATTTGGGTCGTGGAGAACGTTCTTCGGCCCGTCCTCACCGCCCATCGCGCGGAAGTCCCGACGCTCGCCATCTTCGTCGGCGCCATTGGCGGTGCTTCCGCCTTCGGCGTGCTGGGACTGGTCATCGGGCCGGTATTGCTCAGCTTCGCCGTCGCCCTGGTCGGATTCGCCGAGGAAGAGCAGCCGAAGGCGTAGGAGCCGGCCATTCCCGGGTGAGCCAGCGCCCCCACCCCCTTTTCCCGTAGAATGCGCCCCCCCATGGATTTGAGCCCCATCCTCAACCCCCTGAACGACGCCCAGCGCGCCGCCGTCACCGCCCCCCTGGGACCGGTCCTGGTCCTGGCTGGCGCCGGCAGCGGCAAGACCCGCGTGCTGACCCATCGAATCGCCTGGGTGATCCAGGCCGAGGGCGCTTCACCCCACGGCATTCTCGCCGTGACATTTACAAACAAAGCCGCGGCCGAAATGCGCGGCCGGGTCGAGCAGCTCCTGAACATGCCGAGCGGCGCGCTGTGGATCGGCACATTCCACGGCATTGCGCACCGGCTGTTGCGCCTGCACTGGCGCGAGGCCGGGCTCGTGCAGAGTTTTCAGATCCTCGATTCCGAGGATCAGCAGCGTCTCATCAAGAAGCTGCTCAAGGCGCAAAACCTCGACGAATCGCGCTGGATACCGCGCGAGGTGCAGGCGTTCATCAACTCACACAAGGACGAGGGCCGCCGTCCGCGCGACATCAAGGACGGCAACGACCCGACGACCGCGCAGTTCATCAGACTCTATGCGGAATACGAAGCCGCCTGCGCCAAGGCCGGCGTCGTGGATTTTGCGGAGCTGCTGTTGCGGGCGTTCGAGTTGTGGCGCGACAACCCCGAGCTGCTCGCCCATTACCGCCGGCGTTTCCGCCACGTGCTCGTCGACGAGTTCCAGGACACCAACGCCATCCAGTACGCGTGGATGAGGCTGCTGGTCGGCGCCGAGGGCTATCCGTTCGTGGTTGGCGACGACGACCAGTCGATCTACCGCTGGCGCGGCGCCCGGGTCGAGAACCTCCATCAGTTCCGTCGCGACTACAGCAGCGCCGTGCTGTGCCGCCTCGAGCAGAACTATCGCTCCACCGCCGCCATTCTCGCCGCGGCGAACGGGCTCATCTCGCACAACTCCGGCCGGCTCGGCAAAAATCTTTGGACGAGCGGCGCGCAGGGCGATCCCATCCGGCTCTACGCCGCCTTCAACGAGCGCGACGAGGCCGAGTTCGTCACCCATCGGATCCGCGACTGGGTCGCTCACGGCGGCAGCCGCCGCGAGATCGCCATTCTTTACCGCTCCAACGCGCAGTCGCGTGTGTTCGAGGAAGCGTTCATCTCGGGGCGGATTCCGTACCGGGTGTACGGGGGCCTGCGGTTCTTCGAGCGCGCGGAAATCAAGGATGCGCTGGCCTACCTGCGGCTCATTTCGAACCGGAACGACGATGCGTCGTTCGAGCGGGTGGTGAACCTGCCGACTCGCGGCATCGGCGCGAAGAGTCTCGATGCCATCCGTGAACAGGCCAAAGGCGCGGGGTCCACGTTATGGGAGGCCGCCGCTACCTGCATCGGCGATGCGCTGGGACCCAAGGCCTCGCAGGCCTTGCGCGGCTTCATGTCCCTCATCGAGCGCCTCGCGCACGAAATCAGGGATCTGCCGCTGCACGAGCAGGTGGACCACGTTCTGCAGGGCAGCGGGCTCATCGAGTTCTACAAGCGGGAGAAGGCGGATCGCGGCGAGGCCCGCGTCGAGAACCTCGACGAGCTCGTGAGTGCGGCGCGGGGCTTCACGCCCGAGGGGGCGGACGGCGAGTTGCCTCCTCTGGAGGCCTTCCTCGCCCATGCGGTGCTCGAGTCCGGCGAGGGGCAGGGCGGAGCCTGGGAGGACTGCGTACAGATGATGACGCTGCATACCGCCAAGGGACTGGAGTTTCCCATGGTGTTCCTGTGCGGCATGGAGGACGGCCTGTTTCCGCATCAGCGCTCGCTGAACGACCTCGACGGCCTCGAAGAAGAGCGCCGGTTGTGTTATGTGGGTATGACGCGCGCCATGAAGCAGCTCTTTCTCACCTACGCCGAGCAGCGTCGCCTCCATGGCGTGGACAGCTATGGCGCGCCCTCGCGGTTCATCAAGGAAACCCCGGAAGAGCTCATTGAAGAAATCCGTCCCCGGATCCAGGTGGCGCGCCCGGTCGCCGTCGGCCGTTTCCGCCCTGAAGAGCCCGCAATCGCCGGCGTGAGGCTCGGCGCGCGCGTGCGCCACGGCAAGTTCGGCGACGGGGTCATCCTCAACGTCGAAGGCAACGGGGCTCATGCACGGGTGCAGGTCAGCTTCGAGAGCCAGGGGACGAAGTGGCTCATGGCCGAATACCTCGAGCCGCTGTAGATGAAGATCGTCATCCTCGGCGCCGGCCAGGTCGGGCGTACCGCAGCTCACCATCTCTCGCGTGAGGAAGCGAACGAGGTCACCGTCGTCGACATGGACGAGGAGATCCTGCGCGATCTTCAGGATCGTCTCGACATCCGCACGGTTGCCGGACACGCCTCCTACCCTTCGGTATTGGAAGCGGCGGGCGTGGCCGAGGCCGACATCATCGTGGCACTCACGAACAGCGACGAAGTCAACATGATGGCGTGCGAAGTGGCCTTCACGCTGTTTCGCACCCCGACGAAGATCGCACGCATCCGCTCGTCCGAGTATACGAGCCGCCCGCAGCTGTTCAGCGACGAGGCGCTTTCCGTGGACGTGTTCATCAGCCCGGAGCAGCTCGTCACCGACTATGTCGAGCGGCTCATCCGCTATCCCGGCGCGTTGCAGGTACTGGAATTCGCCGACGGCAAGGTCCGTCTCGTCGGTGTGCGCGCACTGCGTGGCGGTCTGCTGGTAGGGCATTGCCTGCGGGAGCTGCCACAACATCTGCGCAAGCTCGATACGCGCGTCGTTGCGATCTATCGCAAGGGCAGGAGTATCTGTCCCGAAGGCGATACCGTGATCGAGGACGGCGACGAGGTGTTTTTCCTCGCGGCCAGCAACGACATCCGCCGCGTCATGAACGAGATGCGCAAGCAGGACGACCCGGTGAAGAGGATCGTCATCGCGGGCGGCGGTAACATCGGCTTCCGTCTCGCGAAAGCCCTCGAGAAGACCAACCAGGTAAAGCTCATCGAGCGCGACACACGGCGTGCGCGCAAGGTCTCGGAGCTCCTCGAGCACGCGATCGTGTTGAACGGCGATGCGGCGGACGAGGAGTTGCTGATCGAGGAGAACATCGACAGCGCCGACGTGTTCGCCGCCATGACGAACTCGGAAGAGGCCAACATCCTGTCGGCCATGCTCGCCAAGCGGCTCGGCGCCCACAAGGTCATGGCGCTCATCAACAAGCCGTCCTACACCGAGCTCATGGAGAGCGGCAGCATCGACGTCGCCATCTCGCCGCAATCGATCACCATCGGCTCGCTGCTCGCCCACGTGCGTCGCGGCGATGTCGTGCGCGTGCATTCGCTGCGCCGTGGCGCGGCGGAGGCGCTCGAAGCGATCGTGCATGGCGATGAGACCAGCTCGCGCGTGGTCGGCAGGGCGGTCGGCGAGATCGAGCTCCCCGAGGGCACTCTCATCGGTGCCGTGGTGCGCGGCGAGCAGGTCATCATGGCCCACCACGACACGGTCATCCAGGCGGACGACCACGTGATTCTCTTCCTTTCAGACCGCAGGCATCTCGAAGCCGTCGAGAAGCTGTTCCTGCGGACGTCGCGCTAGGAAGCACAGGCGTCGTGCTCGGAGTCGCGCACGTCCTGGGGCTCCTGCTGGCGATCTTTGGCGTCGCTTACCTGTTGCCTGTGGGCTGCTCCATTGTCACGGCCGACGGACTGTGGCCGCAGTTCCTCATCGCCGGCGCCGTCAACTCCGGCGTCGGTGTCGCCATCGCGCTTGCCACCCTGAAATTCAGGCGTGAGCTGAAGGCGCGCGACGGGTTCCTGCTCGTGACCCTCGTGTGGGTCCTGATGTCGGCCTCCGCGACCATGCCGTTGTTGCTGGCGCTGCCGCAGCTCACTTTCACGCGCGCCTTCTTCGAGACGATGTCGGGACTCACGACCACCGGCTCGACGGTGCTCACCGGGCTCGACCACCTGCCGCCGTCCCTGAACTTCTGGCGTCATGCCCTGCAATGGTTCGGAGGCCTGGGCATCATCGTCATGGCGCTCGCCGTACTGCCTCTGCTGGGCGTCGGCGGCATGCAGCTCTACAAGGCCGAGGTGCCGGGCCCGATCAAGGACGAGAAGCTCGCGCCGCGCATCACGGAAACGGCAAAGTCGCTCTGGCTGGTGTATGCCACCCTCACCGCCGTGGGCATCATCAGTCTGCGGATCTGCGGCATGTCCTGGTTCGATGCGATCTGCCACGCGTTCTCGGTGGTGGCGCTCGGCGGCTTCTCCACACACGACGCCAGCATCGCCTACTTCAACTCGCCCGCGATCGAATTCGTGCTGATCGTGCTCATGTTCGTCGCGTCGTTGAATTTCGCGCGCCATTTCATCGCGCTGCGGCGGCTCTCGCTGCAGACCTACACACGCGACCCGGAAAGTAAAGCGATTTTCGCCATTCTGACCGCCAGCGTGCTCTTCATTGCAGTGCTGCTCACGTGGCATGGCGTATACGCGGGTTTCTTCACGTCCCTGCGCCATTCGGCATTCAACGTGGTGTCGATGGCCACCACCGCGGGCTTCGTGACCCAGGACTACTCGACCTGGCCGGTGTTCGCGCCGATCTGGATGCTGTTCCTGTCCTGCGTCGTGTGCAGCACGGGCTCCACCGGAGGCGGCATCAAGATGTTCCGCACACTGCTGTTGGCGAGGCAGGCGGGGCGTGAGCTGAAGCTGCTCGTTCACCCCAGTGCGATGGCATCCGTGCGGATCGGCGGGCGGGTGATTCCGGATCGCGTGGCGGATGCCGTGCTGGGCTTCATTTTTCTGTACTTCATGATGGTCGCCCTCCTGACGTTCGCACTCCTTCTGTCCGGACTCGACTTCGATTCCTCCTTCAGTGCGATCGTTGCCGCTATCAACAACACCGCGCACGGTCTCGGCACGGTCGGGCCTGTCCGCAATTATCACTCGCTGACGCAGTTCCAGACGTGGGTCTGCACTGTCGCCATGCTCCTCGGACGCCTGGAGATCTTCAGCGTGATCGTACTCTTCACGCCCGCGTTCTGGCGGAAGTAGGGCGCGGCCTCAGTGATGGATGTAGCTCTCGAGCTGCTCGATGGTCTGCTGCTGCTCCTCCATGACAGCCTTCACGAGATCGCCGATCGACACCATTCCGACCACCTTCCTGCCTTCCATCACCGGCAAATGCCGCAGGCGGCGCTCGGTCACCAGCTGCATGCACTCCTGCACGCTGTTGGCCAGTGACACGGTGACGACGGGCGAGCTCATGATCTGCGCTACCGGCGTGTCCGCCGAGGAGCGTCCCTTGAGGATCACCTTCCGAGCGTAGTCCCGCTCGGAGACGATACCAGCGAGCTCGTCCCCCTTCATGACGAGGAGTGCCCCCACGTGATGCTCGGCCATGAGCCGAATGGCTTCCAGCACCGGCTCTTCGGGTCCGATCGAAAAGATAGCCCGACCCTTGCGATCGAGCAGATGACGCACGGTAATCATGCCCTTCTCCCGTATCTACCGGGGCATCCCGGGCCTCGACCGACGCCAAAGGCTCCCTTGGCGCGCGCTATACGTGCGCTTGGCGGTAAGGCTCAGGCCCGCGTGCCGCGGCTTCCCGCTGAGACTAGCGCGGTGGCGCGCCGAGTTCCACTGTCCGGCGCTCGCACCGGACGGGGGAAAATACTACCGCAATGAGCGGACCGTCGAGCGTGACCGGCCTGGCCGTGCAGCCTGTTGGAATGACCTGCTGCATGCCTGCCGTCGCCTGCAGCAGTGACGCGGATTGACGACAAGGTGACGTGCAGTGCTCCGCGTTGACCTGCAGGGTCAGCATGGGAGACAGGCCGCAAAGATCCTACTGTTCCCCCCGCACTGCAACGTCTTCGCATATCCTATCGGGGCAGGCGACAGTTCAAACTTTGCGCAGGAGGCGTCACGTGCACGGCCACGTGGCGGTATACAACACCGGATGATCAAGCCCCAGCTTGAAATCACCGTCGCGCCGGACCGCTTCGAGGTCACCGGCGAGGACGCGATTCTCGTGACGCAGCTGCGTTCCGCGATTGCGGTCTGCGTTTACGACGCCGTGGAAGAGGCCGGCGCACTGCTGCACCTGCGGTGCGTGGTTCGCGTTTCGAAGCCCGCGGATATGACCGACACGACGCTCGCCACCGAACTGCTGCTGCTCGACCGCTGTGTCGAGTCGCTTCGCGAGATCGCCCCCGCCGCGCGCAATCTGCAGGCGCGTATCTTTGCCCACGTCGACGATCACCCCATGGCCGCACTCGTCTGCGAGACGGTGCTCACGCTCGTGCGGGATTTTCTCACGGACGGGGGCGTCACCCTCCTGCCCCCCGAAGTCGGCGGCGGTCCGCCGCGCGAGCTTCGCTTCCGTCCCAGCATGGGGTGGGTCCAGACGCGCTGACGGGAACCGAGCCGCGCCTCGAGCGTTTCCCAGGACGGGGGGCAAGGAGGTGTGGTGGCACGTCTCGTCTGCGTTTCGAATCGAATTTCATTGCCCCGTCGCGGCGCCGCCCCCGGGGGCCTCGCGGTAGGGGTTCTCGCCGCACTGCAAAATACCGGAGGGGTGTGGTTCGGCTGGAGTGGTGAAACAACCGAAGAGCCGAGTGCCGAGCCCGAGGTGCTCGTCCGCGGCAACATCCGGTTCGCGACCATCGATCTCAAGCCCGCGGAATTCGACGCGTACTACAACGGCTACTGCAACGGCACTTTGTGGCCGATTTTCCACTACTTCCCCGATCGCTTCACCCACGAGGAATCGCAGTACCACGCCTATCACGCCGTGAATGCGCACTTCGCGCGTCAGCTCATGAAGCTGCTGAAGCCGGATGACGCGATCTGGATACACGACTATCAGCTCATCCCCATGGGGCGCTATCTGCGGCAGCTGCAATTCCGCGGACCCATCGGCTTTTTTCTTCACATCCCGTTCCCCCATCGGCAGGTCCTGCGGGTATTGCCGAATTACGGCGAGCTGGTCCGTGACCTGTGCCAGTACGATCTCGTCGGTTTCCAGACCGAGGATGACCTGCGCTCGTTCCTCTCCTGCGTCGAGCAGCCGGAGGCACGCCTCTCGGGACAGAAGAGTCTGCTCGAGATCGGCGGCCGTAATGTACGCGTCGGCATTTATCCCATAGGCGTCGATGTGGAGGCGGTCACCGCCGCGGCTGCCGCCTCGCTGTCGCAGGACAAGGTGCAGCGGATGATCGCGAGTCTGCTCGGGCGCAAGCTCATCATCGGGGTCGATCGGCTCGATTACAGCAAGGGTCTGACGGAGCGGTTTGCCTCGTTCGAGCACTTCCTCAATACGTTCCCGGATAACCGCGGCCGCGTAACGTTCCTGGAGATTGCACCCTTATCCCGCTCGGATGTGCATGCGTACAGCGAAATCCGGCACGCCCTCGAAGCCGCCGCGGGACGCCTGAACGGGCATTTCGCGGAGGCCGATTGGACACCGATCCGGTATCTGAACCGGAATTACTCCCACACGACCCTGATGGGCTTTCTGCGCGCCGCGAAAGTCGGGCTGGTCACGCCGATCCGCGATGGAATGAATCTCGTGGCGAAGGAGTTCGTCGCCGCGCAGGATCCGGAGGATCCGGGCGTGTTGATCCTGTCGCCGATGGCCGGAGCTGCGCCGGAGCTCAGCGGGGCTCTGCAGGTGAACCCGTACGACAAGCGCGGCATGGCTTTCGCGCTGCAGACCGCTTTGAACATGCCATTGAGCGAGCGGCTCGAACGGCACGAGCAGATGCTGTCGGCGGTACGGGAGCACGACATCCACAACTGGTATGGCCGGTTCGTTCACGACCTGACAGGTGAGCCCATGAGGCGCGGACACGAGGGTGCCGATACCCGCGATCCGGCTGCGTCCGTTGCGCGCTTTCCTCCGCGGGGGCGGGGAGTGGAATATCCCCAGCGGAAGTAAACACGGTCGGACGCCTGCGTTTCATCTGTTCGCTGCCGTGCGCTGCCCCGTGGGGGCTTGCAGTCCGAGGTCCTTGCTGTAGACGACATTCATGACATTGTCGTACCAGCCATCGACCTCCGGCTTCACGAGGTGTTTGTTCACGTAGAAATAAATCGGGATCAACGGATGGTCGCGCAGCACGAGGCGCTCTGCCTGCTCGAGCAGCTCGCGGCGCTTCACGGGATCGACTTGCGTGGCCGCGAACGTGAGCAGGGAATCGTAGGCGGGATTGCGGTAGTGGGGCAGGTTGATGCCGAAGTCGCTCTTCAGATACTGCAGGAAGGTGTAGGCATCGTTGTAGTCACCGACCCAGCTCGAGCGGAACAGCTCCACATCGCCGCGATCGATGTCCTGCAGGAGTGATTTGAACTCCACCGCGGTGAGCCGCACCTCCGCGCCCAGAGCTTCCTTCCACGCGGAGGCGATAGCTACCGCAAGCTTCGTATGCACCTCTCCCGAGTTGTAGCGCAGCTCGAAGCGCAGCGGATGGGAGCCCGAGTAGCCCGCCTCCCCGTACAGTCGGCGTGCTTCGGCGATCCTCTGGTCGACGGGCAGGCCTTTGTAGTCGAAAGACTGCGAGGCGTAGTTGTTGACACCCGGAGGGACCCAGCCGTACGCCGGAAGCTCTCCGACGCGCAAAACGAGCTGCGCCAGCTTCTCGCGATCTATCACGAGCGAGAGCGCGCGGCGCAGGCCCGGATTGTCCTTGAACGGCGCGCGGCGCAGGTTGAAGCCGTAGTAGTAGGTGTTGAGCTGAGGGGAGACGTGGAGCTCGCCGCCGAGGTTCGCCTTGATCCAGTCGAACTGCCCGCGCGGCACGACCGCGGTGACGTGCAACTCGCCGGCGCGATAACGGGTGAGCTCCGCGTTCTCATCCGCGATGAGAAGGTATTTCACCGCCTCGAGACGGGTGCGCGAGTCATTCCAGTAATAGTGATTCCGGGTCGCCAGGATGTGAGAGTTCTGCACCCATTCCTTGAGCACGAACGCGCCGTTGGACACCATGACGCCGGGGCGGGCGAACGAGTCGCCGCGCGCGGCCAGTGTAGGCCTGTGCACCGGGCAGGTGCTCGTATGAGACAGCAGCCCGGGCAGATATGGCGCAGGGTTGGCGAGCTCGACCACGACTGTCGAGTCATCCGGGGCACTGACCCCGAGTGTTTCCGGCGGCTTACGGCCGACAACAATGTCGCCGGCATTCGCGATGACATCGATCACCTGCGCATAGCCGGAAGCGGTGGCGGGATCAACGAGGCGGCGCAGCGCCGCCACGAAGTCCCCGGCCACGACCCGATCGCCATTGGACCAGCGCGCGTCCGGCCGCAGCTTGAACCGGTACGTTTTCCCATCGGGGCTCATCGTCCACTCGCTCGCGACCCCAGGTGCGATGGCGGCGTTCTTGTCCAGGACCGTCAGTCCCTCGCAGAGGTCGCGGAGGATGGTCTGCGACTCGACGGAGCGGGCGCGTTGCGGGTCCAGGGAGTCAGGATCGGGGCCGTTGCCGCGGAGTAGGACGGCCGCGGTGTCGCGTGAGCCGGAGGCGGTGTTCTTGGTGTTGGAGGCGGTATCCGCGGAGCGGGAGCAGCCGGTGAGCGCCACGACCAGCGCAACGAGCACCAGACCTTTGGCGCTCGCGCACCACGGGCGAGACACCATCAACGCGAGTTACCGCCCACGGCGCACTCGACTGGCGTTGATCTGGTCGCGCAGCTTCTGCGTGGCCTCGCGTGCCGCCGATGCGAAATCCTCGCCCGACGACGCGTACAGGATCCCGCGCGACGAGCTGATGACGAGACCGGAGCCGGCGACGGTCTGTCCGTTTTGCACTGCTTGCGCCACATCGCCGCCCTGCGCGCCCACCCCTGGCACGAGCAACGGCATGCTGCCCACGATCTCGCGGACTTGAGCCAGCTCCTGGGGATATGTAGCACCGACCACGAGGAGGCAATTGCCGCGCGCATTCCAGCGGCGTGCCGCGAGGTCCGCGACGATGTGGAAGAGGCGCCGCCCGCCGATCTCCAGGTCCTGCAAGTCACCGGCACCCGGATTCGAGGTCCGGCAGAGGATGATGACACCCTTGTCCTGGTACTCGAGGAAGGGCTCGAGCGAGTCGCCGCCGAGATAGGGACTCACGGTAACGGCGTCCGCGTGATACCGCTCGAACGCCTCGATCGCATAGCGCTCGGCAGTGTTCCCCACGTCGCCGCGCTTCGAATCGAGGATCACCGGAATGCCGGGGTGAGTGCGGTGGATGTAGTCGATCGTGCGCTCGAGCTGATCCTCCGCCTCGTAGGCCGCGTAATGGGCGAACTGCGGCTTGTAGGCGCAGACGAGGTCCGCCG
>CAZDTG010000106.1:0-4858 GCA_964508005.1 uncultured Steroidobacteraceae bacterium
CTCGATCTCTCTATTCGTGTGGCGCTCCGTAGTTTAAGCCATCGCCTCGGCCTTACCCAAGCCTGCGCTGTTCCTACTATGCGACAAGGGCGAAGAAGACGCCGTGCGCCGGCAGCTGGAGGGTCCGGCCGCACACGCGGCCGGCGCTCAGGCCGTGGTCATCGAGGGGAGTGATGGGCCAGTGCGCCGGCAAGGCAACCGTCTGCAGGCGGTCCGAGAGATTGAAGACCGCCAGAATGGATTGGGAATCGAGCGTGCGATTGAACCCAAGCAGCGGCTCCGGCAGCTCGATGAAGCGGATGTCGCCCTGGCAGAGGGCGGGCTGACGCCTGCGCCAGCGCAGGAAGCGGCGGAAAGCGTTGAGCGGTGACTCCCGGTCGGACTCCTGGCGGGAGACCGCAAGCGGCAGATGCTCCGGTGGTACAGGTAGCCACGGCGCACCGGTCGTGAAGCCTGCGTCCGGCGTATCGCGCCAGGGCATGGGTGTGCGACAGCCGTCCCGGCCCTTGAAGTTCGGCCAGAAGGCGATGCCATAGGGATCACGCAGCGCCTCGAACGGCAGTCCCGCCTCAGGCAGACCGAGCTCCTCGCCCTGGTAGATGCAGACCGAGCCGCGCAGAGAGCAAACCATCGCGCTCAGCATGCTCGACATCCTGGAGGAGGCGGCGGCGCCACCCCAGCGGGTCATCACCCGCGCCACATCGTGGTTGGAAATCGTCCAGCACGGCCAGCCGTGCGGCATTTGCCGCTCCAGGCTCTCGACCGTGTTGCGGATGTGCGCGGCCCGGTATTCCTCGGTGAGTAGCTCGAAACTGTAGGCCATGTGCAGGCGCGTCTCGCCGATGTACTCCGCCATCGTCGCGAGCGAATCCTCCGCGGCGATCTCGCCGAGGCTCACGGCGCCGGGATAGCGGTCGAGGAGCCGGCGCACCTCCGTGAGGAACTCCAGATTCTCCGGCTGGGTGTTGTTGTACCAGTGATATTGGTACGCGTACGGGTTGTCCGCCGTGAATCCGCGGCCGTTGCGATGCTCCGCGGGCTTCGGCGGGTTGTCGCGCAGCAGCCGGTCGTGATAGCAGAAATTGATGGCATCGAACCGCAGGCCGTCGACACCCCGGTCCAGCCAGAACCTGAGGTTCTCCAGCATCGCGGCTGGCACCTCGGGATGATGGAAGTTGAGATCGGGCTGCGAGTCGAGGAAGTTGTGCAGGTAGTACTGCCGGCGGCGCGGCTCCCAGCGCCACGCTGGGCCGCCGAAGATCGACTGCCAGTTGTTGGGCGGAGTGCCATCGCTCGAGGGGTCCGCCCAGACGTACCAGTCGGCCTTCGGATTGTCGCGGCTCGAGCGGCTCTCGATAAACCAGGGATGTTGGGATGAGGTGTGGCTCAGGATCTGGTCGATCATGACCCTGAGGCCGCTCCGGTGCGCCTCGGCGACCAGCCGGTCGAAATCCCCGAGGTCGCCGAAGAGCGGATCGACGGCGCAGAAGTCGGCGACGTCGTACCCGAAATCGGCCATGGGCGACTTGAAGAACGGCGACACCCAGATCGCATCGACGCCGAGGCCCGCGACATAAGCGAGCCGCTCGGCGATCCCCTTGAGGTCGCCGATGCCGTCGCCGTTCGTATCGAGGAAGCTGCGCGGATAGA
The DNA here is from genome assembly GCA_964508005.1 of uncultured Steroidobacteraceae bacterium. Lineage (GTDB taxonomy): Bacteria > Pseudomonadota > Gammaproteobacteria > Steroidobacterales > Steroidobacteraceae > 13-2-20CM-66-19. Next base: position 1,651 of record CAZDTG010000106.1, read on the forward strand.
TCTGGTAGATCACCGCGCCGCGCCACCAGGGAAATGCGCTCATGCTCTCAAGGTTCCCGCCGCCACTCCGGCTACTCTGACACAGAGCGCCGCCGCGGCACGCAGCGTCGCATACGTATGCGCGCCTGAATACGTATGCAGTTCCTTGCATTCACGTCACCCCCCTCGAATGATGTGCCATGAATGATTTGCCATCCGTTTTATCGGACTAACAAATCCCGGGGGGGATTCTCCAGTGATCAGACGCAATCGCAACATCCTCGAGACGGCCGTCGCCACGGCAATCTTCGGCGCCTGTGCGGCCGGTGCGATGCCCGTATCGCATGCCGCTGAGGCCGCGAGCGCCACCGATGACAACGACACCCAGGCCGCACCCCAGACCGCCGACCAGAAAGACAAGAAGAGCCAAAAGCAGGTTGCCAATGAAAACGTGCTGGACGAGGTGGTGGTCCGCGGCTTCGTCAGCAGCCTGCAGAATTCGCTCGCCGTCCAGAAGAACTCCGACTCGATCGTAGAGGCGATCTCCGCACAGGAGATCGGCCAGTTGCCCGGCACCAGCATCGCCGACGCCCTGGGGCGCCTCCCGGGCGTCGCCGTCCAGATGGTCAACGGCCGCCCGCAGGAGATCAGCATCCACGGCATGAGCTCCGACTTCATCACCACGCTGGTCGACGGCGATATCCAGCCGACCATCACCAACGACCGCGGCGTGCAGCTCGACCAATATCCGCAGAGCTGGTTCAACACCGTCAAGGTGTATCTGACTCCGAGCGCCGATCTGATCAATTCAGGCCTCGCGGGCACCGTGGACATGCAGACCATGCGTCCACTGTCGGAGAATCACCGGATTTTCAACCTAAACGCCAACTATCAGATGATAGAGCCGAACCAGGTGATGCCGGGACCGGGTGTCAGCAATCGCGGGCACGACATCAACGGTATCGTTGCCGACCAGTTCTTCGATCATACGTTCGGCGTCGTGCTTGGTGTCGATCTCGAGTCCAATCCGACGTATACCCGGCATCAGGGGCCCTGGGGCTACGCGACCGATGCGAACGGCGACCTCGTCGTCGGCGGATCGAAGAACTACAACGTATCTGACCTGCTGAACCGCAACGGCTATCTCGCCACGTTCGAGTTCAGACCTTCCAGTGCCTTCAGCAGCACGCTCGATCTCACGTATGAGGAGACGAAAGAGACTTCACAGCTCAAGGGCGCCGAGTTCCCCCTGTACTGGGGTAGCGGTGTGACCCTCGTGCCGGGAACAGTGAGCAACGGCTTCGTCCAGACCGGCACGTTCAACAACGTCTATCCGGTCATCCGTAACGACTACAACTACTACGACGGCCGTGTGTACAACATACTGTGGCACAACGACTTGAAGCTCTCCGACAGCTGGACCGCCAATCTCGACGGCGGCTACAGCCGCGCCGCGCGCGAGGATTCGTTCCTCGAGTCGTACTCGGGCTACGGTTACAACGGTCCGAACCAATCCGCGTTTCCAGGAACCAATGTCGGCTTCCGTGAGAGCGGCAATGGCGAGCTGCTGCTGTATCCTTCGCAGGGCCTCAACGGTAGCAACGTCGTGCTGACGGATCCGCAGGGCTGGGGCGCGGGCTCGAATCTGGTCCAGGCAGGCTTCATCAACACCCCGCACGTCGAGGACTACATTGGCCACCTCAAGCTGAGCGCGACGCATTTCTTCGAGAGCGGACCGTTCTCGAGCGTCGAGATCGGAGCCGATCGTCAGCATCGCCGCAAGGACTACGTCATCAGTCAGTCCTTCCTGGTGCCGGGGGGCGGCCCGTCGCTGCTGCTCAATCAGGGTGCGACACGGAGCCTGCCGATTCCCGCGAGCGCGCTCCAGCCGACCACCGGTGCGCTCGCATGGATGGGCATCGGACCCCAGGTGATGTACAACCCGTTCGCGCTGATCGCGAGCGGCGCACTGGCGCAATACCCGACGGCCCTATCCTCGATCAACGTGCCGCCGGACTGGGTGATCAACGAGGATGATACGACCGGATATCTCCAGTTCAACATTCACACCGATCTGGGTCCCAACGTGGGCCTGCGCGGCAACGTCGGCCTGCAGGTCGCCCATACCAATCAGTCCTCCGACGGCGCGCGCGTGGCCCCAGGCTCGACGACCGGCGGCTCGGCAACCACCGTGCTGCTGCCGACAAGCGGCGGCATCAGCTACAACCGGTACCTGCCGAGCCTGAACCTGGTGTTCTCGCTACCCGACGACAATGACGTGCGTCTGAGCGTTGCCCGAACGATGGCCCGCCCGCGCACGGACCAGATGAGCGCCAGCCTCGGCATCGGCGCCAACAACAACGCGCTGACGATCACGGACCCGAACAAGTCGTACTTCAGCGGCCAGGGCGGCAATGCGGCGCTGCTGCCGACCATGTCGACCAACGTCAACGCCAGCATCGAGCACTATTTCTCGGGCGGCGGGTACCAGTGCAACGGCAACCAGGACAAGTCCTCGGCGCTCTGTGCGAGTGGCGGCGCAGGCTACGTGCAGCTGTCCGGGTATTACCTGAAGCTCACCGACTACATCAATCCGAACGCCGCGACGCTGTATAATTTCGCGCCGTATGTGGCCAGCTATCTGACCCCCGCACAGCAGGCCCAGCTCGGCACTACCTACGGCGTCATGACCATCCCGCAGAACGATGGCGCTGGCAAGATCTACGGCGGGCAGCTCGCGAGCAACCTGCCGCTCGGCGCTTTTACGCCCTGGTTGAACGGCGTAGGCGTCCTGGCAAGCGTCACTCGGACCAACAGCGCCGTGTACTACGCCGGCAATTCCCAACCGGTCACGGTGTCGGGATTGTCGAAGTGGGTGAAGCAATTCACGCTGTACTACCAGCTGGGAGGCTTCCAGGCGATGGTGAGCGACAGCATCCGCTCGGACTTCCTCTCGCGAGTGTTCGGCATCAGCGCGACGCGCGTCGAGCAGTACCAAAAGGGAACCGGGGACGTGTCCGCGCAGGTGACTTACGCCTTCGACAGCGGCATGCTGAAGGGCCTCACTCTGATCGCCACCGGCTCGAACCTGAGCAACCAGGGCCTTCAGACATACCAGAACAAGGATCCGCGTCAGATTCTCACCTGGGAAACGTACCCTCGGCTCTACACGCTCGGGTTCTCGTACAATTTCCATTAGGACGACGAGTCCCCTCCACCGCGCCGGCGA
>CAZDTG010000106.1:4958-15049 GCA_964508005.1 uncultured Steroidobacteraceae bacterium
GTGGGCGGCGGCACTGCCGGATGGATGACCGCGGCCGTCTTTAGCCGCGCCATGGGCGAGAGCCTGGAGATCCACGTCGTCGAATCGGACGCCATCGGCACTGTCGGGGTCGGTGAGTCCACCATCCCCCAGATCCGCAACGTCAATCACTTTCTCGGCATCGACGAGGATGTGATGCTCCGAGCCACCGGCGGGACGTTCAAGCTCGCCATTCAATTCAACGATTGGGTGCGGCTGGGACACAGCTACCTGCATGCGTTCGGTGACGTCGGATTGCCGTTGGGCCCGCTGCCGTTCCAGCACTACTGGTTGCGCCGGAGGGCGGAATCGGGCGCCGAGGATCTCTCGACTTATTCACTCAACGCGACCGCCGCGAAGTCCTGCCGGATGTCCCGGATCGAGAAGATCGGCAGCAGTCCCATGACCGGCATCAAGTACGCGTTCCAATTCGACGCCGCACTGTACGGCCGCATGCTGCGCACCTATGCCGAGCAGCGGGGTGTGAAGAGAACGGAGGGGAAAGTCGTCGATGCGCAGCTGCGGGGCAAGGACGGCTTCATCGACGCCGTGGTCCTCGAGAGCGGCGCGCGCATCGAAGGGGATCTCTTCATCGACTGCTCCGGTTTTCGCGGGCTCCTCATCGAGGGTGCGCTCAAGAGCGGGTTCGAGGATTGGCGGCAGTGGCTCGCCTGCGATCGCGCACTGGCGGTCGGGAGCGCCCCCGCCTCGCCGATGCGGCCCTATACGCAGGCCAACGCGCGACCGGCCGGCTGGCAGTGGCGGATACCGCTGCAACACCGCACCGGCAATGGCCACGTGTACTGCAGCGAATTCATGAGCGACGACGAGGCTGCCGCGATCCTCCTCGGCTCTCTCGATGGTGAGCCGCTAGGAGATCCGCGGCCGATCCGGTTCACGTCAGGCGTGCGGCGGCAGATCTGGTCACGCAATTGCGTGGCCATCGGGCTGGCGGCCGGTTTTCTCGAGCCGCTGGAATCGACGGCGATCCACCTCATCCAGTCGGGGATCAGCCGCCTGCTCTCGCTCTTTCCGGATCGCGGCTTCGATCCGGCGATCATCGACGAATACAACCGCAACACACGCCGGGAATACGAGCAGGTTCGCGACTTCCTGATGCTGCACTACCGCACCACCGAGCGACGCGACACGCCGTTCTGGCGACGCTGCGCCGCGCTGCCGGCCCCGGAAGGACTGCGGCACAAGCTGGAGATCTTCGATGCCACGGGCCAGATCTTCCGTGACGGCGAGGAGCTCTTCACCGAGCAATCATGGCTGCAGGTAATGGTGGGCCAGGGAATTCTGCCTCGACGCCATCACCCGCTCGCCGACAACCTGCCACGTGAGAAGCTCGAGGAATTCCTCGGCAGCATCCGCGCGCTGATCCGCGGCGCGGTCGAGCAGATGAGCAGTCACGAGCGCTTCATTGCCGAGCACTGCGCGGCGGGAGGGTAACCATACTCGCCAAAACGGCGAGCGCCAACGACGGTGTTGACGACGTCGGCTCCCGGCGGTCACCACCCGGCAAGCGCATCGACCACACGAAGGCGCATGGCGCGCAGAGCCGGTAGCACCCCGACAACGAGCCCGACGAGCGCCATCAGGCCGAGGCCGCGCACCCAGATCGCCCAAGCGATTGGGGCCATGGGCAGATGCGGGCCTTTCCACGTGTGCACGAAGCCAACCACCGCGTCCGCCAGCGCAAGGCCGGCGATGCCGCCGAGCGCCAACAACAGGACCGATTCGGCCAACACGAGAAGGAGAATGTTGCGGCCCGAGAAGCCGATCGTCTTCAGGATCGCGAGCTCGGGAATGCGCTCGCGGACCCCCTGAGAGATGGTGTTGCCGGTCAGCAGGATGAGCGTGAAGACCACCGCGCCCATGATGGCGTGGACGATGAGGCTGATGTTTCCCAGTTGCCTGACTTGCCCCGCCGCAATCGCGCTCGAGGACTGTGTCTTCGTCTCGTGGTCCGAATTAGCCGACAAAGCGTCGATAGCCAGGGCAATTGGGTTCGCCTGGAGCGGATCGGCGATTTTCTCGAGATACACCGCCACGGTGCCATTTTTCGATGCTCGGTCCGAATCGAAATAGCTGAAGTGGAATATGATCGCGTTCTCCATGTACTCGGGATCGGAGCTGTAGATCCCCGACACGACGAATGTCCAGATGGTTGAGCCGTCCCGGCGGGGAAGGTCCGGTGTCTGGATCGGGATCAGCTCGCCGATCTTCCAGTGATAACGCGCGGCGAGGCTCGCGCCCACCAGCGCGCCCGTGCGGGTGTTTTCATAGTCGCGCCATTGCGCGGGCGGAATCTTTAATTGCGGAAACAGTTTGAAGTAGCTGCTCACCGTCGGGACACCCCCGACGTGGTTCTTGGGATCCTGGTAAGTACCGTAGAAGGTCCCGATGTACGTCGCCGCCTCCACTCCCGGCACAGCACTGATGCTGTCGTATAGGCTCAGGGGTAGTCCGAACATGTAGCTGCTCTTGGCCAGCGTGACCAGCCGATGGGCCGCGGCCACATCCTGGCCAGCCTGTAGGAACGCGTAACGCACCGAAGTAAGCAGGCCAAAGAGCAGAAAGGCCATCGTCACGGACAGCAACGTGAGCGCTGTGCGCAACGTGCGCCGCAGGAGCGCCGCCCAGACAAGGTGCAGATATTTCACTTGGCGTCTCGATCAGCTACAGCTGTCTCAAGGCATCCGCCACCGGCATGCGCGCGGCGCGCAGCGCCGGAAAGAGTCCACCGAGGAACCCTATGACGAGCGCTAGGCGCACCCCGCTGCCGAGGAGCGCCGGGCTCACCCGAAACTGGAACACCATTTCGTTGTAGTTCGGGCCCACAGTGGAGGCGGTGTAGTTGTCAAACAGCAGCCAGGCCACTCCAGCTCCAACCGCCCCGCCCACGAGCGCGAGCAGCATGGTCTCAATCATCACCGAGATCACCACAGGGCCGCCTCTGAAGCCGATCGCGCGCAAAGTCGCGATTTCGCGTGTCCGCGCCGATACAGCCGAATACATGCTGTTGAGCGCACCGGCAACCGCGCCGACGCCCATGATGGCGGCGACAATCGAACCCAGAACGCGGATGAGCTTGGTCAGGTCCTTCGCCTGGTCGGCATAATAGGCACGGGTCGTGTGAGCCTCCACATGGAGCTGCGGGTCCGAGGTTAGAGCCGCCTTGAAGGTGGCGAACTGCTTCACGCTCTTGAGCCTCACGGTGAGCGAATTGGTGCTGCTGCCGCGGTGGAAAGTCGTGGCAACCACGTTGGTGTCGGCCCAGAGCTCCGAGTTGTACGCATCGCCGGAATCGAACTCGCCGACCACCTTCCACGGTTCGCCGTCGAGATCGAGCGTTGAGCCGATGGATGTATGCGCGAACTCCTGAGCTGCGTCCTTGCCAACGATGAGCTCCCTCAGGCCCGTGTGGAACCGCCGACCAGCGATGATCTTCACGTTGGGTCGCAGCGCCCAGACCCCAGGTCCCACGCCGCGCAGCGAGACATTGGCTACGAGTCCGTTGCTCTCATCGGGTAGCGACACCACCGATAGCAGCTCGGGCGAGGCAATGGGCCGTCCTTCGGCATCGCGCATCACCTGCGGCTCATTGCCCATCAGCCTCACCGAGCTCTGATCGAGCACCGAGCTGATCTCGCTGGGCGAGTCCGAGCTGAGCACGATGGCCGTATCGTCGCTTCCGGTCGCCTGCAGAGTGGCTTGGAACCCATTGCCCATGGCCAGCAGGGCAATCAGCACGCCAACCACGCCAGCAATGCCTACTAACGCCACCGAGGCCCCGCCGAGGCGCTGCGGGAGGGTGGCTATGCCCGCCGCGGTGATCGAGCCGGTCCGCCGCCCCGCGGGGGTGGCGACCAGCCAGGTCGCGGCAGCGGCCACCGCCACAGCGATCAGCCACCAGGGCAGCCACACACCCAGGGCGATCCAGATCGCCGCTGCACCCAACGTCGTCATTATGAACACTGGCTTGGGCATGAAGTGAGTTGCTCGATGTTGAGCATGAGTCAACTCCAGGCGATCGATAATGCCACAGGAGTCTGAAAACGCCTCGGCCGCGGGCGAGCTCGTCGACTGAATACGTATGCGATCCGTTGCAAATCCGCACCCGCGCGCCTCATCCTTCCGATTGATGATCCCCCTTCCCTGGAGCGCTGGCCGCCATCGTGGGCTCACGGCGGCACTCGCCGGCGCGGCCTTCACCCTTGTTGCAGTCGCGCAGGCCGGTGCCGCGACTCTCCCACGGCACGCCGCCTCCGGTGTCTATTACGAGATCTTCGTCCGCTCGTTTGCTGATTCCAATGGCGATGGCATCGGCGACCTCAACGGCATCACCGCCAGGTTGGATTACCTCGAGTGGCTGGGGGTAAGCGGCCTTTGGCTGACCCCGATCTATCCTTCCCCCACCTACCACGGCTACGACGTCACCAACTACTTCGCCATCAATCCGCAGTTCGGCACCATGGCGGATTTTCGCCGCCTGCTGCGGGAGGCCCATGCGCGCGGCATCAAGGTGCTGATCGACATGGTGCTCAACCACACCAGCGATCGCAATCCGTGGTTCGAGCAGGCGCTCGATCCCAAGAGCCCCTATCACGACTGGTACACATGGGCGGGCGAGGGAGCCGACCTCACTGCGATGAGCTCGCAGGACAGCCCTGCTTGGCACCGGCGCGATGGCCAGTACTACCTGGGCGACTTCTCGGGCGAGATGCCCGAACTCAACTACGACAACCCGGCCGTGCGCCAGCAGATGATCGAGGTAGGGCGCTTCTGGCTGGCTGAGGGGGTCGACGGGTTCAGGCTCGACGCCACGACCCAGATCTACATCGACTTCAAATCGGATATCGGCAGCCCCCGCGCGGTCGAAAAAAACATCGCGTGGTGGCAGCAGTACCACGCGGCGCTCCGCGCGAGCGATCCGAGTGTATTCCTGCTCGGAGAAGTCCCCGCCCAAAGCGAAACGGAGGCGGCGCCTTATTACTCGGCGCTGAATTCCGTGTTTGATTTCCCGCTGGCGCAGGTGCTCGTTGCGGCTGCCGCCAACGAGACCAGCCCGAGTCTTGGCAACTATGTGCAGAAGGCCTGGAGCAGTTTCCGGCAGCACGCTCGCGGGCCGATTGTCGATTCACCGTTCATCGGCAACCACGATCGGGACCGCGTGATCGACCAGCTCGCCGGCAACGTGAGCCACGTGCGTATGGCCGCAGCGATGTTGCTGACGCTGCCGGGAGATCCCTTCGTCTATTACGGCGAGGAAATCGGGATGCACGGGGCGAAACCGGACCCGGGCATTCGCGAGCCCATGCGCTGGGACCGCAGCCCTCACGGAGCCGGCGAGACCTGGTGGGAGCCGGCGCCCGACAATGCCTCGCCCAGCCTGTCGGTCGCCGCTGAGCGCGCCGATTCGCAGTCGCTGCTGTATTTCTATCGCCGCCTGATCCATTGGCGCATCGACCTGCAGGCCCTGCGTGACGGCGATATCACACCTTATCCGGCTGATGGCGGCGCGATCAGCGCCTACATTCGCGCCGATCACGCGCAGCGGCTGCTCGTGGTCCACAATCTCTCCGGCACGACCCGGAGCGTCAGCCTCCCGGATGCGAGCTTCCGCGCGGTCATTCGGGGCACTCGCCCCGGCGTCCGCCTCGCGGGCCGCGATCTGACGATGCCGGCTTATTCCACCGCGATCCTGCAATAGCGGCATCGCGGCTCGGCGGATTTTCAGTGAACGCAGGGTCAAAATGACAGCAGATCGGATCCGGCTGGGCATGCTTGGCGCATTGTTGCTCGCAACTGCCTGGCAGGCTCCGGCACACGCGGTGGTGCCGCGGGCTGCGGCGGGCGTGCGGTTACAAGATGCGGGGGCCGACATTCGCCTGTCCGGTGGCACATTGTCGCTGCGCCTGATTGGCGGCAACGTGCTGCATGTGCACTTCATTCCGGCGACAGGAGCAACGCCGCCGACACTGGTGATGGCCCCGCACGCCGATGCCGCCACAACATCCGTCGTTGCAAGTCGGCAAGGCAGTGATCTCCTGCTTTGCGGAGGGCGCTTTCGCATTGCGCTCGATGAGGCTTCCGGAACACTCACGGTCTTTGACGCTGGCGCGCAGAATCCGTTGTTGAGGGTACCCCGCCTTGCCAGCATGGCTCGCGGCACGCTCGTACTGCGCTTTGCCAAGGGAGCGCCACTCTACGGCATCGATGGCACCAATGCTTTCGATCAGAACCCTGCAGGACTCCTCCGCCTCGGCACGCACGTGGCCTCCGCCGGCGCGCAGGGCAATGCCGGCGCGCCGCTCGTCTGGAGCACAGCCGGATTCGGCGTGCTCATCGACAGCAAAGGAGCCACGTTCAGTCTGGCCCCCGGAAGCCTTCGAGCCTCCAAGCTCTCGCGGCCCGATCCCGATTTTTACCTGATCGCCGGCGAGCCCGAGGCCATCTTCGCCGCCGTCTCGGACTTGAGCGGCCATGCTCCGCTCTTTCCCAAATGGTCCCTCGGCTTCATCAACAGCCAGTGGGGGATCGATGAGAAAGAGCTGCTCGAGCACGTCGAGACCTACCGCGCCAAGCACATTCCGGTGGATTCCTTCGAGCTCGACTTCGACTGGAAGGCGTGGGGGAACGATGAGTACGGGGAATTCCGCTGGAACCAGCAGAAGTTCCCCGATGGCCCGAGCGGCAAGCTGGGAGAAGAGCTCGATGCCTCGGGGGTGCATCTCATCGGCATCATGAAGCCGCGCATCCATGTGCAGACGCAGGAGGGCCGCTATGCCAGCGCGCATCAGCTCTGGATCGCCGGTGAGAAGCCGAGCCCCGATTACTTCTCGCACGGGCCCGTCGAGGACTTGGACTTCGACAACCCCGCCACGCGCGCCTGGTTCTTCAACCCCACGCTCGAGCACAGCTTCGATACCGGCATCGTCGGTTGGTGGAACGACGAGGCGGATGAGGCGGGCGGGGATACCGAGTTCCTGAACATGGAGCGTGCCCTCTATGAAGGTCAGCGCGCCCGCTCCGACACGCGCGTCTTCTCGCTCAATCGCAACTTCTGGCTGGGCGCACAGCGCTACGCCTACGGGCTCTGGTCCGGGGACATCCAGACGGGCTTTGACAGCATGGCCAGGCAGCGATCGCGCATGCTGAGCGCCATCGACGTAGGTGAGATGTGGTGGAGCATGGATGGCGGAGGCTTCCACGGCCACCCCTCGGATGAGAACTACGCGCGATGGATCGAGTTCGGCGCCTTCACGCCGATCTTTCGCGTCCACGGGGAGTACCAGGAGAAGCGCCAGCCCTGGCGCTATGGGCCGATCGCCGAGAGCGCCGCTACCCATGCAATGAGGCTGCGCTACGAGCTGCTGCCCTATATGTACTCCTATGCCTGGCACGATCACGTCGCGGGCGTGGGACTCGTCAGGCCGCTCAACTTCGGCTGGCCGGATGATCCGAACGTCCGAAACGACTTCAGCGCCTGGCTGTTCGGGCAGTACCTCCTCGTCTCCCCGGTGGTGGAGCAGGATCAGACCGAGAAGCACCTCTACCTCCCGGCCGGCATCTGGACGGACTGGTCGAGCGGCCAGGTCTATCTTGGCGGCAGGTCGATCACCTTGGCCGTAGACAGCAAGACCTGGAGCGACATCCCCCTCTTCATCCGCCAGGGGGCGATCATCCCGACGCAGCCGGTGATGGACTACGTCGGGCAGCGCCCCGTCACTGCGGTGCGCGTCAACGTATTTCCGGCCGCCGAGCGCACGGACTTCGACTACTACGACGATGACGGCAAGAGTTACGCCTACGAGCACGAGGCTTACTTCCTGCAGCGCTTGAGCGCGCAGGCCACTCCAGATGCGGTCAGTTTGACGATCGCCGCACCGAGCGGCACCTGGCGGCCGGCCCTCACCCACTATGTCTTTGCCGTCCATCGGACAGTGGCAACGCAGGTTACTCGCGACGATGTGCCGCTCACTCGTGCCGCCGATCTCGCCGCGCTGCAGCAGTGCGCAAGCGCCTGCTGGACCATCGGCGGCGATCGCTACGGCGGCGTGACTTACATCAAGCTGCCGGCGGGCGTCGCCGCCCGCGTGCAGACGAAGGGAGGAGAGGGCCGTGCCCAGGCGTGCACGAACGACAACAACGTGGAATGGAACTACCTGTTCTCCGACCAGGGGACGATGTACGACAGCAATCCGGAGCCCACCGCGATGAGCCCGGTAACCCTGACGTTGCGAACCTGCAAGGCCGACATCACCGGCGCCAATATCAAGTACTACGACACCGCGGACAACTCGTTCCACCGGATCTCGATGCACTGGGTGTCGAATGATCCGACCGGCACGTTCGACTACTGGCAGGGTACGGTTCCCGCCAGCAGCTCGGAGAAGTACTACCGATTCCAGATCAACGATGGCTCGGACACTGCGTGGCTCAACGCGGCCGGCATCAGCTCGAGCGAGCCTTCCTCGGGCGACTTCTTCATCACCCCCGGGTTCAAGACCCCGGATTGGATGAAGAACGGCGTGATGTACCAGATCTTCCCAGACCGCTTCTATGACGGAGACACGTCCAACGACGTGACCAATGGCCGTTACACGTACGCAGGCTGCGCAACCGAGCAGCACGAGTGGGGCACGAGCGTCTTCGCCAAGGCCAAGGACTGCAACAGCGAGGTGTTCTTTGGCGGCGACCTGGCGGGCGTCGACCAGAAACTCAGCTACATCAAGGGCACGCTGGGCGCGGACATCATCTATCTGAATCCCATCTTCAAGTCCCCCACCAACCACAAGTACGACACCCAGAATTATTACCAGGTGGACCCGGCCTTCGGGACCGCTTCCACCCTGCAGCACCTCGTCGCCGACATCCACAGCGGCTCCAAAGGCCCGCCGGGCTACATCATCCTCGACGGCGTGTTCAATCACAGCGGCGACAGCAACTGCTGGTTCGGCAGGCAAACATACGATTCCATCTCCTGCTCGCCGCCCGGAGCCTACCAGTCGCAGGCGAGCCCCTATTACGGTTACTACACCTTCCAGTCGTGGCCCAACACCTACTCCTCCTTCTTCGGCGTAGGCGGCATGCCGAAGCTCGATTACGGCCCGAGCGGCTCAGCGGTGCGCGACCGGATCTACGGCGGAAAGACCTCCGTCGTACAAACCTATCTGCGAGCGCCGTACCGCATAGACGGCTGGCGGCTCGATGTGGCGCACTCTCTTGACGGCGGTGGCAAAGATGGGAGCGATGGCACCAACCACGAGATCATGCGAGAACTGCGGGCTGCGGTGAAATCCGTCAACCCCGACGCCGAAATCCTCGGCGAGTACTGGGGTGATGCTTCGCCGTGGCTCGACGACGGCAAGGAATGGGACGGGGCCATGAACTACAACGGCTTCACCCGGCCGGTCTCGGAGTGGATCTGCGGTGAGGACGAGAACGGCAAGAGCGCCTCGGTCAACGAGAGCACGCTCGACCGCTGGCTTCATGCCAGCCGCGCCGACCTGCCCGTCGATGTCCAGGAGACGATGACGAACGAGCTCGGGACCCACGATACGGCGCGTTTTGCGACGCGCTGTGGCGGTAATATCCGGAAGACCTATCTGGGACTCATCTTCCAGTTCACCTATGTCGGCACGCCGACCATCTACTATGGAGATGAGTACGGCATGCAGGGCGGGCCCGACCCGGATGACCGGCGCACCTTCGACTGGTCGCGGGCGAATACCGGCGATCCGGCCGTGGCCCTCACCCAGAAGCTCATTTCGATCCGCAATCGGTATCCGGCGCTGCGCACGGGCTCGTTCATGTCGTTGCTCACGGACGACACGAACCATATCTACTCTTTCGGGCGCTTCGACGCGGGCAGCCGGATCGCGGTGATGCTGAGCAACGACAGCGCCGACCACACGGTGACCGTGCCGGTGTGGCAGCTGAGCATGCCGAACGGCACGACCGTGAGCGATCTGCTGACGGGAAATACCTATACCGTGAGCGGCGGTAACGTCACAGTGAGGGTCGTCGGACATTACGGTGTCATTCTGGCGCAGTGAGAAGCG
>CAZDTG010000107.1:0-14950 GCA_964508005.1 uncultured Steroidobacteraceae bacterium
CTTGACCACGCCCCGTCGGGCGTGCGCATCATGTACTGACGGCCGATCTGTAGGACGGTAGTACCGTCATTCTCAGCCACGAAATCCGTTTGCGGCAGACCCTGCGTATACGTCGCCAGACTCAAGCTCGGCTTGGCAAATGGATTGTCAGCGATGAAGCGCGAGAGCAGTTCATTGACCGCGATGTAGCTGGTCGGAACATCGATCCGCTCCTGCACCGATTGCGCGGATCGCGGCGCATTCACCAACACGATGCCTACCGGCACATGGGCAATGGCGGGAGTCGGGATCTCCCGCAGCCCGGAAATCTGACGGCGATCACCACGTAGCGCCGCACCGTGTTCGGCGACGAGGACCACGATCACGCGCCGTCCGGAGCGCTGCAGGTCATCCAGAAATCGGCGGATGTCGGTGCTCAACTGCGCGAAACGCGCCTCATAGGAAGAGTCGGCGTGCGCCGTGGCAACCACACGGTTGCCGTCGTGCAAGCTGATGGTGTTGTAATAGAGCACCACACGCGCAGCGCGATTCATTTCCCGTTTCGCCCACCATCGCGATAGCGTCGAGTAATCGCTGTAAATCGGTGAGCCGTCGAAGGACTGCTGCTCCACCAGCGCGCCGCGGGCGTCCTCCGGCGCGACCGCGACCGCACCGCGATCGCGAACATCGGCAAAGAAGTTGCCAAAATGGCCGTCGTGATTCATGAGCCAATGGGGTTCGAAGCCCGCATTCTGCAAGCCATCGATCATCAAGCATTCCGGGCCCGCTGTGTCGTAGAGCTGTTTATGAGCCGTCTGGCCGCAATTTCCGCGCAGCAGGCGGATCGCGGCCGGACCGCTATAGCTGGCGGCCGAGCCGAAATCCGCTAGCACAATATCGAGGCGGCTGAACAAGGGGTCGCGCTCGCGCTTTACCGCCCGCAGGTCGTCCCACGACAGCGAACACACGTGCAACAAAAGAATATCGTAGGGGATGTCGTTCTGCGCCGCGCGCGTGAAACGTACCTGGCGCATCTGCTCCTTGGCGTAGAACTGCGCCAACAGCGCGTCCAGCGCTTGCGGCCGCATGTTGCGCGCATCGATTTCGGGTGATGCCGAGGTGCCCCCGTCAGCTGCCGCGACCCGAACGACGCTCGCCTGCTGCAATGACCAGCCATGCTGTAAAACTATGACCAGCACGATGGCCATGAATACGAAGGTGCTCAGGCGCAGCTTGCGCCGCGCGAGCCCATAGACGATGAGCATCGCGGCGAGCTCGGCCACCACCTTCCAGCTGATGAATCGGCCGAGCAGCTCCCACAGATACGCCAGCGTGAACGAGGGCAGATTCTGTGCCTGCGATAACGCCCGAGTGATCGGCGGCAGCCATGAATCGTAATAGAGGAGCAGAATGCCGAGTGGAACGGCAAACAGATTCTTGGCGAAATGCTGCCGTGCGTTCTTTGGCGCTAATGCCGTAAAGACGGCAAACGCCAGATTAAGCCAGGGGCTGAAGTCGATGTAGCCGTCCGCATACAGCATCAGCTTGGCGAAAAAATAGGCGCTCCACAGACCCATGCGCGGTTCCGCTCACCGAGCCAGTAAGTGGCGCGGTCGGCCGCGCCACCACGAGGCCATGCCGTTGTAGAGACTCTCCAGCAGACGCACGTAGCCGGTCACGCCGAAGGAAAACCCCTCGGCAAAGCTTGCCAGCGGCTGATCGGCTTCGGTGCCTCGACTCCAGTCGTTCCAGGCGCTGGGTGAGGCGAACGTGCAACGCACGTAGTTTTTCTCCTCTTCAATCGACAGTTCACACAGTTGCAGTCCGATGTGATTCGCGCGCACCACGGCCACCTCGACCGGGAAACTCCATTCCTGGTTCTCCACCCACAAGCCCACCCGCAATCGGCCTCCGCGTTGGACATTCGGTGGCACGTCGGTCCGCAAACCCAAACCCTGCATTGAGAAGTCCTCGCTCTCGCAGGTGATCCGCGTGCCGTCGGTCAGATACAAGGTCGCGAGTATGCTCTTGGTGACGCGCGGGGCGGTCCGCACCTGACGGGTTTCCGCGGCGACCCCCAGCACCGCACCCAGGAGCGCGAGATTCAATAGGGTCCAGACCAAATTCACGATCACCGTATCGGATTCGAAGGAATTCCAGAACAGCAGTCGCGGTATCGCCATGAGAGCGCCAAGCAGGTTAAGGAGCACCAGCACCAGGTACGGCGCTGCGATGCGCCAGTCAAAAAAATCGTGCTTGACCAGACTGCCCTTGGCCGTCACGTTGAATTTTCCGAGGCGCGGATTGATCAGGGCGAGCGTTGTCGGAAGTGCGATATACCAGGACAGCACCGCCTCATAGGTTTCATTCCAGAACGAATGGCGGACCCGCCCTTGCAGATGCGAGTTCGCGAGATTCGACTGTACTAGATGCGGTATCGCATATACCGCGAACGTAACGGCGGCGGCGTTGATGATATGGAGTTGAAAATACAGGTATGCGAGGGGTGCGGTAAGGAACACCAGTCGCGGGACACCCGAAAAGAAGTGCAGCATCGCATTGGAATAGCACAGTCGCTGGAAGAAGCTCAATCCCGCGCCCGTCAGGGGATTGTCGAGCCGGAATATCTGCGCCATACCGCGCGCCCAGCGAATTCGCTGCTTGATGTGGCTCGAGAGGCTCTCCGTGGCCAGGCCGCCCGCCAGCACACTGCGCAGATATGCGGTCGTATAACCGCGTCGATGCAGTTTGAGCGCAGTGTGAGCATCTTCGGTCACGGTTTCCACTGCGACGCCCCCGATCTGTTCCAGGGGGGCGCGCCTGAGCACCGCACACGAGCCGCAGAAGAAGGTGGCATTCCACAGATCATTGCCGTCCTGGATCAATCCGTAGAACAGGTTGCCCTCGTTCGGTATCCGTCGAAACGTGCCGAGGTTGCGCTCGAATGGATCGGGCGAGAAGAAGTGATGCGGGGTTTGTATCACAGCGCACTTTGGATCGCGCGCGAACCACCCCATTGTCGTGGTCAGAAAGGTGCGCACCGGGATGTGATCGCAATCGAAGATTGCGACAAATTCGCCCTTGGTAATGCCGAGCGCGTGATTGAGGTTGCCCGCCTTGGCGTGGGCGTTGTTGGCACGGATGATGTAGTGGGCGCCGCAGTTGGCAGCGAACTCGCGAAACTCCGGGCACTTGCCGTCGTCGAGGATATATACATTGAGCTTGTCGGCTGGCCAGTCGAGACCAAGCGCGGCCAGTACCGTCGGCTTCACCACTTGGAGTGATTCATTGTAACGTGGAATGAAGACGTCGACCGTTGGCCATAGGGCCCGGTCCTCGGGCAGCGCCACCGGCTCCCGTCGCAGCGGTTGGATGTTCTGAAAGTACCCCAGCACCGTGACGATCCAGGTATAGCACTCGGCCGCGAGCAGGCCGATGCCCAGAAACCATTCAAAGCCCGGGTTCAAGTCCGTGGTTTGCGTGAGACGCCACCAGATGTAGCGCGAAGAGGCAACGATCGAGAGCACCATCATGATGATTCCGGGTCCGCAGCCGGGCAACTGGCGGATCAGTAGCGACAGCGCCCACATCAATGCGAGCAAGGTGCATTGCTCACTGAGGCTTAGGGGTGTGGACGCCGATACCGCCAGCAGCAGCAGCAAAATCATCAGCACAGCGCCGCGAACGCCACGGTTCGCCTTGAAATAGGCATCCGTGATCGCGGCAGAGTAGGTCTCGGTACGCGATGCGAGCCGGTACACGATCGGTGTCACGTACGGCGAGGCCACCTGCTGCAGCAGGCTTTTCAACAGCGGCGGTCGGCGTCGGCTCGACTGCGAGTATTTCTGCGGATTGAACCACTGGCCACGCGGTGGGTTGATCAGGATCAAACTGAGCGCCCAGGAGCGCAGACTGCTCGGATTGGAGACGTTCAGCTCTGCGGCGAGCGCCCCCAGCGGCGGCTTAACGTAGCGGTGCGCCCAGCGCGGCCACGGTCTTGCCTGCTCCGGTGGCAGCACGAATAAGTGCCACAACCAACTCCCGAATTCTCGCGCCCAGTCCACTTCTAGCCGTTGGCCAGGCGGCGCGAGCATAGGTATTCGGTGGACTTCGACAGTGTCGTCCGGGTCTAGCATGGCTGTTATACGTCTGCGACGGATGCATCAGCAACGCCACCATCGACGGCGCCCGCCGCGCGACGGCTATGACCCACCGGACCCGTTGTTCTTAATTGAGGGGCCCGCTGCCCTTATTCAGGAGCGCTCCACCATTGCGGGACGCTCCTGTTGTTTTCGGCACCAGCGAGATTACCACATTACGGTTGCATTACGGTTGTATTTCACGGTCGTTTGACATAATGCAAGGCAAAGGGTACCACCCGATCGCGGTTGCTTGACGTCAATAGCCGTCAATGCCTGTTGTTTGTCGATCTGATCTCTGGTCCAAAGTAGCCGAGCGAGAGTCTCCTCGTGTAAGCTGAAGTGAGCATCAAGTCGTTTCTAATAAGACATATAGGGCTCAGCTCGTACGCGTTCTGTGGGTAACACGCCTACCACAGTGAGGACCCCGGTCTGGACCGCGCTGGCGGCGCTAAGCGTGGCGCTCTACTGCGCCACTGCGACCTGCCAGGGGATTGCAGACGCGCCGCTGGCTGGCGAGCCGCACTCCGCAGCCGGATCAGATGTCGCTGCCGTCGCCCCGCGGCCGGATGCAGGCCACACGGACGCGGAACGCCGATTCCGGGAGGGGCTGAGACTCGCGGCCGCCAACAAGACCGAAGCGGCGATTAAGGTTTTCTCGGGTCTCATACAGAACTACCCGCTGCTGCCGCAGCCCTATGTGCAGCTCGCAGCGCTCTACGTGCAGCAGGGCAACCTGCCCAAGGCGATCGAGGCGCTGCGAGCGGCGGTCGAGCGGCGACTCGATGACGGCGCGCTGCAGGAGCAGCTCGGCGACCTCTACCTGGATCTAGCCACGCAGTCCTATAACAGCGCGCTCAAAACTGCGAATCCCAGTGCAACTGTCGCCGACAAGTATTCGGTGCTTCAGAAATTGAACTCCCGACCGGTGATCAGTGATGGAGTTCACCCCTGATTTGAGCGCCCCGACGTGGCTCCGGCGCTATCTGACGCTAACCAACTCATGCAAACGCGCAAGCAGTTCCCGGGCCACTGGATGGCAGCCCTTCTCCTGGGTGCGCTGACCGCGCACGACGTAGGAGCGGCTGCCGAGCGCGCCGCCGCATCGGTGGCTTCGCCCGTCCGTGAAGCAAAGATCAGATTCGCCGAAATGACCTCGGGCCCGATCGCCTTGCATGGCGTACAGTCAGTTGCCGGCCTGAACATCGGTACTCGCAAGGACGAGATGGTGATCGGGGCGAAATTGCATCTGCGCCTGACGTATTCACCGTCCATGCTTGCGGACCTCTCGCACCTGCGCGTGAGCCTCAACGGGCAGGCGCTTGCGGCGATTGCGCTGCCGAAAGAGGATGCGGGCCGCGAAATCGAACGCGAGATAGAGCTGGATCCGCGTTATTTCACCGACTACAACCAGATCCGCTTTGATCTGATTGGGCACTATTCGCGCGACTGCGAGGATCCACAACATTCATCGGTTTGGGCGACCATCAGTCAACAGAGCGATCTCACGCTGACCTTGCGTCCGATCGAGTCGCGCAACGACCTGGCGTTGCTACCGGCGCCATTTTTCGATCAGCGCGATAATCGCCGGCTGACATTGGCGATCGTGCTGCCGGCGAAAGCCTCACGCAACGTGGTCCGCTCGGCCGGACTCGCCGCGTCGTGGTTCGGCATGCTCGCCGATTATCGCAGTGCCCGTTTTCCCGTGAGTTTCGACGCACTCCCGGCACAGCACGCTTTGGTATTCGCCACCAATGAGTTGCGACCGACGCAACTGGCTCTGCCCGCTGTGCAAATGCCGACGGTGAGTATTATCGATCATCCTTCGAATCGCCTGATCAAACTGCTCGTATTTCAAGGCCAGGACGAGGCCCAGCTGCAGCAGGCAGTCGAAGGTCTGGTGTTGGGGAGTGCGGTCCTCACCGGCACAAGCGCAAATATCGCCCACGTCGGCTACACCCGTCGGGCCGCCTATGACGCGCCACGTTGGTTACGCGCCGACGGTGCCGTAAAACTGGGTGAGCTCCTCGAGGCACCCGATCAACTGCAAGCGAGTGGTATTGCGCCTGCCCCGATGCGCGTGATCGTGCGGTTACCGCCGGATCTGTTCACCTGGAATCGTTCCGGCGTGCCGATCGAGCTGCAATATCGGTATACCGCGCCTCATGAGCCCGACAATTCCCTGCTCAGTGTAACCGTCAACGATCAGCTGTTGGGATCGTATCGGCTGCCGCCGGAGCCGCACGGTAGCGGCGCGGGCGGATGGGGGGTGCCGCTCCTGCAGAGCACCGGCTCGCAGCAAAGGCAGAGATTGCTGATTCCGACGTTCCAGCTCGCGAGCAACAACCGGTTGCAGTTTCAATTCGCGATGGAATACCACCGCCAAGGACTGTGCAGGGAGGTTTTCATCGACAACACGCACGAGGCGATCGACCCGGATTCGACCATCGACATCTCGAGCTTCCCGCACTACGCGGCAATGCCGAATCTAGCGCTGTTTGCCAATGCCGGCTATCCGTTCACGCGCTATGCCGATTTGGCGGAGACGGCCATTGTGCTGCCCGATGTCGCCGATCGAGCGGCGCTGGAGCAGCTGTTTTTCGTGCTCGGCCGCATGGGCCGTCAGACCGGCGTTGCGGCAGTCGGCTATCAATTGCTGGATGTGCAGCAGGCAGAACGTGCGAAGAACCTCGATTTGTTGTTCTTGAGCGGCGCGCAGTCGAACAACCTGCTGACCCGTTGGGGACGGGATCTCCCGCTGGTATTCGATGCTGCGGAGCGACACTATCACGGGATCGATCCGGCATCGAACTCAACGTTCAATCGGGCGCGAGCTGATTTCGGGGCGAAGCGATCAGCGGCTGATGTCGCAGTTCGCGCCAACGGTTCGCTCGGGGCATTCATGAGCTTCGAATCGCCAAACAGCGCCGGCCGCACCGTGGTCGCGCTAATCGGTAGTGACCGCGAGGCCGCGGAGTCTCTGGTCGCCTCCCTCGAAGACGAGAGTACGGTGGCATCCATTCGAGGCGATCTAGCGATCGTGCGTGGTGGCAGCGTGCAAAGCTATCAGGGCGAGAGCGTCTATTACGTAGGTTCGCTCTCATGGTGGCCGTGGCTGTTGTTCCACGTTTCTCGCCATCCGTGGCTGCTGACGCTGACATCTCTGGCCACGGCCATAGCCGTGGCTCTGTGGATTTATGGTTGGCTGCAGCGGATCGTCGCGCGGCGCCTGGCAATCCGCTCAGGGACTTGATCAATTCACTGTGCAGCGGACCATCCCGGTGATTAAGAGCACAAGCGTGAATGGGTACTCACACGGCGGGCTGCCGAGTCGCGCGCGGCCTTGCGCGCTGTGCGCTGCCTTGCTGTTCGCGGCCGCGGCGCACGCCGGCGATAACCCGTGCGACAGCTGGCCGGCGTGGGGGCGCTTCAAGCAGCTGTATCTGAGCGAAGATGGCCGCGTGATCGATGCCAGCACGCCACGGCGGATCACGGTGTCTGAAGGACAAGCGTACGCGCTGATGTTTGCCCTGATTGCCAATGATCCGGTGGCATTCTCGAGAATTATCCATTGGACTCAAGAAAATCTGGCTCAGGGCCACCTGGACCGCTTGCTGCCCGCATGGCAGTGGGGACATAGCGACGATGGTACGTGGGCCGTGCTCGATCCAAACTCCGCCTCCGATGCCGACCTGTGGATGGCGTACGCACTTGCCGAGGCCGGACGGCTGTGGCGCAACGCCTCTTACCTGGAGCTCGCGCGTGCGCTGTCGGACCAAATCCTGCGCGAGGAGGTGGCGTGGATTCCCGGGCTCGGCGCAATGCTGCTGCCCGGTCCGAAAGGTTTCGTGGCCCAGCAGACCTGGCGTCTGAACGCCAGCTATGAGCCGATTCAGGTGCTGCGCGGTATCCACCGGCAATCTGGGAACCGACTCTGGGACGAGGTGCTCAAGTCATCCGAGCGACTCATCGTTGCCTCGGCACCGCGCGGTTTCGCCGCCGATTGGACCGGCTATCGCCTACCGGATGGATTCGTAACCGATCAGCTCACACAGGGTATCGGCAGCTATAATGCGATTCGCGTCTACCTTTGGGCCGGAATGTTGCCAGACTCCGACCCGCTCACCAGAGCGCTCGCGCACCGGCTTGCGCCAATGACAGCCGAGGCCGCGCGATATCGAGCGCCGCCCGAGTCGATCAATACCACCACCCTAGAGTCACAGGGCGAGGGCTCGCCGGGGTTTTCGGCGGCGTTGCTACCGCTGCTCGCCGGCGCAAAGCTCGACGGTGTTGTGCAAGCCTACAGGGCACGAGCGCAGGCCGAATCCCTAAAAAACGATCAGCACTACTACAGCGACGCGCTAACGCTGTTTGGGCTCGGCTGGCTGGATCGCCGCTACGCGTTCGGCCGCTCGGGGGTTCTGCTCGTCAAGTGGACCGCACCGTGCAGCGCTCGCTGATCATTTTTTTCGAGATCTTTCTCGCGACAGCGGCGGTGGCGCACGGCGTGGAGTGGCCATCGACAAGTGAAGCACTGCTGCACAGCGCGCGTTTCTGGGAGGCGCACGACCGCGGCGATCTCGCGCAGCAGACGTTGGAAAAACTGATCGCGGCGCGTCCGGACTCGCCCGAGGGACTGCTGGAACTTGGCGAGCTGGATCTTCGCCTCGGGAACGTTGCCGGGGCAGCACAGGTGCTCAATCAAATGAATACCCGATTCAAGGGCTCGCCGGCCGCCCGCGATTTCGAGCTCGAGTACCGGGTAGCCACTCGCGAGCGCGTGGAGCTGGCCTCCATTAAGCGGCTCATCGAACTCGGACGCGGTGCAGAGGCGCGCCTCGCCCTCGATCGTCTGTTCCCACAGGGCGCGCCGGATGCGGCACTCGGTATCGAATATTACCGTCTGCTCGCGAGCACCCCAGACGGCTGGCCGCGATCGTACGCTGGGCTCAAGCGACTGGTAGATCACCACCCAGAGGATCCGCGCTACCGGCTGGCCCTCGCGCGACACCTGCTGCGTAGGCCGGAGAGGGCGCTGGAGGGCGCAATGGTGCTTCAGCAGTTGGCTCGACGCGATGACCTGCGCGTCGCAGACGTGGATCAGCTGCTGGCAAGCAGTATCAAAGAACTCGGCTATCGGCGCGCGCCCCCGCAGATTGTGCGGGACTATCTGGCACGCCATCCCAACGATCCGGAAGTCACTACCGTGCGCAGCCAGCAAGAGCGCGCGCTGGAAGAGCAGCGGCTCCTCTCGCGCAATGCCCTGGCAACGGTCGAACCTGAGCTACAGCGGCAGCTGCTGCGGCAGCTTCAGGCTGCACTAGATAGGCAGCGGCGCGACGACGTCGCGGCCCGTCATGCATTTGCCCTGGCGCAGCTGGCCAGTCCGGATTTTCCGCAGAGCGGGCCGTCGTTTCGGGTCGTGTTTGATGACGCGACGCTCGCGGCCGCGCTCTGGCGCGAGCGCAGTCGCCGATCGATTCAGGAGGGGCGCGAGCGCCTCGCCGTTGCCGAACTGCGCGCGGCTCTCGCGTTCCATCGCAAAGACTACGAAGCGCAGATTGCCGTGGCAGAGGATATCGAAGCGCAGGGCGCCTCGGAGGAGAGTGGGGAGCTGCTCGCGAATGCCAGTGGACTCGACCCGCGATCGAGCTGGTTGTTTGAGACCCATGCACGCTGGTTGATCGATCACGGTCACGCCGCGGACGCGGTGGCGTTGATCGAGCGCCGTGCGCTGGATCAACGGTGGACTGCGCGGGCGCGTGATGACTTGATGGCATCCGCGCTCAATCAGCGCGCCGCGGCGAGGAGCGCCACGGGCGACGTGGCGGCCGCGATTGGGGATCTCGAGGCTGCGATAGAGCTCGCGCCGCGGGATCCCTGGATGCGCTATCGACTGGCTCGGTTGTACCGCTCGCGACAGGCGCTTGAGCGCGGGCGTGCCCTGATGAGCGAAGGCGTGCAGCTTGCCCCCGATGCCGAAATGCGCTACGCACAAGCGCTATATCTCTTCAGCCTCGACGACTATCCCGCGGCGTTCACTGCCGTCGATGGAATAGAAGAGGGCCAGCGCAGCGCAGACATGAACGCTCTGCATGATCGGTTGCAAGTGGCGCTGGCGCGCGCTTCAGCGGAGCGACTCAAGAACTCAGGCGATACCGATGCCGCTCGAGCGGCACTGCTCCAGGTCGAGTCACTCGCTCGCCGTCATATCGATCGCGCCCATGAGCTCGCCGATGCTTGGATCGAGATCGGCGAGGCCGAGCACGGCATCAGCTTGCTTGATGCCTTCCGCACCGGAGCCGCTGCGGATGACTCCCCAGTGCTGCTCACTTGGGCGCAGGTGCTCAACAGCGCCGGGGACAGCGTAAGATTGGGTGCAGCATTGGATCAGTTGCGTGCTCGGCCCTCACTCAGCGAGCAGGAGCGGCTGGAAGTGGCGCGCCTGCAGCGCGCACTCGACTTGCGCACCGTTCGTTCGCTAGCGCGTGCGCGGCGATTTGCTGAGGCTGCACGTCGGCTCAATGAGCTGCTGGCGCGTGAGCCGCAAGATCGCTCGCTCCGAGTCGCATGTGCAGATCTCGCTATGACGGCTGGCGAGGCGCGGCTCGCGCGCGATCGCTACGCCGCGCTGGTGCAGGAGCAGCCTCAGGATCTGGACACGCGATTTTCCTACATTCGCGCGCTGACCGACTCGGGCGACATCGCACTGGCGCGCTTGCAATTGCAGGCGGTCGAGGGTCAGGTACCGACCGACGACGTGGACCTGCGGCTCAGTCTCGCCCGCAGGCAGCTGGCGTTAGGTGATGCGAGTGCGGCAGTCCTCACATTGCACGCGCTTCCGGAATCCCCGCCTCGCGCCGATGTGCTGCTGCTCGCCGGACGCGCCGAGCTCGCGCAACATCACTTTGCCATCGCACATGGCTACTTCGAGCAGGCGGAGGGTGCCGGCAACGGCGACGACGTCGTGGCGGCGCGCGATGCACTTGAGGCAATCGACGGGCGTTTGCAGTCGGGCATGGGCGCAGCGTTGCTGGTCCTGCACCGGCCGGGACAGCCTGGCTTGTCGCAATTAGACGCGGTGACGATTCCCACCTCATGGCGCTTCGCGAGAGGCTACGAGCAGCGGTTCACCGGACACGCAGATGCGGTTACGCTTGACATCGGCCATTTGAGCGGCGACTTCAATACCGCAGCGCTGCTCGGTACCACTCAAGCGGCCGGACCGCTCTCGGCACAGCATTATTCGAATGGCCAACAGAGCGGACTGAGCCTCGGCGTCATGTACCAGACTGACGCATTGGCCGTCGATGTGGGCAGCACGCCCCTTGGATTTTTGTTGCCCAATATCGTCGGTGGCATTGAATGGACCCCCACGTGGAACTCCGCCGACCTTAGCCTGGGCATAGCACGGCGTGCGGTCACTAGCAGCGAGCTGTCGTATGCGGGTCTACGGGACCCCATCACCGGGAAGGCATGGGGTGCGGTAGTCCAGAGCGGTCCGTATGCGGGAATTGGCCTGTATCGGGAACGATACAGTGTCTCGGGCTCGTTGCGATTCACGGAGTTGGCGGGCACGCGTGTGCTCGGCAACCAGTTCTTCGGCGCACAAGCGGCTACGGATTGGACGTTCTTCTCCAGAGAGGATGTTGAGATCGATGCCGGCCTGACGCTCAAGTATTGGAACTATCAGCACAACCTTGCGAACTACACTTTCGGCAGCGGTGGCTACTACAGTCCACAGTCATATGTAAGCCTTGCTGTGCCGCTCGAGCTCACCGGTGCCCGAGTAGGCTGGATCTACCGGTTGCGTATATCGGTGGCCCGCAGCGTGAGCGACAGCGAGCAGATCGCCTTCTACCCGAACGATGCTGTATTACAAAGGGCGGCCCTCCGCTCGCCGTTGCCCTCAGGATACGACGCGCCATTTTTTGCAGCCGGGCACAGCAGTGCCACCAGCTTTTCCGCCTACGCGGCCTTCGAGCGGGAGGTCGCACACGCTCTGGTGATGGGTGCCATGCTCGATATGGATCGGACTGACTATTATCACCCGACGGTAATCTCTCTTTACGTGCGGCATGCATTTGCGTCGTGGACACCCCGGGCCCCACCGCGACCCATTCGCCCCTATAACCCCTGAGCGGCGGCGTGAACATCGAAGACCACAGGGCCGGGTTTCGGGAATAGCCGTCATATGTCCGGCTGGATTTCGGTCCATCCGGGTTCACGACCTCAAGCACGTATGGATACCGGCTGCTGTGCTATGCCGGCATCAGGCCGCGTGTTGTACCCACCCGCCCGGATCAGGGCACCTTCGATGCCCCCGCAACCTTGGTTCGGAAGCTACTGCTAGTGCCAGGCGCCGTAGGCAGCGGGGCGGCCCCGCCCGGCGGCGACGACACTTCATTCGGGCACGGCGTCACCCCGACATGGGTGCCCGCGCCGCCCTCACCAGCAACGTCTCCCGCAGTGGGACTGGCCGCGCCCGGCGGAAGATCCACGTCCATCCAGAATACCGTCCCCGGCACCGTGCGCTCGCCGACCTCCGGCTGAAGCCCCAGTTTCCGGAGAGCCTGCGCGCGCCGGTCAGCCCGGTCCCGCTCGCTGAAAAGACCCACGGAGACCTGGTGAACGTCGCCCGTATCCGGCATGACATGGGCATCCTCGACATGGCTCTGCTCCAGAGTCCGCAGGATAAGGGCTACTTCGCGATCGTCCTTGAGGCCGCCAATGTAGACCCAAAAACCCTTCGAAATCTCGCCCTGCCCGGCGCGCTGCCGAGGGACGAGCCCCCTGTCACGCAGCACCGAGGCCCCGCGGGTCGCGCTCGCCTGGTCGTCGAAGGGGCCGATCGAAAGGCACCGGGAGGCCGGCGGGACCGGCTTCTCGAGGGCTGTCTTGCGAGCACTCCCGGACGAGGGTCGATTGTTCTCTGCAGGCTGCTCGCCGATGAGCTTCAGGCGCGGCAGCCTGGCATAGACGTCGTTCGCGGGCGCCGGCTCGGGGACGTCGATCCATTCGGCCCAGGCGAGAAACGCCAGGTTCGCCAGCAACAGGAAAGAGAATACGGCGCGCACGCACCGATTCTAAATCAGGCAGCCGGTGTCGGGTGCCCGGGTTCCGTACACAGCACCGCCAGGCCTCGCAACACCAGGTCGGGGACGCTCACGCACGTGCTTCGCACCAGGGGCTGGACTGACAGCGCCCCACCGCCCGTCAGCATCACGAGCGGCGCGCGTCCCCCGACCAAAGCACGGGCTTCATCGACCGCACGGTCGATGAGTGCCGCGGCCGCATAGAGTGACCCCTTTACGAGCGCAGCCCGCGTCGAGCGCCCAAAAAGGTTGTCACCCCCCGCGCTGCCCCCTTGCGCCCGCCGCCGAATACCGTGGGTATTGGTCAGCAGCGTATCCACCATGAGCGTCGGCGCAGGAATGATGGCCCCGCCGCGGTGACGGCCCTTCGCGTCGACGAGGTCAATCGTCATGGCCGTGCCAACACCAACGACAATAACAGCCCGCCCCTTGGCCAGATGATGCGCGCCAATCGCGGCCACGAACCGGTCGACCCCAAGCCGCCACGGCTCCGTATACCCCACGGTGAGGCCGCCCGCGTGCCGCCGCGACGTCACGAACTCCGGTACCGGAGCCCGTGCCCGCCGCGCCGCGAGCGTGACAC
Source organism: uncultured Steroidobacteraceae bacterium (assembly GCA_964508005.1). Taxonomy (GTDB): domain Bacteria; phylum Pseudomonadota; class Gammaproteobacteria; order Steroidobacterales; family Steroidobacteraceae; genus 13-2-20CM-66-19. The sequence continues at coordinate 13,797 of CAZDTG010000107.1, forward strand.
TCCGCTCGACCCGCGCCCCCGCCACACTTGCGACGAGCACCCGCTCAATAGCGCGCCCCCCGGTGAAGACCCGCCGTGCGTAGTCCTCGCCACCCCACCCCGAGTGAACCGCCGCATGCTGCCGCCCCAGCCGCCGTCCATCGAACCGCGCCCACTTGATGCGAGTGTTACCGATATCGACCAGAAGAACGTTCACTACTGACCGACTCTCACCGAGACATCCCCCGAGACAAACCTCTTGAGCCCTTCCTTCGCCGTCTCGACCAACAGCGCCCCATGCAAGTCAACCCCCCGCGCCAACCCGCGCTCGACCTCTCCGCCGGCACCGCGGACATCAACCATTCGCCCCCGCAGCGCATCCGCATTCCGCCAGTCATCGATGAACGGCCGCAACCCCTGCGTTTCGAACTCCAACAAACCGCGGATACACGCCTCTACGATAGCCGCCGCCACCGCATTCCGCGAAGGCTGCGCCAGCCCTGCGGCAACCAGGTCCGTCGCCGCGATGCCCGTCTCGGCAATCCTGGCCAACAAGGCCGCCCCCAGCGCCACGTTCACCCCGATGCCAATCACGACACACGCCGGCCCCTCCGACTCCGCCCGCAGCTCGATGAGGATTCCTCCCAGCTTGCGATCCTCCACGAGCACATCATTGGGCCATTTGAGCTTCGCCTCGGACACCCCCAGCTCGCGCAAAGCGCGCAGCTCGCAAACGCCTATGACGAGCCCGAGCGAGCCCAGGTCCGCAGGCACGCTCCGGAAGGTCCAGCTCAACGACAGGCAGATCGCCCCGCCAGGGGGAGCAAGCCAGGCCTTCCCCCGCCGTCCACGGCCCGCGGTCTGGTACTCCGCAAGCATCACTTCACTGCACCCGTTCGGAGGATTTGGCCGGGAGAGCAGCGCCGTGTTGGTCGAGTCGACAGACCAGACGACCTCCAGGCTCCGCACACGCTCCCGCACGTCCTCCGCAAGCATCTCTCGAATTCGCGCGGCCACCAGCGCCTCGCTGGATTTCGCCAACCGGTAACCGCGATTGCGTACGGCATGCAGCGTGGCGCCCAGGTCGCGCAGGGACTTCACGGCCTTCCAGACGGCACTGCGGCTCACATCGAGCGCCTCCGCGAGCTCCTCGCCGGAGTGAAACTGCCCGTCCG
>CAZDTG010000108.1:0-14799 GCA_964508005.1 uncultured Steroidobacteraceae bacterium
ACTTCGATCACAACGCCGTCGCGCTCTCCGCCGGCGTGCAGCACATGGTCCGCAGCGACCTCGGCTCGAGCGGCGTGATGTTCACGCTCGACACCGACTCGGGGTTCCGTGATGTTGTATTCATCACCGCCTCCTACGGGCTGGGCGAAACCGTGGTGCAGGGCGCGGTGAATCCGGACGAGTTCTATGTTTACAAGCCCACGCTGCGGGCCGGCAAACATGCCATCCTGCGCAAGAATCTGGGCGGCAAGGCGATCAAGATGGTGTATGCGGCGGCGGGCTCCGCCGAGCGTGTCAGCACCGTGTCAGTGCCGAAAGCCGAGCGCGGCCGCTTCTCTCTGTCCGATGAGGACATCGTCGCGTTGGCACGCCAGGCGCTCATCATCGAAGAGCACTACGGGAAGCCGATGGATATCGAGTGGGGCAAAGACGGCTCCACGGGCCAGATCTACATTCTCCAGGCACGTCCGGAGACGGTGCAGAGCCGCGCCGGCCGTACGATCCAACGCTTCACGCTGAAGTCATCACCTTCCCGCGTTCTCGCCTCGGGCCGCAGCATCGGCCAGCGTATCGGCTCCGGTCCCGCGCGTGTCATTCGCGATGTGAGCGAAATGGCGCGCGTGCAGGCAGGCGACGTCCTCGTGGCTGACATGACGGATCCGGACTGGGAGCCGGTCATGAAGCGCGCCGCGGCGATCGTCACCAACCGCGGCGGCCGCACGTGTCACGCGGCGATCATTGCCCGGGAGCTCGGGATCGCCGCCGTCGTCGGCTGCGGGAATGCGACCCAGGCCATCCGCGAGGGGCAGAATGTGACGGTCTCGTGCGCCGAAGGCGATACGGGCCACGTGTACGAGGGCCTGCTCGAATATGAGCGCAAGCAGATCGAGCTCGACTCCCTGCCGAAGATCCCCGTCAAGATCATGATGAACGTGGGCAATCCGGACCGGGCCTTCGATTTCGCCAGCATTCCGCACCACGGGGTGGGACTCGCGCGCCTGGAGTTCATCATCAACCGCATGATTGGCGTGCACCCGCGCGCCCTGCTCGAATTCGACCGCCTCGATGGCGAGCTGCAGGAGCAGATCCGGGAACAGATGGCGGGCTATGCCGACCCGGTAAGCTTCTTCGTCGATAAGCTCGCCGAAGGCGTGGCGCAAATCGCGGCCGCGTTCGCACCGGAGCCCGTCATCGTGCGCCTCTCCGACTTCAAGTCGAACGAGTACGCCAATCTCATCGGCGGCGCGCGCTACGAGCCCGAGGAAGAGAATCCGATGCTCGGCTTCCGCGGCGCCTCACGCTACGTGGACGAGACCTTCCGTCCGTGCTTCGAGCTCGAGTGTCGCGCGCTGAAGAAGGTGCGCGAGACGATGGGACTCACCAACGTGCAGATCATGGTCCCGTTCGTGCGCACCTTGAAAGAGGCGGGTCAGGTCATCGACTTGTTGGCGCAGAACGGCTTGCGGCGCGGCGTGAACGATCTGAAGATCATCATGATGTGCGAGCTGCCCTCGAACGCGCTGCTCGCCGACGAATATCTCGAATACTTCGACGGCATGTCGATCGGCTCCAACGACATGACGCAGCTCACGCTGGGGTTGGATCGCGACTCCTCGATTGTCGCAAAGCTGTTCGACGAGCGCGACCCGGCGGTGAAGAAGATGCTGTCCCTGTCGATCGCCGCGTGCAAGAGAAAGGGCAAGTACGTCGGCATCTGCGGCCAAGGACCTTCCGATCACCCGGACCTCGCGCGGTGGCTGCTCGAGCAGGGCATCGAGAGCATGTCGCTCAACCCGGATACCGTGGTGGAGACCTGGCTGTTTCTCGCCCAGCCGTGAACGGTACCGGACTTGACTTTTTGACTTTGAGACGCGCTGGGGACTGACGACTACCACCATCCAAAGTCAAAAAGTCAAGTCAAAAAGTCAAGTCCGGTACCGCCTAACGGCGGCCCGAGTACGCCGGGGCAAACAGCTTCGCGCGGTAGTGCTGCAGCTCGCGGATCGACTCCATGATGTCGGCGTGAGCGAGGTGGGTGCCCTGCTTCGTGAAACCTTCCACGACGCCTGGCGCCCAGCGGCGTGCCAGCTCCTTCAGCGTGCTGACATCTAGATTCCGGTAGTGGAAGAAGCGCTCCAGCTTCGGCATATGACGCGCCAGAAAGCGGCGGTCCTGGCAGATGCTGTTGCCGCACATCGGTGAGGCGCCCGGCGCCACGAGCGGCGCCAGAAACTCGAGCGTACGCGCCTCGGCCTCCGCGACGGTGGTCTTGCTCGCCCGCACCCGTGCCAGCAGGCCGGAAGAGCCATGTTGCTTCTGGTTCCAGTCATCCATGCGCGCGAGCACCTCATCGGGCTGATGGCTGGCAATGACCGGCCCTTCGGCGATGACGGCCAGCTCTTTGTCGGTCACGACGGTGGCGATTTCGATGATCGCATCGGATTCGGGCTTGAGGCCCGTCATCTCGAGATCGATCCAGATCAGATGGTCTGCGCTGGGCATATTTATAATGATAGCGTGTCCAGGGGGTCGCACATGAGTTTAACTGGCGCCACACGGCCTTATGCATGACACTTTCGAAGCCTGCGTGACGGCCACCTTTGGGCGGCATCTGCTGGTGCGGGATGCGGCCGGAAAGGAGCTGCGGGCGCGTCCCTTCGGGCGCGGGCTCACCGTGGTTTGCGGGGACAACGTCCGCTGCCGCGTCGACCCCCATCACGACGAGGTACACGTCGTGGAGCTGGTTCCGAGGCGCACTGCCCTCTATCGGTCCAATGTCCGTGGCGTGACGGAACCCGTAGTCGCGAACCTCTCGCGACTGCTCGTGGTGCTTGCGCCAATGCCGGTGCCTGATCTGTTCGTAGTAGACCGGTACCTGGCTGCGGCAGCATCGGGTGGAATCGGGGGAATGCTGGTCGTCAACAAGACCGAGCTCGGCATAGGCGAGGAGCTGCAAGCGCAGCTGGCTGTCTACGCTGATGCGGGCTATCAATGGATGCCCTGCTCGGTCCGTACCGGCGAGGGAATGGAGCTGCTCCTGGAGTCCTGCGCCGGACAGACCGCCGCGCTGGTCGGGCAGTCGGGCGTGGGCAAGTCGTCGATCGTCCAGTGGCTCATCCCCAACGCGGAAGTCGAAACCGGCGCACTGGTGCGGGAGGAAGAAGGACGGCACACCACGACGGCCTCGAGGTTGTTCGATCTGCAGCGGGGGGGACACCTCATCGACTCGCCGGGAGTGCGCGACTTCGCCCCCGCGGTCGATCGGCTCGACAACAGGAGCCTGGGGTTCATGGAGGTGGAGCGACTCGCTCCCGGGTGCCGCTTCGCCGATTGCCGTCACATGCGCGAGCCCGGCTGCGCCGTCAGGGAGGCGATGCAGAGCGGCGCCATGGATGCGCGGCGTTACGAGAGTTATCGCCGCTTGCGCAGGTTGTATGAGGATCTGACCGCGGCGCGCGGGCCGGAAAGGCGGCGCTGAATTCAGCTGACCGACTGCCGCCCCGTGAGCGCGTGGGCGAGCGTTCCTCCATCGACGTACTCGAGCTCGCCGCCGATCGGCACACCGTGCGCGATACGACTGGCGCGGATGCCGCGCCGGGTTGCAAGCTCGCCGAGAAAGTGCGCCGTGGCCTCACCCTCCACCGTCGGGTTGGTGGCGAGAATGACCTCGCGCAGCGACCCCTCGTTCAGGATCGCCTCGAGCTCACGCACGCCCAGCTGCTCCGGGCCGATGCCATCGAGGGGAGAAAGGTGTCCCATCAACACGAAATACCGGCCTTTGTAGCTGCCGGACAACTCGATGGCCACCACGTCGGCCGGCGATTCGACGATGCACAGGAGCGCGGTGTCGCGCTGCGGCGCGGCGCAGATCGAACACAACTCGTCTTCGGTGAGCATCCGGCAGCGGCGGCAGCGCACGACCGACTCCAGTGCGGCATCCAGAGCGCCCGACAGGGCACGCGCGCCCGCTCTGCCCTCCTGCAGGAGGTGAAACGCCATGCGTTGCGCCGTCTTGGGTCCCACTCCGGGCAAAGCGCGCAAAGCGTCGATGAGTTGTGTCAGATGTGGCGAGTGTTTCATCTAAGCGCAGGCCGCGAAAGCCGCGCCTTTCGCGGGCGGCAACGAAGCCACTGTCCGAAAAAAGGGCCGCCGGCCGCTTTTTTCCAATCGAATCAAAACGGCAGCTTCATCCCCGGCGGCAGTTGCAGCCCGGCGGTGAGGCTCGACATCTTCTCCTGCACACGCGTCTCGACCTTGTGCACGGCGTCATTGGTGGCAGCGGCGATGAGGTCCTCGAGCATCTCCCGATCCTCGCTCACCACCGCCGGCTCGATCTGCACGCGCTTGACCTCGTGCTTGCCGGTCATCGTGATCTTTACCATGCCGCCGCCGGACTCGCCGACGACTTCGATGTTGGCGATCTCGGCCTGGGCCTTCTGCATGTTGGCCTGCATGGCCTGGGCCTGCTTCATCAGGTTGTTGATATTGCCGCGCATGAAAGGACTTAGCTCCTGGTCAGCTGTCGTGATGGGGTGAGTTTACTTTATCGGCCGCACCGTATCGGGCAACAGCGTCGCGCCGAAGCGCTCCCGCAGTCCCTGTACGCCCGGATCGGTCTCGAATGCCTGCCGCGCGCTCGCCAGCTCCTGTTGTGAAGCTCTCTGCTCCGCTTGCGCGGGAGTCTCCGCGCCGACGGCCGCGGTCGTGAATTCGATGCGTACGGTCTCGCCGTAATAACGCGAAAGGGCCTGGGCGAGCTTCTCTTCCTGCGCCGCCGTGCGGACGAATTTGACGCGTGGATCGAGTGCCAGGCGCACGAGCCCGCCCTGGCGGCCCGCCAACGCGCAGTGGCTCGCCAACTGGCGTGCGGCGCCTTGCAGATCGAGCTGGCTCAGGATCGACCCCCAGGAGCCGTCAGCGTTCTCGGATGCGCTGTCCGCAGCAGCGACAGAGTCCATGCCCGCACTCAACGTCTGAGCAGCGGCGGACTGTCTCGCCTCCACGCTAGCGCGCTGACTGGCGTCCCCGGTGGCCGCTCCGCCGTGCGGGCCTGCCCGTGACCCGGCCCCCCCGTTCACGCCGGCCTGTGCTGCTGCCCGCGCCGCAGCAGCCCCGCCCTGCACAGCCGCGTGCGTCGCCGCGCCGCCCCGACCCGCCGCGCTACCGCCAACCTGCACCACGCCTGCATCATTCGCCGGCCGGAAAGCGATCATCCGCAGCAGCGTCATTTCGAAACCCGTGCGGGGATCGGGCGCCAGCGCGAGATCGCGCCTACCGATGATCGCTGTTTGATAGTAGAGCTGGATATCTTCGGGCGCGAGCGCCTTCGCCAGCCGCTCGAGCAACTCAGGGGCGTACAGATCGTCGCCTTCGAAATCGCTGACCGTCTGCTTCATTGCGACGCGTACCAGCAGGGCCGCGAGCTCATCGAGCACCTGCGCATAGTCGGGCGCGAACTCCTCCAGGGAGCGCGCGCACTGCATGAGCTCCTGGACATTCATTGAAGCGAGCAGCTCGACGAGGCGCTCCACGTGATCGCGGGAGATGGTGCCCAGCATGGCACGCGCCTCCTCTTCGCCGGCCTTACCCCCGCCGAAGGCGATCAGCTGATCGAGGAGCGACAGACCGTCGCGCATACTGCCGTCCGCTGCCTGCGCCACGAGGCGCAAGCCTGCCGGCTCGAACGGGACGCCTTCCTTCTCGAGGAGCACTTTCATGTGCTCGGCGATCTGGCCCACCGGCATACGCTTCAGATTGAACTGCAGACAGCGCGACAGTACCGTCACCGGCAGCTTCTGCGGATCGGTCGTCGCGAGCAGGAACTTCACATGCGGCGGCGGCTCCTCGAGCGTCTTCAACAGTGCGTTGAACGAGTGCGTCGAGAGCATGTGCACCTCGTCGATGAGGTACACCTTGTAGCGGCCGCGCGTCGGGGAGTACTGCACGTTGTCGAGCAGCTCGCGCGTATCGTCGACCTTGGTCCGCGAAGCGGCGTCGACTTCGATCAGGTCTACGAAACGCCCGCTGTCGATCTCACGGCAGCTCGCGCACACGCCGCAGGGCTCCGGCGTGACACCGGTCTCGCAGTTCAAACACTTCGCGAAAATACGGGCGATGGTCGTCTTGCCCACGCCACGCGTTCCGGTGAACAGAAACGCGTGGTGAACGCGCCCCGTCTCGAGCGCATTGACCAGAGCGCGCCGGACATGCTCCTGTCCGACCAGCTCCGCAAATTTTTTCGGGCGCCATTTGCGCGCCAGCGCGGTGTAGCTCATGAATGAACCCTACAGGAGCGCGGGTGCCGCCGCCCCTCTTCCTCGCGCGAGCCCTTTCAAGGGGAGGCAGCTCGCACCAGCTCTGGCTCCGGCACCCGACATCGCCGCTGCCGCTGCTGCCTTCCGGCCCTGACGGGATTCACGACTAGTCGTCGCGGAGAAGCCGATGCGAGCCACCATTGAAGGGCCCGCGACGGGTGCAGTGGCGGAGCGGGGTGCGCGGGGAGTCGAAGCCACCAAATTGCCAGATAAATCAGAAACCTGACGAAAAAGCACTCGGATCCCGACAATCCTTCGCAACCCCCGGCGGGCACACCGGCCGGCGTCGCCCCCGCCACGCGGGCCGCGATCCTACCATATCGACGCGCGTTCATTTTCGTGAGTTCCGCGGTGCAGCTTTTGGCCATTGCGCGAGCGCGATTTGCCTTCCAGACTGCAGCCTCCCGAGTCCTCAACCGAAAGGTGCATCATGGCCGTTTCCCCGTTCCGCGCTGAGGCCGCTTCGGCGCCCGCTGCCACCGAGCCTGCAACGGCGGTCCTTCAGCACTGGATCGGCGGAAAGCTGACCCGTGGTCACGGCAGGCTGCTGGATGTGTTCAACCCCGCTACGGGCGAGGTGGCGCGCCAGGTCGCCCTGGCGACTGCGGACGATGTCGCCGAAGCCGTGGCGAGCGCGGCGGGCGCGTTTCCCGCCTGGTCGAATACGCCGCCGGTACGCCGTGCACGCGTACTGAGCAAGTACCTCAACCTCCTGAACGAGCACCGCGATACCCTTGCCGCGCTCATCACGAGCGAGCACGGCAAGGTGTTCTCAGACGCTCAGGGCGAGGTCACGAGGGGCGTCGAGATCGTCGAGTTCGCCTGCGGAATTCCGCAGTTGCTGAAGAGCGATTTCACGGACCAGGTCTCGACCGGCATCGACAACTGGACACTGCGGCAGCCGCTCGGCGTGGTCGCCGGCGTCACGCCGTTTAATTTCCCCTGCATGGTGCCGTCCTGGATGTTTCCCGTCGCGATCGCGTGCGGCAATACCTTCGTGTTGAAACCTAGCGAGCGGGACCCATCCGCCTCGCTCTTCATGGCCGAGCTTCTGCAACAGGCTGGCTTGCCGCCAGGCGTTTTCAACGTCGTACAGGGCGACAAGGTGGCTGTGGATGCACTGCTCGACCACCCCCAGGTCCAGGCTCTGAGCTTCGTCGGCTCGACGCCGATCGCGCAATACCTCTACCAGCGAGGGGCGCAACTCGGGAAAAGAGTGCAAGCCCTCGGCGGCGCGAAGAACCACATGGTCGTGATGCCCGATGCTGACCTCGAGCAGGCAGTCGATGCGCTGATCGGCGCGGCGTACGGTTCGGCCGGCGAGCGTTGCATGGCCATCTCGGTCGCGGTGCTCGTGGGCGAGGTGGCCGATAAGATCATGCCGCAGCTCGCGGAGCACACCCGGCGGCTCAGAATCAGGAACGGCATGGAGTCCGACGCCGAGATGGGTCCGATCGTGACCCGGCAGTCACTCGAGAGGATTCGGGGCTACATCGATGACGGCGTGGCGAGCGGCGCCAAACTCGTAGTGGACGGTCGCGTGGACGCGAAAACCGGCCGGCCGTTCAGCGTCGCGGGCTATGAGAACGGCTTCTGGCTCGGCGGCACGCTGTTCGATCACGTGACGCCGCAGATGCGCATCTACAAGGAGGAAATCTTCGGCCCGGTGCTCGTCTGCGTGCGGGTGAAGGATTTCGCCGCGGCCGTGGACCTCGTCAACTCACATGAGTTTGGCAACGGTGTTGCCTGTTACACGCGGGATGGCAATATCGCGCGCGAGTTCGGCCGCCGCATTCAGGTCGGCATGGTTGGAATCAACGTGCCGATCCCGGTGCCGATGGCCTGGCACGGCTTCGGCGGCTGGAAGAAGAGCCTGTTCGGCGACATGCACGCCTACGGCGAGGAAGGCGTGCGCTTCTACACACGGCAGAAATCGATCATGCAGCGCTGGCCGGAGAGCACCGCGAAGGGCGCGGAGTTCGCGCTGCCCACGGCGAAGTGATCGAAGGCAAGCGGCGTCACAGAAAGTTGTTCGGCCAGATCATGGTGCGCCACATGTGGGCGGACGCCGAGCCGTCGAAGCCGAGGCCCTCCTTCGGCTCGCGGAAATTCCGGCCGATCACATCGGTGAGCTCCGCCGGGTCGACCGACCAGTTCTCCTGGAAGGCGTAGACATCGTAGATCGTGATGAGCCGTGAGGTCATGTACCAGCGGTGGGCCCGCGCCTCGTCATGTGCCCGGCGTATGTATTCCGGGGGCTCGTAATCCGGCCCGAAAAACTGCTCATACGCATCCGGATACTTGAAACCGACAGACTCGTCGGCGAAGTAGCGCAGCGCCTGGTGATATCTCACGGCCCATGCCACTTCTTCACTCACGTACGGGGCCACGAGCTGTGCGCTCCAGTAACCGTGATCGGTACGAATGAGCGCACCGTTCGAGATGTCGTGCAGCAGACATGCGATGACGACCTTTTCATCCTGCCCCGCATCGAGTGCGGTCTTCGCGCTCTGCAGAAGATGCCGGTACGTGATCTCGGAAAAGCGCAGGCGAAAGAAATCGAGCAACTTTGGCGCTTTCGGCATGCGCGGCAGCGCAGGATTGTCCCCCATCATGAACACGGTGCCGGGCTTCAGCCGCTGCAGCATCGCCTTCTCGACATTGGCAACACCGGTGCCTTGCGCGGCAATGGGCTGGGGCAGGATCAGCCGTTCCCGGCCCGCCTGCGGGTAAGCGGCGGACTCCTCCGAGTGCCGTCGTGAGCTGCGTTCGTCCGGCTGCATCATCGACTCCTGTGACATACGGGTACTTGGGCAGATTAACATCGGCGGTGTTCCCCGCAACCGGCACATATCTTGCGGAATCGATGCGCTCCGAGCGGCGCACATCACATTGCGACGGCCCCCTCCCGATCCGCGGCGTCAGATCCGGCTCGTTGCCGTTTGTGCGGCGTTGCTGGCGGTGACGCCTGCGTGCCGAGCGGCCAGGCAGGCCATAGGCGATTGTCCGCCGGATCGGCCGGTCAGTTTCACTGCGGGCTTCGCGCGCACGTTCCGGTTCTGGTATCTGTTGGATGGCCGCGTGGTCCCGCTCACCATGACCTGGAGTTGCGAGCGCTACGAGCTGGGATTGTTTTCGTTCGGACGCCAAAATCAGAACATCGGCGGCAGGGTCCGGGAAGTGGTGCGCGAGGACTTCGCTGTGTCCCTGTCGCGGCGCTGGTTCCTGCATCGCTGGATGAACACCGGCATCTTCGTGGGCCTGGGCGGCAGTTATCGCACGCGGGCCGGGCCCTTTGAAGGCGACACCTTCAACGGCAGCCACCTGAACTTTGCCGAACAGCTCGGCGTGCGTTGGATGGCGGGCGGTCACCGCCTCGGTGTGGAGGTCTCGGTCCGGCACTTCTCGAATCTCGGCACCGTTCGCCCCAACGTGGGGCAGAACTTCGTGGAAGTGGCCATCGTGTTCTGACAGAACGCGCAATGCTCAGTCAACGTTGTGTCCCTGGAGAGGCCATGGCATGCTGCGGCGCCATAATAAGTCCGCAATCCGCACGAAGCGGGCTCTTTCAAAGATAGGACATCAGAGTATTCGGCCACCCCGTGTGCTGCGCGAGGGGCTGGAGGCTCATGCGCGCCACAGGCGCCGGACATGTTGAAGAACGGGCGGTAAGGTTAGCGATCCTCGCATGGGTCGCCAGGCGCTATTGCGTCCCTCCTTTCATGGGGCCCGTTTTTACATGGATACGGTTGAATTTCGCATGCAATCGTTCGTCAAGTGGCGTGGTGAAGTGCCGTCCGGGGCAAGACGCATCGAGGACTTCGAGGCACGCCGGCACGCCGCACCGTGGGTGCGGCTCAATATCGGCAGGGGTATAGCCGGGGCCTATGTGATCGGGTTTCAATCCGGGGCAGCCTGGTGGAGCTATTTTTTTGAGCGTATCGAGCGGCCTGGCGCGCCCGAGGGCGCGGAAATGTGGCGCATCGAGGCGTACAACTCCCACGGCCGAAGTTGGACCGATGACTTCGTACGCTGGCCGTTGGAAGACCGTTGGGCACGTGCGCTTGCGGAACCCTAGAGAGCGCCGCGGTTGGGAATGTATCTTGCTGCACGCTCGGCGCGTATTTGCGCAGGGTTTTTACATAATTCAGTGATCCGCTTGACCCTAGTTGACGCGCAGGCCGAAGCGTCCCTGGCGGACACGTCAGCATACTTTCGGATTACCGGTGGCGTCGTGTGGACCCGCGCCGAATATGGACCGCTGGCCACCTATAGCGAGGCAGGTTGGAAACACCACGAGGTGCTGTGGCCCGGTATGCGGTTCGAGGGATACTGCCGGCTCGTTTTTGGACTGCCGCGGGACCCCGTCGGCATTTCCGAACAGCTGCAGTCGCTCGCCATCCACGGCCGGGTCCTGTCTGCAAACGGTGTCCCGTTCGCGGTCTATGAGCCCGCGCAGGATATGTGGCACGGCGCCGGTGCGCATATCTGGTGGAACGCGTTTCGAGTCGAGAGCATCCAATTGCGGCAGTTCCCGGGCTTGGACGGCGATGTCGTCGAGCTGCCCTCTGCATCCCAAGGCGCTGCCCACAAGAGCCCGGTCAACTGACGATCTAGATCTCCAGGCTCAACGCAAGACTCTTCTGGGATTCCCGCGTGCTCAAGTCGTTCAGGACGTCCGTGAATGCACGCGGCTTTTCCACCCCGTAGCCTTGCGCGTACTGGACACCCAGCTCGCGCAGTCGTTCGATGATCCGGGCGTTCTCCGCGTATTCGGCGACCGTACCGATGCCGAGATCGTTCGTGAGACTGACGATCGCGCGCAGCATGGCAACCGATTGCCTGTTGGTGAGCAGATCGGAAACGAAGCTGCCGTCGATCTTCACCCGGTCGACCGTCAGACTGGTCAGGTTCTTCAGTGAATTCGTGCCCGTGCCGAAGTCGTCGAGCGCGAAACGGCAGCCCATGGCGCGCAGCTCGCGAATGAAGGTGGCCGCCTTCGTGAGACTCAACAGGGCCACCGTCTCCGTGATCTCGAATGTGATCAGCGAGGGCGCGATCCGGGAGCGGCTGATCAGCTCCCGCACGCGCTCGAGAAACGTCTCATCGGTCAAAGATGGACCGGTGATGTTGATGGACAGTGATACCTTCGCGGCCAGGAGAGTGGAGCGGTAAGGAGCGGCCTTCCCCAGCGCATGTTGGGCCACCCACATATCCAATGCCGGCGCCAGCTGGTTGCGATGGGCCGCGGACAGAAGATCCGCGGGAGCACGATTGTCGCGGGGCGCCGGCAACGACCGCAACAGCAGCTCATAGCCTTCCGGGTCATCCTGACTTTGCAGCGGCATGATCCTCTGCGCGAACAGCATCAGTTGATCGTTGCGCAGCGCTTCCCGCAGCCGGATGACCGCTACCGTATCGGACTGGCGGCGAATCATCGAGGCGTCGGTGTCCTGATAGATCTCGACGCGGCCTCGGCCGTGGTCCTTGGCCGTCTGGCAGGCAAGTTGGGCGAGCGCGAGGCCGTTCTGGAACTCACTCGTCTCCTTGAAGCAGGCGACCCCGCAACTCAAGGACACCGGCTCCTCACGGGCCCCCTGCCCATCGGACAGCTGCGCCGCCGCCTGTTGAATGGCGCGGGCCATCTGGGCCGCCGCCTCGGCGTCCACGTTGGGCAGCGCGACGGCAAACTCGTCGCCCGAGATGCGTGCCGCCACGGCACTGGCCGGCAGGTGCGGCTCCCGCAGCAGCCGCGCCACACGAACGATCAGTGCATCCCCGGCATCGAAACCGCTCGTCTCGTTGACAGCGCGCAACCGGTCGATGTCGATGCAGATCACGCTGTGCTGCGTCGCGCTCGCCCAGGAATCCACCACGTGTTTTGCGCCGGCGCGCGTGTTCAAGCCTGTCAACACGTCGAAGTCGGTTTCGAGCAAGGTGGAGATGTGGCGGCTCAGATGCTTGACCAGCGACAGCTGGGCGCGGCTGAACTCGGGGGCCTCTGTCGAGCGCAGCAGCACCAACGCACCTTCGGGCGCATTGGCGTGCCCCATGACCGGCACAGCGAGCAGCCGCAGGGCCGATGGCGCGCTCGCGGCCGCGTCGTCTTTCTTCACGGGCGCGGGCTTGTTGACGACCATCGGCTCGTTCTTGCGCTGGACCCAATTCAGCATCGGCGACTCGAGGCTGCAGAGTGCCTCCTCGGCAGAATGCCGTGAAGCATCCGCGGTGCGCACGATTCGCAGTTGCCGGTCCGGAACCAGAAGCGCGCCGAGGACACATTGGAGATGTGCGACCGCGGCAGTCATCAGCGTCGATATCCGCTCGCCGCGCTGTTGGCTTGCCTGAGATACCTCCCCTTGCACGACAGGCGCGCTGACCTCGAAAAGCCACTCCAGGTCGTTTGCTTCGTCGTCCGGGATGTGTGCTGGCGCAACGCTGCTTTCGGCGATCTGCGCCAGCTGGTGCCCTACGCAATCCAACGCGGGATCGAGCTGCGCGTGCAAGGCTTCGAGCGACGGAGGCTGCGCGCCATGGGGTATACGGACGAGGACGAGGCAGACGCCAGCTGGGGGACGCGACCTCCGATTGCGGCCGCCGGCGCCCGCATCGGGGTACAGAATGAGCGCCGCGGCACGTTCAGAAAGGGTGACCGGAAGGATCGATTCGACCGGGTGCCCTGCCCCAGCGGCGGCCGACTTCAGCGCAGCACGAACCTGAGGGCCGGTTTCGGCGAGCGGCACCGGGCCGCGGCCCCGGAGGGGCTTGCCGTGAGCATCGAAGAATGCCACCGCGCGCACGTCCGGCAACAGCCGCTCAATGACCTTCGCGTGGCTGTCGAGAAATTCATAGCGGGTGTTCGCGCCGGCGCCCGTCAACATGAGCTCCTTTCTATTTCCGACTCGGCGGAAATGAGCTCACCGCGCCCGCCAGCTCTGTCGGATGGCGCGTGCCTGCGTCAGCTCCGGGACTCCTTAAGTCCCGCGCGAAGTCCATTAGCCTCACGACACGTTTCCCCGGTAACTATCAGCGAATGCTTGCACAGCAGTGACCCCCGCACCGGGAACATCGTCGCATTCCCCAGACATGACCACCTTTGGCAGGGGCAATTGAACATAACCAGCCGACGTGAGCAGTGGATCGAATTCCGTCGTGGAATGCGACTATCTGCGTAGGGAATCACTCAGCGCTGGCGGCGGCTCCGCCTACTGAGCGGCCGAACACTCCATAGAGACCGATGATCATCCATACGACATTGATGAATGCCGACGGGTAAGCTCCATTCCAGCCGCTATTGACGAGGAATCCCGCTCCGGAGAGCACGTTCGACCATTGGTAGAAACCGGAGCGGGCGCTGATCTTGCCCATCGTGAGCAGAAGGTAGGCTGAGAGCATGAGGGCCGCTGCCACCCAACCGACTATCTCAATGGCGTATTTCAGCATCGATGCTTCCTCATCCGGCGCAGCAGCCCGAGCGATCGGCACTGGGTTCGGTCTTGGCTGATGGCACGCAGCACGCTTTGCTTGCGGCTGCCGCAGGGACTGTGGAAGCGCCGTGGCTGAAGACCGGCGTGTCTTCGCCATACACAGGAATGCTGCCGAGGGTGTGGAAGGTCTCCCACGCAATCCCCGCCGGATCGGTCACCCAGTACTTGTCAGATCGGGCGTAGCAACAGGCCTGCTCGTTCTCCTGGACCAGCTGAGCGTCGGCTGCTTGCAGTTGCGCATGCATTCCGCGCAACTCCTCGCCGGAGTCGAGTTGAAAGCCCAGATGATTGACACCCACCGGTTGGCGGCGTGTCGAGATCGCGAAGTTCACCCGCGGATCCTCGAGCATCCATTTGGCATAGTCCGATTGCCGGACCGCCGGCTGCGCCGCAAACAGCGTCGAATAGAAGCGGATCGACTCGTCGAGGTTGGCGACACTGACGTGCACGTGAAAGCGTTTCATGCGGACCTCCGCGGTTTGTTGTGTAATTTGGCGGCAGTGGCAACGGGCTTGCACCCGGTGGCGCACGCCTGATCGTTGCCGGCGCAGCAGTTCTCGGTCAGATAACCAACCAGGTCTTTCATGGCGTCGAAGTCGGCACTGTAGATCAGCTGCCGGCCCTCGCGGCGCTGAAGAATCAAGCCCGCACGCTGCAGCGCTTGCAGATGAAAGGTCAGTGAGGACGGCACCAGGCCAATGCCCTCCCCGATCGCGCCGGCCGGCAAGCCCTGCGGACCTTGCTCGACCAGACGCCGGTAAATCGCCAGGCGATGCTCGTGAGCGAGCGCGCCGAGCGCTTCAATGACGTCCGGGGTCTCCATGAATCATATGATATTACGAGTAGAATCGAAATATCAAGGTGCGCCAGAATAGCCCATCCAACTCCCCGAAACGTGGCGGAGAGCCTAAGCGACGGTCGCTGTAACGGCGCATAGGTTCGATGTCCTCCGTGGTGTTGAGCCACGGCCTCATTGCGTCGGAATCTAGTTGTTGTTT
>CAZDTG010000109.1:0-1282 GCA_964508005.1 uncultured Steroidobacteraceae bacterium
CGGTGAGCGTGTCGATCAACCGTCAGGCAGGCCTGTACCGTGAACATGTCGAAAGCGGTGTATCTCAATGCACGACATTGCCCGGAAACCCGGGCCGGCAGACAATGCACTTGGTCCTGTGGTCCGCAGTTATTCTGTCGCGGTTACGCTGGAGTTAGTGAATGCTCGTGGTGCAGCCCACCGAGCACGGCGGTCCCTCGCACTGACCCGAAGTGATCGACCGGATGGCACTGGCAGGGGGTATGACCTGATGAATGTCACCCGACGTCAGTTCGTCGACGGGATCGCGACCGCGGGAGCGGTGCTGGCATTCGGCCGGTACGCTTCAGCCGCACGCAATCGCGTCGAACCCGCGGTGTTGACCGGCGACCGCCTCGATCTCGTCATCGAGGCAACTCCGGTGAACATCACCGGTCGCTCGCGGATAGCGACGCTAGTCAATGGCTCTCTACCCGGTCCGACCCTTCGGCTGCGCGAAGGCGACACGGTCACTATCAACGTCACGAATCGCCTTTCCGAGACTACGTCCATTCACTGGCATGGCCTTCGGCTGCCGGCCGACATGGACGGCGTGCCGGGTCTGAGCTTTCGTGGGATTCCCCCAGGGGAGACCTTCACCTACCGCTTTCCCGTCGTGCAGGGCGGCACCTATTGGTATCACAGCCACAGCGGCAATCAGGAGCAGATTGGTCTATACGGATCGCTGATCCTCGAGCCGCGTGCGAAGGAGCCCTACGCTTACGATCGAGACTATGTCGTGGTGCTCTCGGATTGGACCCATGAAGACCCGAGGACGATCGTCTCCAATCTGAAGCAGCAAAGTGACTACTACAACTTCCGCCAGCGGTCGATCGGTACCTTCTTCGCGGACGCTCGAAAGAATGGATGGGGTCCGACGATCTCGGATCGATGGAAGTGGGGTTGGATGCGGATGGGCCCGGGCGACATCATGGATGTCACTGGCGCGACGTACACCTTCCTCATCAACGGTCTGCCGCCCGCGGCCAACTGGACGGGGCTGTTCCGGCCCGGCGAGAAGGTGCGCCTCCGCTTCATCAACAGCGCGTCCATGTCGACCTTCGATGTGCGCATTCCGGATTTGCCGCTCCGGATCGTACAGGCCGACGGTACCGACATCGAGCCGGTCGAGGTCGACGAGTTCCGCATCGGGGTGGCAGAGACCTACGATGTCATCGTCGAGCCGCGGCAAGAGCAGGCTTACACCATCTTCGTGCAGCCCGAGGACCGCAGCGGCTACGCCCGGGCTACGTTGGCACCGCGG
>CAZDTG010000109.1:1382-14758 GCA_964508005.1 uncultured Steroidobacteraceae bacterium
GCGCCCACCGTGAACGCCGACGGCGTCGACCCGAAGACGCTGGCGGGCGGCGTCTGGGTGGCCACTGTCGCCATGTCCCCGAAGAACCGCCTAGCCGAGGCCGGTGACGGTCTGGACGGCAACGGGCGCCGCGTCCTCACCTATGCGCAGCTCAAGGCGTTCCGGCCCGCCGGCCCCTTCCCACCGGTCCAACGCAACATCGAATTCCACCTCACCGGCAACATGCAGCGCTTTGTATGGGGCTTCGATGGGAAGAAGTTCTCCGAAGTGGGGCCGGTGCATGTCAGGCTGGGGGAGCGTGTGCGCTTCGTGTTGATTAACGACACCATGATGGAGCACCCGATTCATCTCCATGGCTTCCTCTTTGCCGTGGAGAACGGTCAAGGCGATCGCCTGCCGCTCAAGCATACGGTCAACGTCAAGCCCGGCGCGCGCATGAGCTTCGTCTACACCGCCGACACGCCGGGGCACTGGGCCTTTCACTGTCACCTGCTGTACCACATGGAGACCGGTATGTTTCGGACGGTGTTGGTCGCGTGACGGCACACTGGTCGGCCGCGGGGATCGGGGCGGCCCTCCTTGTCGCAACGGGCATCGCAAAGGCGCAGACGCCGGGCGCAGAGGCGAACGTCGCCGCGCCATTCGGATCACCGATCCAGGATCAGCGAATCTATTGGCACGGCCTGTTCGATCAATTCGAGGCGCGGATCGGCAGGGAGGATAGCTTTCGCTGGGATGGGGAGGCTTGGGTCGGCACCGATACGAACCGCCTCTGGCTCAAGAGCGAAGGTATGGTCACAAACGGTACAGTCAGCGACGGTAGCCACCAAGCGCTCTACGACCGGCCGATTACCACCTATTTCGATGTGCAGGCCGGCATTCGCTACGACATCGATTCCGGTCCGTCGCGCGGTTGGGCAGCGCTCGGCATCCAGGGCTTGGCGCCGGAATGGTTCGATATCGAGCTGACCGCCTATGCGAGCGACTCCGGTCATTTCGCCGCTCGCCTGGAGACGTTTTACGAGATTTTGCTGACCAACCGGCTGATTCTGGAGCCGCAGCTCGAGTTGAATGCGTATACCAAGTCCGACCCGGGTCGGGGGACGGGATCGGGTTTCTCCGACCTCGATGCCGGGCTCCGGCTCCGTTATGAATATTGGCGCAAGGTCGCGCCCTACATCGGCGTGGTCTTCGAAGACAGATTCGGCGGCAGCGCCAGGTTCGCCCGCCGCCAGGGCGAAATCGTCAACGAGGTGCGGTTCGCCGTTGGCATCCGAGCATGGTTTTGATTTTCCGCGAGGCCTTCGCCGCCGCCTTGTGTAGGGTCGGCGGGCCGGAATGCATGAGGCCGAAAGACGGGCTTTTCCTTTATGTCCATGACCCCATGATCCTGCCCATTCTCGATCGGGATACGAAATATTCCGACGCCTTCCGCGGTGTGCTCGTTCGCGAGGGAATCCAGGTCATCCGGCTGCCGCCACGTGCGCCTGTGGGCGCCCAGCTGCGCTATTTGCGGAAGAGCGACACGAAGACCCCATCACTTCGAATGCAGCAATCTTATGGTGCTTCCTCCTCGCAGCTGCCTCTCCAGATGCTCCACGCGCAGTTGTAGGCTCAACTTCACGTCCTCGCACTCCTTGTTGTCCCCAAAAATAGGTCAGGCGCCAGCAGCTACGAGCGAGTATTCATGATGCAGGCCGCCGAGAACTGATTCGCCGCGGACAGCATATGATGCTCCGCGACGATGTCGCGAAGACGGCTTCGGGCGGACTGTACAGCAGGGCACGCTCGACCCCGGGACTGCGTTGGATGGGAAGGCTCCCCGTCCTCGCCAGCCTCAACTTGACTCAGGAAGTTGCAGCTGGCAATCGAGGTACACAGACACAGACTCGCACGGGAAGGACTACAACATCGCGAGAACCTGTTCCGCAGCCCGGGTTCCTTCCAGTGCTGCCGCACCCGCGTTTTGATGTCCGGACAATTCCGAGTGGGCGAAGGTCAATCGTCCGAGCGGCTGGCGCAACACATCGCTCGGAGCAGGCTTGCCGTCTCTGCCATAGAAAAACCCGGGACCGGCCGTGACGTAGGCATGTCCCCACCGGTTGAGAACGATACCTGCGATGTCTCGGGCAGGATCGAACCCCGCGTTGCCGAACAGCTTCACCATTTGCCGGCGTATCTGGGTCTCGTAGTCACGATAGCTCGTCGCGAACATCTGCTGCCGCGCCAAACTCCCCTGCTCCGCGCGAGAATGCCCGCGTCTGTTGAAAGGTACGTAGAACGTCAATAGAGCCGGTGAATCGGGGTCCAGGCGCGGACGGTAATCTCCGACATACATGGGCGAGACCATGTTCGCCGTATATCCGAACCCTCCGCGCCACGAACAGGCCGTATAACCGAGCCTGTAAAGAAACCGCCAATTGTCCAAGGCCACATTGGCTATCAGCATGGGTGCACGCGTAAAACTGTCCATCGCGGCGCGGTAATCCTCAGGCAAGTTCCGCACCGCGTGTTTGGCGGTCCAGGACGCGCTGCAGCTCCCCGGATTCCGTGTCCGCTGACCAGCAGAACACCGGGATGCCCGAGGCTACCACTACCACCGGGATCAGCCTGACGACGCGCCGGACGTACATCGAGACACCTCTTAAGGGGGGCTACTCATTACAATGACGCAGCGGTCTGTCCTCCCCTCAATGAAAAACGAGTTGATCGAATGGCGGGCAACAGCCCGGCAGGACGCAGCGCTGCGTCAGCAAGGTCTGAAACCAACACCGGCGCGGTGAGTACGATGAGGCGATCCGGCTCGCACGCGAGGGACATCCGCGCTCGAGTGCTCCGAACCTTGGACGCGTCACTCGTGTGGGCCGGTCAGCACTCGAACATAGGTGGGCAGGAGCCTGACACGTTCTTCGCGGGACTCACGAACTCCCAATGCATAGTAGCCGACTTGGTGGAAGTAACTGATTCGTGCGCGCACGAAGGCTTCCTCGTCCTCGTACCCCATATCCAGGAAGATTTGCTTGAGAATTCCGATTCGCTCGTCGTCCGTGCGTCGCACGGCTTTTGCGACCTTGTTGGATACGCGCGCCCAGTCGCGGACGGCGGCATCCCATGCAGGGCTGTAGCCTCGCTCAGTGATCCAGACGTCCACCAAAGCGTGAAATTCGGCCATGCCGTTGTGCCCGGATTCCCGCAAAACGGCTTTGAAGCTCTCGGTATTGGTTCGCTCCCAGTCGAGCAGCAGCGCATCCAGCAGCTGCTTGCGACTGTCGAAAAACCAGTAGAAACCACCGCGAGTGGCTCTCAATCCGCGCGCGAGCTTGCCAATCTGGACGCCGGCAATTCCCTCGCGGATGAGCGCATTGCGCGCAGCGGTCAACCAGCCTTCCCGGCCGATGGGGTCCTTGCGCACCTTCGCCTCGCTTCGAGTCAAAGCAGCTCTGGGTGTGGACGCGGCGCTTCCCGCTGAAATGGAGGTATCGGGCACGACGATACTCAATCAACGACAGCTCGGCCAGTGCGCAGGCCGCGACCGCGATCTAATCCCGATCCGCTTGATTTTGCCGTTGGCGCGAGGGTCGATGGCGCGCAACGCAGCTATTGCCGACATGACGTGCTTTTCGATCATGCTGATCGAGACACCCATGTCCGTGGCGATCTCTGCGTAGCTGCAGCCCATCACCCGATGCATGATGAATGCCCGGCGTGTTTCCAGTCTCAGTGCCTCGAGAGCGCTCGTGGCCCACCTCAGCCGCTCATCATTCTCGACGGACTCCTCGGGACTCGGTGAGTCACAGGGCAGCTCGAGATCCTCGAGATTGACGGAGCTCTTTGCCGCTCGCGTATACAGCCGGCGGGCCCGATCACGTACCAGGTTGCGCGCCAGGGTAAACAGAAATGCATCGGGCTGCCGCAACGCCTCGCAATGCCCCGGTCGGGCCAAGCGCAAGAAGACCTCCTGCGTCAGATCCTCGATGTCATGGCTATTGAGCCGAAAGCGGGCAAAGAATCGATGCAGAGGCGCGCGGAAGCGCTCGTGCAAAGAGGCGATGGGCTCGATTACGCGCGCGGACTGGGACTGGCTCCCTGCCATCGCGGCCGCACCTGCGCAGCCGGGATTGCATGCCACTTGGGTTGCCATACACTACCGTCCGTACACATGTGTTTGGAACAGCTAACGAAGTGAAAGATACAAAAACTGCAGCCCACGTCAAGCGATTTTTGCGGTTATGCGTTGCGGCATCCATGAATCACGGGGCTGAGTGCCCGGCGCAAGCGCGCGTCCTAAGAAGGGACATTCATTTCACCGTGAATGCGACCGATGATTGGACGATATGACCGAATCGACGAGCACTGACAGAAGCAACAGCCCGCGCTACTCGGCACTTTCGCTGGTCAAAGCGCGCTTTGCGCGCAAGCGGTTCTGGCAGCCGCTATGGGGTGGGGCCAGGCTCAAATCGGAATACGACGTCGTCATCGTCGGCGCGGGTGGACACGGTTTGGCAACCGCGTTCCATCTTGCGCGGGACCATGGCATTTCGCGTGTGGCCGTGCTGGAAAAGCGGCTGGTGGGCTATGGCAACGTCGGCCGGAACACGACGGTCGTGCGCTCCAACTATCTTTTGCCCGAGAACCATTATTTCTACGAAGACTCCCTGCGGCGATGGGAAACCCTCAGCAGGGATTTGAACTACAACGTGATGTACAGTCCCCGTGGTGTAGTCGACCTCGCATTGTCGGACGATGACATGGCACGCCTCGCCCGGCGAGGCAATGCAATGCGACTCGCTGGAATCGATTCGGAGCTGCTCACGGTGGCCGAACTCGAGCGTTTTTGCCCGGAACTGGCTCCCCATCGAGACCGCCGCTTCAGAATCGTGGGGGGCCTGCTGCAGCGGCGTGGGGGCACGGCCCGGCATGATGCGGTTGCATGGGGCTACGCCCGTGCCGCAGCGGCCCGGGGTGTCGACATCATCGAGAACTGCGAAGTCACTCAGCTGGATGTGGTAGCGGGCCGGGCTGCCGGAGTGCAAACCTCGGCCGGGTACGTCAGAGCCGATCGCATCGTGTTCGCAACGGCCGGCCACACAGGCCATATCGGCACCCTGCTCGGTGTTCCGTTGCCAATCGAGACTCACCTACTCCAAGCCATGGTGTCGGAGCCGGTGAAGCCTCTCCTTCATACGGTCGTGGTTTTCGTCTATCCAGGACACGGAGAAACCTACATTGCGCAATCGGATCGTGGCGGACTGGTCATGGGCGGCCACCTTGATGGATTCCCCTCCTACTCGCGCGAGGGCCAGTGGGATCGCATGCAGGACGTAGTCGCAGGGGCGGTGGATCTGCTTCCCCAAATCGGGGGTATCAAGATCCTTCGCCAGTGGGCGGGAACCAATGATATGACCATGGATGGCAGCCCGATATTGGACCGACTCCGATATGAGAACGTCTTTGTGAATGCCGGTTGGTGTTACGGCGGGTTCAAGGCAATACCCGCATCGGGAGCGGCATTCGCCCGGCTGGTCGCGAGTGGCAGTGCGCCGGATCTCATCAAGGCATTCCGGATCTCCCGCTTCGATTCAGGACACCTGCTCGATGAGTCAGGATCGGGTCCATTCCCGGCGCGCCAATGAGTCAGATGATCTGCCCGTTCTGCGGCCGGCGTGAATTGCGTGAATTCGAATTTCGCAAGACCGTACCCCTCGAGGGACAATCAAGTCTTGCAAGGGTCTACCTCCGCCAGAACGCGCTGCACATCAGCAGCGAACACTGGCAGCACGTGCAGGGTTGTCGCGCATGGTTACTCGTGCGCCGTAACCCCTCCACGGGTGTCGTCCTGAGCACAATCCTGTTGCCGGAGCAGACTTCGTAATGGAGCAGTCGGGTCGTCGAGGAATCCGCCTGCAGCCAGGCACACTGTCGTTTCGGTTCGACGGCAAAAGATACGAGGCTCGTACGGGCGATACGGTCGCCTCTGCTCTCATAGCAAATGGCGTGCGCTCGATCGGTCGCAGCGTAAAGGCCCGCAGGCGCCGCGGCATCCTGACCGCAGGCCCGGAAGAGCCCAATGCATTAGTGACCGTTGGCACGGGAGACGACGTCATCCCCAACGTTCCCGCACCGCAGTTGGTGGTGACGGAAGGGCTCGACGTTCATAGCCAGAATAGCTGGCCCTCCATGCGGCTGGACCTTGCATCAATGCTGCGACTGGGTCAGGGGCTCTTTGGGGCGGGCTTTTACTACAAGACCTTCTTTTGGCCTACCTGGCGAACCTATGAGCCTCTGATTCGCAAGCTGGCCGGGCTCGGGAAGGCACCCAGGACCTGCAACTTGCCGCGGCCGTCGGTCGAATACATCTCTTGCGACGTTCTCGTGGCTGGGGGCGGGGCTGCCGGCCTGCTGGCGGCCAGAACTGCCGCGCGCAGCGGTGCATCGGTGGTCCTTTGTGAGCGCGAGCCTTTCTTTGGCGGGGAACTCGAATTCGAGACCGCGACCCTCGAGAGCCAACCTGCATACGACTGGATCCACGACACGGTTGCAGAGCTGAATGAGTTGGGCGCCCGCTTGCTCACCGAAACGGCGGTCGTAGGTTCCGGCAACGGGCCAGTCATTGCTCACCGCGAGCCCGGCGGTCTACCCGGACGGAATACTGTTTTTCAAATTCGTCCCCGGCAATTCATCATTGCAATGGGTGCCACTGAGCGGCCACTCGTATTTGCAGAAAACGATCTTCCGGGAGTGATGTTGCTGGGTGCCGCAGAGCGTTATCTGGGGCGGTACGGAGTGGCGGTCGGGCGCGAGCTGGTGATCTGGGCCAACCATAATCGGGCGTACGCGAGTGCAGCTCGTCTTCGCTCCGCGGGCGTGTCCATACGCGCGCTGCTGGACACGAGGCAGGAAAAGGACATTGCGGACAGCGCCACACGCGGCAGGCGCGAGGCACTTATTAGATCTGGTGTTGAATGTCTGAGCGGTCACGCAGTTGCATCCGCGATAGGGCGTGCAGACGTCCGCGGTGCGGCGATCGTTCCCCTTTCGGATAGCGGCCGTCGCCGCATCATTCCTTGTGATGTAATTGTCACGAGCGGCGGCTGGACTCCGGCGTTGCACGCAGCGACGCACGAGGGCGGCGAGCGTGAGTACGCTCCGGAGATCGCAGCGTTCATCCCTCGACAGCAACGCACAGATCGCGTATGCATCGGCGCGGCGAACGGCGTATTCGAGCTGGAAAAGGTTTGTGCGGAGGCGGTACTTTCTGCGGCAGATACCCAGGGCGAGCGTCCGCAGTTACCCGCCGCGTTTGGGGATTCTCCTCCTCAGATCATGCCGTTCTGGCGCTCTGCGGCCTCGCGTTCCGACGAGAGGCGCCAATACGTCGATTTCCAGAACGATGTCACCGTCGCCGACCTCAGAATCGCCATCGAAGAAGGCTTCACTGACATTGAACACGCAAAGCGCTATACGGCGCTGGGCTTTGGGACCGATCAGGGTCGCATCGGGGGTTTGGCGGGCGCCGCAATCCTTGCCGAGCTCCAAGGTAAAGGTGTAAGCGAGGTTGGGACGAGTCGCCTTCGTGCGCCGTTTCACCCTGTGACAATGCAATCACTCGCCGGACTTCGCACCGGCCCGGCACTGAGGGTGACGCGCCGCACGCCGCTGCATGATTGGCACGTGAAGAGCGGTGCCGTCCTCGAATCCACGGGACTATGGAAACGACCACGCTGCTATACATCCGATATCGATAAGTGCACTGAAGCAGCCCTCGAAGAGGCTAGACGTGTCAGGCAAGAAGGCGGTATCGCCGACGCGTCTACCCTCGGGAAGATCGAAGTGTGCGGACCCGACGCCGCATCCTTCCTCGACTACGTGTATGTAACACGAGCGACCTCCCTGAAGGTGGGCAGAAGCCGATACGGTGTGAACCTGAGAGAAGATGGCATGGTGCTGGATGATGGACTGATCCTGCGGATTGCAGAAGATCACTTTCGACTTACCACCAGCACCGGGCACGCTGAACATATGCTGTCGCATTTCGAGTTTTGGCGCTCCACGACGTGGGCGAATGCTGCAATCACAATTACCGACGTTACCGATGCGTGCTCGGTCATCGCCGTCGCAGGTCCAAACTCGCGAGATAGCGTCGTACGGCTGGTCGACGCGCAGTCGAGGACCGCGGTAAGCGCTTTGAAACACATGGAATTTACGCCCGCACTCTACGATGGCAAGAAGCTCACGGTATTAAGGGCCACCTTCTCGGGAGAGTTGGGTTTCGAAGTTCATTGCCCGGCGGAATGGGCCCAAGCGGTCTGGGAAACGCTCATCCGCAGCGGTCTTTCACCCTATGGCCTCGACGCGGTCGACATTCTGCGGATCGAGAAAGGGTATCTCACTCACTCTGAAATCAATGGGCAGACGACGCCGTACGACCTTGGGTTGCACGGCCTCCTGAAGCGAGAAGGCGATTTCGTCGGTCGAGATCTGCTTGCACGGCCTGCTTTTCACGAAGCGAGCCGGCCACGCCTGGCCGGCTTACGGGCCCAGGACGGGCACTCCCGATTCCTCACCGGCGCTCAAATCGTCCTGAGCTTCCGTCCCAACGTTTCCTGCGGGTTTGTTACCTCGAGTGCATTCAGCCCCGCGCTCGGTCAATGGATCGGGCTGGGACTCGTCGCAGGCACAATCCAAGAGGGCCAAAGCGTGCTCGCGCGAGATCCGCTTCGCAATACAGAGACACTCTTGACAGTCAGCCCCCCCGTCCATTTCGATCCGTCCGGTCACCGGATGCGCCAGTGAGGAGCACCCCGCCATTGCAAGTGAAGACACCATTGCAAGCGGTACCCATGAAACGCACCTTGGAGCTCGCGGCGCATCGCCCAACTCTCGCGCAGGGTGTGGACACGAGCTGGCCGGCCCGCCCCGGACAGGTTCGCCGCAGACCGGACGGCCGGGTTGACATGATGTATATCTCGCCCGGCCAGTGGCTCATTTGTGATCCGGATGACGACTTGGTTGAAGCGCTGTTGTGCGCCTCACGAGCAAGCACGTTGATCGACGTGTCCGGCAAGTGGTGTAAGTACTATCTGCCTGGCGGTAAATCTCCCGTGCTTGCGAGCGCCCTGGACGTTTCCGGCGTACTTTGGGACCGACACTGCACTAAGGTTGTTTTGTTCGACTGCCCTTCCATACTTCTCGCTGAGAATGAAGGCCATTCGATTTACGTACAACGCAGCTTCGCTGCCTCTTTCGAGGAAGCCGTGGCACGTGTGGCCAACCTCATCGGAAACCGCTGACATGAATCCCAAGCCCAGGCGCAGGCGATGGTACGTTCTCGCATTGCTCACGCTGGTTTACTCAATGAGTATCGCCGATCGGTTCTCGATTTCCACACTGATAGAACCCATCAGGCTCGAACTGCACCTTTCGGACAGTGGCATCGCCTTTCTGACTGGCGTGGCACTCGCCCTCTTCTATGTGACCATCGGAATTCCGGTCGCGCTGCTGGCAGACAGAGCCAATCGCCGCAACATTCTGGTCGTTGCCCTGGCGCTTTGGTCTGCAATGACTGCATTGTGCGGCGTAGCCCAAAATTATTGGCAGTTGCTGCTGGCCCGGTTTGGAGTGGGCATTGGTGAGGCCGGCGGTACACCTCCCGCGACCTCGATTCTAGCGGACGAGTTCCCTCCCGAAAAACGCCCCATGGCGCTCACCATCTTCGCACTTGGGGCATGCATCGGTGCCTGGCTGGGCTCATCCGTAGCCGGTGATGTGGCGCAGCGGGACGGCTGGCGGACTGCATTTCTGGTGCTCGGTATTCCGGGAGTTTTTCTGGCGCTGCTGGTGTGGTTGACTGTTAAAGAGCCGCAGCGCGGCCGGCTCGATCAAGCAGCGGAGAGCCTTCCGCCGACCACCATCACAGCAACGCTTGCATATGTGCTCAGCCATAGGAGTGCTTTCCACATCCTGGCAGGCGGAGCGGTTGCGACACTCTGGAGCTGGGGCTTGATGTGGTGGATGCCGACATTTCTCGTCCGCTCGCATCATATGACCGTCGGTCAGGCGGGAGAGCTCTTGGGTCCCATGCACTTACTGGCCGGCACTGCAGCAACCCTGCTCGCGAGTTGGCTCACGGGTCGACCCGCTGCCGCGGATCCACGCTACATCACCCGCCTGCTGGCCGGGGTCACCGCTGCCACTACCGTGCCGTCGATCGTGCTGCTCTGTACCACCTCTGAAGTGACTACGCGGTGGTTGCTATGGATCTTCGTACCCTCCGTTTACTTCTATATCGGGCCGATTCTGGGGCTGCTTCAGAACGTAGTACCGCCCCAGATGCGCGCCACGACCTGCGCATTGTTGCTCTTTGCAGCGAACCTGGGAAACCTCGTCGTAGCCCCGCAGCTCGTTGGCCTGGGGAGTGACTGGTTCGCATCCACATTCGATGCCGGCGCAGAGTCGCTGAGGTGGGCGTTACTTTTACTGGCGCCCACAGGCTTCTGGGCGGCGTGGCATCTCAGAGCCGCCACCCAGTCGATCATCGGCGATGAGAATGCGGCGCGAGGATTCGTGACGCGGCCAAGCTCTTCTTAGTGTTGGGTAGGACCGCCTCAAGTCGACGCGCATCACGTTGCCCGCCTCCAATCCCGGCGAAAACGAAGGTCCGTTCAACGCACGCTGCTGCAACGGGGTCCGGCCTCATCCTCATGGAGAAGAGGCTCGTGCACTACGGCGGCCTGACCGTTGTCGAAGTAATTGCCGTTCGGCGCCCAGAAACTCTGACGAGCCTTCAACGGCCGAGTATTCCCGCAAAGAGACGAGATACTCGGAAAAACGTCCGCCGTGGTTTGGTGCAATATTTGGTATGCAGGCGGAATTCGCCCTCTGCTCACGCCGGATTTGCCTCTCTCGATGCGAGCAGTCGGCGCCCGCCCGCCCAGCGCGGCAATAACATAAACTGCGGGTAGATAAGTCAATGAAATGGGATGACTTCCCTTGGACGTCCTTAAGGGGGAGCACGGACCTCTTCTTCGCAAAAAGGGCACCGCCCGCGCAATCTGCATTGGGAGGGCTGTGATTCGGAGTCTTCGGAACTTGGCCATGCTCGGCCTTTTGGCGTTCACTGTTTTAGGCAGTACGCCAAGTCGCGCGAATGAGCCAGCCTGCGCGACGGCTCCGGCCTGGACGCCGTGCCAATCATTCCCGCCCGGGCCATCGATCGCAGATCACGGCGGCAATCACGACCACGAGTTCTTCCGGATTCTTTTCAACGTCTACGCGGATGAATGGAATCGAATGCCGCCCGCGGATCCGCATGCGCCACCGACACGGCGCCCGGAGGCCGAGGTCCCGCCGGTGCCGATGACGAGCCCGCCAATGCCGTTCACTGACTGGCCGATCGGTGCGACGCAGGTGATTGGCGGCGCGACGCCGAATTCGGTGGACAGTCCTCTCATGAAGGCACTGGTCGGCGGAACGCCGATCGGCAAACCGCTCGAGGATGCGCATGTCCAGATCTATGGCTGGATCGACGCCGGCGGCAACGTCAGCAGCGCAACCCACGGCTTTGGCGGCAATGCGCCGGTCGCCGACTCCTTCACCCAAAACACGGTCCAACTCGATCAGGCCGTCGTCTACATCGAGCGCGTGCCCGACACGGTGCAGAAAACCGGCGTCGACTGGGGCTTCCGTTTCGCGCCCATCTACGGAGAGAACTATCGCTACACCACTGCGCTCGGCTTTTTCAGCAACCAACTTGTCAATCAAAACCGGTTCAACGGTTTCGACATGCCGATGGCCTACGGAGAAGTCTTCGTTCCGTTCGTCGCGGACGGCGTGCTATTCCGTTTCGGCCGCTACATCACCCTGCCCGACATCGAGGCCCAGCTCGCGCCGAACGACTATCTCTACACACGTTCGATCACTTATTCCGTCGACAACTACAGCACGACCGGTGTCAACGGGAGCCTGAAGATCAACAGGAACTGGCTGCTGCAGGCGGGCATTGGCGGCGGCACCGAAACCCTGCCATGGAATGCGCGGTCGATCAGCATTCCCGGCTACAACGGCCCGCGAGATCCCGGCGCTCAGGCGTCCCTGTCGGGCTGCGTCCAGTACCAGACCGATTCAGGCCACGACGCCGTCTATCTCTGCGTCGACGACCTGAACAACGCCCGATGGGGCTACAACAATATGAACTGGTACGGCGGCACGTACTATCACAAGTTCAACGAGCAGGTTCATGTCGCGTTCGAAGGCTATTACATGTATCAACGCGACGTGTGGAACAAAGCTTACAAGGGCCCCGGTTACATCAACAATCCGATCGATCCCTATTTCGGCACGGCTTGGTACGGCATGGCGAACCCGCCGCGGCAGGCGATCTGCAATACCGTATTGCCAACCTGCACCGCCAGCGAATTCGGCCTGCTTGCCTTCTGGAACTATCGCATCGGCACGTTCGACAATCTCACGCTGCGCACGGAGTTCTACGATGACACGAAGGGCCAGCGCACGGGCTACGCCACGCGCTACATCGACATCGCGGCCGGCTGGCAGCATTGGATCGGCCCGCAGTTCGAGATCCGCCCCGAGATCGGCTACTACCGGGCGCCCGATGTCGCGGCCTTCGACAATGGCACCGCTCGACGCCTCTGGTTCTTCGGCGGAGACATAATCTGGCATTTCTGAAAGGAATCTGGGCTCGTCCGGTCCAAGGTACCCTCGTGCAGAGAAAGACCTACGCCGCCGTCTTGTGCTGAATCCGAAACGCGGCGGCTCGCTCGCGACCGCACCGCCGGCAACGCCAGCGCCCCTCCCGCTCGTCGATGTGGAGGTTCTCGGAATGGTGCCGAAACCTGTCACCATAGTGACTACCAATCCACCGTTGGCACTCAGTACTCCGAAGCTCCGGTCTCGACTGTACCGAGCGAAGCCGACCCGCGTTGTCTGCAGACTGACGGCAAGCGACAAGCTCGATGATCCGCGCCGAATGGCTGCGCCGCGGTATCTCAGTGCCGCGTTGCGCCTCGAGTACGGTCGAAGAAAAGCGTCTCACCGCCCAACACCTGATCTAGGCCGCGAGCGGATTGCGGAACGCCGCCAGTACCGAGGAGAAGGAAGCTATGGAGCCGAGGTTCTTCTCGAGCCCTGACGCATTCGAGCGCGAGGCCCGGGGCCGGGATGGGCTCAAGGCCGAATTCCAAGGAATCGCGGGTGCGGTTTGGCTTGTTAGAGCTCATGTTGATCTCCAGCGCAACAGATGAATCTGGGTGAAAGTGTAAACATCAATTTGCGCCAAGCCCAGTGTCGTTGGTCACAAACGGTGGTCGAAGCGCGATAAGCCGCTCCTGTGAGTGCACGGTGGCGGACGAGGGGTGGAA
>CAZDTG010000110.1:0-14701 GCA_964508005.1 uncultured Steroidobacteraceae bacterium
ATCAGGTCAATGTATTCCTTGCGCTGGGCGGCGGATGGTGGCCCTGAGAAATGATTGGCGCACAGCACCATGAGTGCGGTCAGGGCGGCCGCGATCACCGCCGTGGCGACGAGTGCAGCGTGGTCATAGCGCTCCAGGGCGCTTCGCCCGCACATTCCATCCCATGCGTTGGTACACGAAATAACGGACTACGCCCGCATACTCGTGCAGCGCCAGGTCTGCGACGAGGAAGTTATAGGACAATGGAATCGGGCTCATCATCGCACTGACATAGTCGGCGCGAACCGGTTGTGCTGCTACGCCAAAATGTGTGAAGTAGAGCACGCTGCGGCGCAGGTGGATCCCCGAAGAGACAAGCCAATGAAAGGTGCGGCAGCGCACACCCTTGCGGGTACTCGTATGACTATGCTGTTTGAGCTGCCCAGGCATGGGGCGGGCGCGTGGACCTGAGGTATGTTTGGATGAAAGCCCTGCTGATGAGCGCGATATTGCTGACTGGAGTCGGGGGCGCCAACGCGGCGCTCGCCGAAGGCACCTGCACCGACGCGAACGAGGAGGGCGGTCATGGGTCAGGAGAGCCAGCTCAACAAACTGGAGAAGATCGTCCGCACTGTCTATGTTGGGGGTTACGAAGGCCTCGGCCAGGCCTGGGGCGAGCTCAATGAATGGATCGCGGCGCATGGCCATAGACCCGGCCCGGATCATTGGGAATGCTACGTCACCGGTCCGGAGTCAACCCCCGACCCCGCCGCTTGGCGTACCGAGCTCAGCCGACCGCTGATAGACTGACGCCGGAGGGCTTGCCCTGGTTGGAAATTTCACCACTCAGCGCCCGGTCATGCGTTCGAGATTCTCCGGGTATCGAGCCCCTTGCACCGTGATGTTCGACGCGGCCCGATCGATCTCGCGTAGGTCGTCCGGCGTAAGTTCGATTTCCACCGCTCCGATGTTCTCCTCCAGGCGCTCGAGTTTCCGGGTGCCCGGGATTGGGACGATCCACGGCTTCTGGGCAAGCAGCCAGGCAAGCGCGATCTGGGCGGGCGTCGCTTTCTTGCGTCTTGCGATGTTGGCAAGCGCATCGACCAGACCCTGATTTGCCTTCCGGGCCTCCGGCGTAAAGCGAGGCAGGCTGTTGCGGAAGTCGGAGCTGTCCAGCGTCGTATTTTCGGTGATCTTTCCCGTGAGGAAGCCTCGGCCGAGTGGGCTGTACGGGACGAAGCCTATCCCGAGCTCCTCGAGTGTCGGCAACACGTCCTTTTCAGGGGCTCGCCACCACAGCGAGTATTCGCTCTGGACTGCAGTGACCCGCTGGGTCGCGTGTGCGCTCCGGATCGTTTGTACGCCGGCTTCGGAAAGACCGAAGTGCTTGACCTTGCCCGCCTGAATGAGCTCCTTCACCGCTCCCGCGACCTCTTCGATCGGGACGTCCGGATCGACACGGTGTTGGTAGAAAAGGTCGATGGCATCCACCTTGAGTCGCCTGAGCGACGCTTCGGCGACCTGCTTGATGTGCCCCGGCCGGCTATCCAGGCCGACCCACCGCGCCCCGCCGTCGGGATCGAGTCTGAACCCGAACTTGGTGGCGATCACCACTTGTCCACGGAAAGGAGCCAGTGCCTCGCCCACGAGCTCTTCGTTCGTGAATGGGCCGTACACCTCAGCGGTGTCGAAGAATGTGACGCCGCGTTCCACCGCTGCTCGAAGCAGCGAGATCATTTCCTGCTTGTCCCCGGCCGGACCGTAAGCGAAGCTCATTCCCATGCAACCGAGCCCGATTGCCGAGATTTCGAGGTTGCTGCTCCCAAGTTTGCGCTTCTGCATAGCTCCTCCTGCCGGCGGCATGCTTGCACCGGGTCATCCGTAATGCCAGCCCGGCAAATTCCAGTGCCAGAAGAATACTCAGAAGATGAGTGAGGCGATAGCGGTGAAGCTGGCCGATGCGCCGGTTCAGGTTTGCTGGGTCAAACAGCCAGCTCGCCGCGGCGGATGGCCGCCATGACCGCCTCGGCCCGGGAGGTCGCACCCAGTTTGTCGAAAGCCGCCTGGAGGTGAAATTTGACTGTGTTTGGCGAGATGCCGAGTTGCCTTGCAACCGCCTTCGTCGACAGACCCGCGCCGGCAAGTTCAAGCACAGCGCGTTCGCGCGGCGAGAGGGGTGTCTCGAGCGGTTGCGGCGGCTCCTCCAGCGCCACGCCGGTGGGCTCCCACACTGCAAGTCCTGCGCAACTCGCACTGACGGCGATTCGGAGGGTCGCGGGACTGACCGACGCACTCAAGATCGCCGTGCTCCGCGCTGGCGGATCGGCTCGGAAAGCGCGGCGATCATAGCCGGCTATCAGCGCAACCGCCGCTGCATCGGCGGCCCGCGCGGTGTGCAGGAAGGGGCGCGCCTCTTGCGGTGTGCCGCCCGTCACCACACAGGATTCGGCGGCGGAACGCAGCAGGATTCTGAGGGCGCTGGGGTCCGGCACGACAGCGTCCACGGCGAATCCCGCCGCCAGGGTAATGTCCGCCAACCGCCCGCGCACGCTATCACTCGCCGCGGCGACGATCGTATTCATGCGGCCGATAGTTGGGCTCGGATCGGCGATCGCAAGAGGTTCAGTCCCGGGCTCGCTCACGAACGACCACCGTGGTATCCACGGGTGAGCCTGCGCGGTAGACCCGCAAGCTGACGGGCGATCCGAGGGGGACAGGCCGCAAGGCCGCCCGAATATCGAGCGCGTGGTCGATCGGACGCCCTGCGATCGAGAGCAACAGATCGCCAAACAGAAGTCCCGCCGCTGCCGCTGGCGAGTCCGGCTCCACACCCACCACGATGGCTCCGATCCGACTCTGGCGGCTGAGCTGCTCCCGCAATCGATCATCCAGGCTCACCGGCTGCAAGCGTACTCCCAGATAGGGCTGCGGAATGCGGCCGTGTTGCAAGATTGTCGATACGACGCTGTCGAGGGTCTCCGTCGGAATCCCGAGCGTTTGTTGTCGAGGGCCGGGCACGGCCATCGCGCACAGGTGCCCATCGACATCGAACACACCACCACCCTCGAGCGCCAGTTCGAGTCCGGGGGCGAGGCGGATGAGCCGCGGCAGCTCCCCGCCGCTACGGGAGCGCCAGGGCGGTCCGATCTGCTGCGTATGACTCCAGGCCACCAGCGGCAGACCCCGTTTCACGCCCGCAATCACGATCTCATCGCCCGTTTGCAACGTCCCCGGCTTGGCGGCCGAGATGCCCGGAGCGCCCGTCGGCACCTTCAATACGGCGACATCGACCGAGAGATCCGCAGCGATGATATCGCCGCTCACCGCCCCGCCGGCCGTCTGTACCCGAACCCCATCCGCCCCTTGGATCGCTTCCGCCGAGGTCACCACGGCATCGGAATCCCAGACTATGCCCGAGAAGCGCCGGCCTCGCGCCTGTTCTATCCCGACAACGCTCAAGCACACCTGTGCCACCAGTGCGCGTCGAGCCGCCTGCCAATCGCTCAATGCCGACATTGCCATTTGTGACTCCGCTCCAAGGATTCCTGGAGTCATCCTGCACGGTCCGACGCACCGCCGGGATCACCCGGGTGGGTAGGCCGGTCGGGTGTGGGACGTTGGATCCGCGTGCAGGCCCGGATCGGCCGGCACGGGGCGGCATTCGCCCGCTTGCCAAGATCACGCTCGCCCGGTCGCGGATTCGCCTTTCATTGATCCAAGTCATGTCCGATGGCCGGCAGGGCGCGCTAAACATCTGGCGCCAAATGCGACGCCGCCGCGCAACGACATCGGCGACTCAAAATCAAGGAGATTCACTTATGGCGCGCAATGCTATGACACCGTCGCGGTCTCGCCCCAGCGGATTCTCAGGCTTCAATCCATTGATGGCGCTCAACCGCAACATCAATCGACTCTTCGAGGACTTCCTGCAGCCCTCGACCTTGACAGATCAAGCCGTTGCAACAGCACTGATCACCCCTCAGATCAACGTGAGCGAGACCGAGAACGAGATCCGGGTCACGGCTGAATTGCCGGGCGTCGATCTGGATGACCTCGAGGTGGACGTCGCGGACGACATGCTGGTGATACGCGGCGAGAAGAGACTCGAACGGAGCGATGAGGACGAGAACTATCATTTCGTCGAGCGTGCTTACGGGACGTTCCAGCGCACCGTGCAGTTGCCGTTCTCGGCGCATCCCGACCAGGTACAAGCGAGCTTTGACAACGGCGTTCTCACGATCACCATCCCCAAGAGCAACGAGCAGCGCACGCACCGCATCGATGTTCATTCCGGAGCGGAATCGAGAAGCGCTCAGGGCAGTCAGCAAGCGGGCCAGTCGAGTGCGACGGCTCAACAGGCGAGCTCGCAGGGCAGCGACCAGACGAGCACGCAAGGAAACGGAGGTACCAAGGCGTCCGGTCAAAGCTCGTCGTCGAAGCGTGGGCAGAGCTGATATAGCTCCCGGGTCCGAGACCATCGCGGCGCTGTGTATCCCTGCCTGACGTAGAGCGGGGCCTGATGGATGTGAACAATATAGTAGAGCGAACTGTGCTGACGCCGCGGCACGGCTGGGTGCCGCGGCTTGGGGCGTTCGCGGAATATTTGCACCTCTCTCCCAGTCTCCAAGATGTAGGAGAGTGAACATCTCTCCGCGTCTGTGCCATTTGGGCGTCGAGGCGTGGGAGGTGGTATTCAACCCTATTCCAAATCGCGGTACCGGCAGGCCATCATGTGTTCGGCTTCGTTGAAGCAGGGCGATCAATGCTACAATCGCTCTTGAAAGGGTAGGTCTCTCAGGGCATGGGCACCAGCCGGATAAACCGCGAAACACACCCATGGGTGATCGGCATTCTGCTGATGACCTTGGTTGTGCGTGCACTGATCCCCGTAGGCTTCATGCCTTCGGCCGAGCACCCATTTACCATTCAGATCTGCCCGGACGGTTTTCCGCCGCAACTGCTCGGCCCCGAGTACGGGTCTCAGCACCACCACGGCGCTGGCCACGAGCACACATCGCGAGATTCGCCTGTTGGCCCACACCAGCACGACCCGTCGCGATCCGAGCATTGCGCGTTTGCCCTGGCGGCTGGCATGGGCCCGGCTCCCCATGCCTTTGCCGGCGTCGCGCCGTTCGAGCCCTCGACGGCGCCATTGTTGCCGCTGCCGCCTCCCCAGGCCGAAGTCCGGCGATTTCGTATTCCGCAGCCGCGGGCCCCTCCCTGTCTCGCCTGAACTGTCCGTTCAATAACATCCAATGGAACACCCGTCGCCCGCGCAAGCGGGCAGCGGTCGTTCCGACTGTTCGAGCGAGAGATCCATGTCAACTCCCTTGCGCGCGCGCGCGTCCGTGTTCATTCACTGCGTCTCTTCATTGTTACTGGCCGCGTTGCTCGTGCCGGCGCGAACCTTTGCCGCTGACGTCGGCTCGGTCCGTGGGGTCGTACACGACCCGCTAGACCATCCGTTGGCGCAAGTCGACGTCATGCTCAAGTCGGCGACCTCGGGCTGGTCCCAGGGAACAAAAACGGACGAGCAGGGGGTATTCGCCTTTGCGACCGTGCCATTGGGTGATTACGTGCTGAGCATCGCCCAGTCGGGGTTTGGAACTACCGCCCAAGCGGTTACCGTGACATCGAGCTCGTCTCTCATGGCCCGAGTCACATTGACCCGAGGACCTGCGCTCGCCACCGTGACCGTTGCTGCCCCGGCGGAGACCGCTGCAGTGAATTCGGCTACTCCCACGACGCTGGTCAACCGCCAGGATATCGAGCGCACCCCCGGCGCGAGTCGCAGCAACAGTCTGGCAATGATCACGAACTTCGTTCCCGGCGCCTACGTGGTGCACGATCAGCTCCATGTGCGCGGCGGCCATCAGACGACGTGGGCCGTCGATGGCGTGGAGATCCCAAACACGAACATTGCCAGCAATCTCGGGCCCCAGATCGACCCCAAGGACATCGATTACCTGGAGGTGCAGCGGGGAAGCTACCAGGCCGACCAGGGCGATCGCACTTACGGGGTGTTCAATGTCGTGCCCCGCACCGGCTTTGAGCGGGATAACCAGGGCGAGCTCATCGTGAGCGCCGGAAACTTTGGCCAGACGAACGACTACATGAGCTTCGGCGGACACACCGGGCGGTCCGCCTACTATGCGAGCGTGAACGGCAACCGGAGCGATCTGGGTATCGAGACGCCGGGCCCGCAAATCCTCCACGATCGGGAAGACGGCTATGGAGGCTTCACTACTTACATCTACGACGCAAGCCCGGAGGACCAATTCCGCTTTGTCGGCTCGGCCCGGCGCGACGATTATCAGATCCCGAACAACCCGGGGGACCAGCTCGACGACGTTCAGAGGGAGGCCGATGTGTTCGCGATTGCCTCCTGGGTGCGCAAGCTCGGCTCCGAGGCTGTGCTGACGAGCTCACTGTTATATCACTTCAACCGGGCCGATCTCGACGCGGCGACGAGCGATTTCCCCATCAGCACGACTGACCAGCGGTCCTCGACCTATCTCGGCGGCCAGGAGAACTTGCGCATTCACGCAGGCCGCAACGAGGTGCAGGTCGGCCTGGTGGGCTTTAGCCAGAGTGACAGTCAGTACTTCAACGTACTCTTCAATGATGCCAGTAATGGACCCATCAATCAGAGGCTGAGAACGTCGGGCAGCCTGGTGGCAGCCTATGTCGAGGACATCTTCAAAGCGACGCGCTCGGTGACTCTGACGGCGGGCGTGCGGCAGACGCATTTCGCCGGCGCCATCCAGGAGAATGCCACGAGCCCCCGCGTGGGCATGACGGTCCTGCTCCCCCGGTTGAACTGGACTGTGCGGGGCTTCTACGGCGAGTTCTATCAGGCGCCGCCCCTGGCGACGCTATCCGGTCCTCTGCTCGGATTGGCCCAGAACAGCAACCTTGCTTTTCTGCCGCTGCATGGCGAACGCGACAAGGAATATCAATTCGGCGTCGCGATACCCTTGAGCGGCTGGACGATCGATGCCGACCACTTCCGCACCGAGGCCAGGAACTTCTTCGATCACAACCCGATCGGGAACTCGAACGTCTTCCTGCCCATCACCATTGACGGCGCCCTCATCAAGGGATGGGAGCTGACCGTTCGCTCTCCCCGACTGTGGGATGTCGGGCAGATGCACCTGGCCTATTCGAATCAAACGGCAGACGGACGCGGAGCAGTCAATGGCGGGCTGACAGACTTCACTCCCCGGTCCGGATACTTTGCGCTCGATCACGATCAAAGAAATACCGTGAACGCCGGGCTCGATGCCAACCTTCCATGGCAAGCGTTTGCGTCCGTCAACGTATATTACGGATCCGGTTTCTCGAACGGCCAAGGCCCCCCGAGCCATCTGCCGGGCCATGCGGACATAGACGTATCGGCCGGAAAGACATTCACGCGCAGTCTGTCAGGTTCGGTGACCGTCCTGAACCTGACGAACCGCCACCTGCTGCTCGACAACAGCCTGACCTTCGGAGGTTTTCACTATAGCAACCCTCGAGAAATCTACGCCGAGTTGCGTTACGCGTTTTGAGCGCAGACGATGATCGAATGGGCGACAAAGATCAGCGCGCTCGGAGCGAGATGCCGCGCCGCCGGAGGCAAGGGGGCGTCGAGTAATCCGGACGGCCCCCTTGAGCATCAGGGCGTGTAATCCAGGAAGAACGCCATCGTCCCATTCGTCTCGGACCCGACGTACGTGCTCTTGGTACCGGAAGGATCGAGCGCTAACACATAGCGCGTTCCGCTGACGAGAGCCAGACCCTTCAGGGTGGACACGTACCAAGCGCCGTTGGCTCCTTTGGGCACGGTGATCGCGGCTCCGGTCGCAAGCAGGGTGCCTTTCGCGCCATTGACTACGCTGTAGACCTTTGGGGTGAACACCTGAGTGCCGCCGGCACCGCGCGCAAAGAAGTCGAAGTCGGTCGTGGTTCCGGATGACGGCGCGGTAAAAATCGAGGACAGTTCGGCCGTACTGGCGACGTACCTGGAGGTGAATCCGGTGGACGTGTCGCCCATCTGCGTGATCGCCGGGCCAGCGAGGATCGCCGCCGTCGGAGCCGAAGAAACCGTAAGGCTGCCGCTTGCGTTGGAAGCTGTGACCCGGAAGCGGAACGTGCTGCCTACATCAGCTGCCACCGGCCTGTAGGTTGCGGTCGTTGCGCCCGCAAGGATCGAACAATTCCCGCCGGCGCTGTCGCAACGCATCCATTGCAACGCAATCCTGGGAGGCGGGCTGGCGTTCCAACCTCCCGGCAATCCACTCAGAACATGGTTCTGGACCGGCGTGCCGGTGAGCGACGGTGGGACATCGTTCACCGGGGGCGCGGCCGATTGGGCTCCGGCGGACACGGTGTGGAAGGCCACCTGCTCAGAGAGATCTCCGGGACATGAGGCCAGATCCGCGCCGTCACTATTGAGAATCTGGTGGTCGTCCAGATAATCCGTCAAGCTCGAGTTGACGGTGACATGCACCACGGGTGCGACGCCGCTGTTGATGTGGCAGGCCTCGCCGAAAAGGTCCGACGTGTCGAAATTGAATCCGGAATTCATGGTGAGGACGAGATGCCAACTCGGACGCAACGTCACCGGCAGTGTGGTGGAGGTGCCGCCGCCCCAGATGGCGAAGTTCGACGGCGTGGAGCCGCCGCCGAAGTCCACGGAAACCGCGTTCACCGTGACGGCCGTGGATGCCGTGTTGGTGATTTCGATCGCGCCGCCGTCATATCCCGGGCTGCCGTTGTCGGGTCCGTGAGTCGAGCAGCACTGCGGCCCTTCGCCGAGGAAGATCGTATTGGCGGAGCCCGACCAGGGAGTGAGCCCGGTTGCACTGTCCGCATAGCCCAGCGCAACCACGAGTCCCGCCGGCGGTGGACCGCCGCCGCCGCCTCCCTGGCTCACCGTGAGGTTGTCGAGATTCAGATAGCCGGCAGACCCGGAGGTCGAGTCGAAAATGACGGTGAGCGTATGGGCTCCGACGGACAGAGTCTGATTGAGGGCCAGTGTCGTCCAGGTACTCCAATTGGGGGTGCGCGGGAAAACCTGGTCGGCAACGAATACAACTGCGTCGAGCTCGATCTT
Source organism: uncultured Steroidobacteraceae bacterium (assembly GCA_964508005.1). Classification (GTDB taxonomy): domain Bacteria; phylum Pseudomonadota; class Gammaproteobacteria; order Steroidobacterales; family Steroidobacteraceae; genus 13-2-20CM-66-19. The sequence continues at coordinate 9,077 of CAZDTG010000110.1, forward strand.
GCGGGTGATCGGGCCGCTCCCGGCACTGTAGCGCAATACGAGATTGGTCGGACCACCCGGTGAGGTGAAGGAGAATGTCACGTATTGCCCCTGCTTGTTCCAGCAGCAGATATACGGCGGGTCCTGCGCGCCGGGCCACACGTTCTCGGTGGGCAGATTCGTCTGGGACTTGCCGGCCGCAATGACCTGGGTGGTGGAAGCCGCGGCTGCAGTGATGGTGAGGTTGTCGAGATTCAGGTAACCGGAGGATCCGGATGGTGTGTCGAATATGATCGTGAAGGTGTGCGTCCCGCTCGCCAGCGTCTCATTCAGTGTGAGTGTGGCCCACGTGCTCCAGTTCGCTGTGCGTGGAAACGTCTGATTTGCCACCAGTTCGATGCCGTCGAGCTCGATCTTGCGCGTGCTGGCCGAGTTGCCGGCGCTGTAGCGCAGGGTCAGGTCCGTGGAGCCACCGCTCACGGTGAAGGTGAAGGTGACGAATTGTCCCTGGTTGATCCAACAGCAGATGTATGGCGGGTCCTGCGCACCCGGCCACGTCGTTTCGGTCGCCAGATTGGTCTGGGACTTGCCGGCGGCGATGGTTTGAGTCGTGGCCGCCCAGGACGCGGACGCGCACGACAACCCGATACCCAACAGAAACAACAGGGACGCTGCCCTGCCGGCAACCCGCATTTTCATAGCCCCTCTCCCGCCACGAAAAATCTGGAGCGCTTCGCAGGACGTAACATCCCGGCCTGCAGCCGCACGGACCGTTGTTTATTGGGTGTGCCGCTGACCAACCTCCGCTAGCATACGGTGTGCCGTGCCGCGTACGAGGGCTCAGTCGGGCGCCGGAGCCAACAGTGACAGAAATGTGCGCACGCACATTTCAACTCGGCGCACGGCATTGCGCATTGGGGCTACACTCACCCATCTTGCGGCGCTTCAGTCAAGCAATGCGACCGCTACGGAGGTCCTCATGGCAACGTGGACACCTGACCCGACGTTCTATCCTTCGGCACGCCTGGCGATGCAAGCCCCGCCTGAGACGCTCGCCTACGTCGCGATCCTGAGCGTCGCGGCGGACCAGCCGGATGAGCTCGGAGTGGTGGATCTCGATCCCGGTTCACCGAGCTACGGCAAGCTGATCGGCCGCACGCCGATGCCCAACGCCGGTGACGAGCTGCACCACTTCGGTTGGAACGCGTGCAGCTCCGCCCTGTGCCCTTATGCCCCACATCCGCACGTCGAGCGACGCTACCTTATCGTGCCGGGGCTGCGTTCTTCGCGCATTCACGTGCTGGACACGAAGCCAGACCCGCGGGAACCGAAGATCGTCAAAGTGATCGAGCCCGGCGAGGTCCACCGGCGTTCCGGATATTCGCGGCCGCACACGCTTCATTGTGGGCCGGAAGGGATCTATGTCAGCGCTCTCGGGGCGCCGGGCGGCGACGGTCCTGGAGGCATCTTCCTCCTGGAGCACGACGCATTCGATGTGCTCGGCCGGTGGGAAGTCGAACGGGGATCGCAGTATCTGGCGTACGACTTTGCCTGGCATCTGGGTCACGACATTCAGATCACCAGCGAATGGGGCACCCCGAACATGATCGAGAACGGCTTGGTGCCGGAGCTTCTCCTGGGCTCGAAGTACGGTCACCAGCTGCATCTGTGGGATTTGCGGCGGCGCAAGCATCTTCAATCGATCGACCTGGGGGCCGAGCAACAGCTGGTGCTCGAGTTGCGGCAGGCGCGCGATCCGAGCAGAGCCTATGGCTTTGCCGGGGTGGTGATCAGCCTGAAAGACCTGTCCTCCTCGGTATGGCTATGGCATCGGCACAACGGACAATGGGCGGCCAGGAAGGTCATCGAGATACCGGCGGAGCCGGCCGAGGCCGAACAATTGCCGCCGTTGCTCCAGGCATTCAAAGCCGTCCCGCCGTTGATTGCGGACATCAATCTGTCCCTGGATGACCGCTTCCTTTATGTCTCCTGTTGGGGGACGGGCGAGATCCGGCAGTACGAGGTATCGGATCCGCACAGCCCGCGGCTGACCGGCTCCGTGCGGTTGGGCGGAATCGTCACGCGCACACCGCATCCGGCGAGTGGGCCGGTGAACGGCGGTCCGCAAATGGTCGAGGTAAGCCGTGACGGCCGGCGGGTCTATTTCACGAACGGGCTCTATCGTGCCTGGGACCAGCAGTTCTATCCCGACGGCATCAAGGGATGGATGGTCAAGTGCGATGCCGATCCGAACGGAGGTCTGAAACTCGATCCGGACTTCTTCCTGCCATCGCAAGAGGGGTATCGGGCTCACCAGATCCGCCTGCAGGGGGGCGATTCGTCATCGGATACGTTCTGCTACTCGTGAATCGACGTTCCCGCCGGAGGGTACTGCGCGATAGAAGGTGTTCCAGGCGGTGACGACGGTATGGCCGTGGATCGCGCTCGCCGCTCTGGGCGCTTTTCACGGCCTGAATCCGGCGATGGGTTGGCTGTTTGCGGTCGCGCTGGGCTTGCAACGCCGGCGTCGCGAGGCGGTCCTGGTGTCGCTCTTGCCGATCGCCGCCGGCCACGCGTTGTCAATCGCCGTGGTCGTGCTCATCACGAGCGGGTTGCGTGTCATAGTCGCCCCGAAGGTTCTGCAGCTCGGCGCGGCAGGGGTGCTCACTGCGTTTGGTCTGTACCGGCTGCTGGCGCGGCATCGCGGGCGCGTTGGAATGCAAGTCGGAGGTGCGCAACTCCTGTTGTGGTCGTTTCTGATGGCCACTGCGCATGGCGCGGGATTGATGCTATTGCCCGTGCTGTTGGCAATGCCGCAGGGCCGATACGCCGGACATGCGCACATGCCCGGAATCGAGACGGCCGGCGCCGCGGCCGTCAACGCGCTGGCTGCCGTCGCCATTCACACAGTGGCAATGCTGTGCGTCGCCGCTGCCGTGGCGCTCGCCGTCTATGAATGGTTTGGCCTGGCATTTCTGCGGCGTGGCTGGATCAACCTCGACCTGGTCTGGGTCATCGCACTGGTGGGAACGGGGGTGATCCTGCTGGTCATGGCGTTGTCGTGACTCAGGGGCACCCGGCTTATCCCGGATCCAATGGCAACTCACCAGTCCGTCATTTGAATCGGTACGCCGCGAACACCGCGATCAGATGCTGGGTCTTGTCGGTCGTCACCGGGCTGTCGGCGGCGCCTCCTTGCAGCCTGCCGTATGCAACGTGTGCCCCCAGAGACAGGTGTTCAGACAGTTGGTAGTCTGCGCCGACGCCAAAGCGCACCTCGTTGAGTCCGGATTTCACGGTATGTTCCGGTACTCCGGCGATGAGGCTCTGTGCGGCAGTGATGCCGAAGAACGTCTGCCTGTATCGGCTGTCGCCGAAGATCGCTTCAGGGCCCGCGGAAAGCGTCAGCCGCTCCATCGGACGGTACCGGCCCTGCATCTCGAGCGCTGCCAGCACGCCTTCGTGCTTGCCGCCGATATCGGGCGATACGGATCCTCGAATGGCGAACCAGTCCAGGGTGTAGCTGCCGAACGCCGTAGCGCGCACGGTGCTCTGGATATCGCCCCAGCCGTGAAGTATCGGAGCATCCGACGCCCGGCGCGGCTTGCGAGTGTCCCCGCCGACGCCGACGCCGAACTGCCAATGTTCGTCGCGGAAGAGGTATGCGCCCAATCCAGCTCCCCCGCCCGCGTTCGGCACGGACCCGAGAAAAAATCGTCCGTATTCGACGCGGATCACCGGGATACCGCGCGTCCATTGGTCGCGGCTTCCGGGATATCTGGGGGCATTCACGGCCCCGGCCCCCGCGGTGATTTGCCACGAATCGGACGTTTCGTCGGCAAAGGCAGTTTGTGGGATCATGGGCGACATTGCACAGATGCCAAGGGTGATACACCACCGCGATGTGCCCGTCAGCAGCGTTGCTGGCAAACGCGTGTCAGACCTATTGGGCAACCCGCGGGCCCTCGCGTGGCGATCGTTCATTCCTTCGTCTCCGTTGCGTCAGCAGGTAAAGCCCAGGTGAGGCGCACGGATTCCGCCGCGCGCACAGGGCCGAAAAAGGACATTGAATAGTCTATGTAATCGACTGTATACTTGTGGCAGGCTTAAGTCAACAAGTGTATACATGGCCGCGAAACGAGAATCGTCATCCGCCCAACCCAGGCGGCTGCGCAATGCAGCGGCCACCCGCGAGGCCATCCTGCAATCGGCCGTGGTTGCCTTCTCGGGCCATGGTTATGAGGGTGTTGGGGTTCGGGAGATCGCGCGGACGGCCGGTGTAACGGCCGTTCTGGTGAATCGGTATTTCGGCTCCAAGGAGGAGCTGTTCGCCGCGGCCGTCGAAGTCGCGTTTGCGAACCACAACCTGTTCCAAGGCGACCCCGCGGAGCTCGCGAATCGCCTGACCGCCGCGATCATGAAAAGGAGCGAGCCCAGGCCGCACGATCCATTCCTCCTGCTGCTGCGCTCGGCGCCGAATCCCCGGGCGGCGCAGATCATCCGGGAGTGCATCGCCCGACAGATCGAGCGACCCTTGCGATCCCTGCTGCAAGGCGCGCGGGCCGCCGAGCACGCCGCAATGATCGTCGCCCTGGTGGCAGGCTTCGTGCTGATGCGCAAAGTCGTTGGCAACAGGGCGCTGTTCGACGCAAACGGGAGCCTGTCCGGTGAGCTGCGGATCATGATTCAACGGCTGATCGAAGATCGGGATTCATAGACGGCGCACCACGGTGCTCATTCCGGGCGGCAGTTACTTTGCACTGTAGAGTGTACTCTAGTGCAGAGTCAACGGTAATTCATCACCGCGTGACAGCAACAGCCGGCCGGCTATCGGGAGGGGTTTTGCTCGCCGCTCAATTCGACGGGCTGACCATGGGGTGTTCGCCGGTACGCCTCAGCCCAGTCGCGCTTGCGTGCCTGCAACATCGCGGCGTCGGACAGGCCTTTCGTCGTCACCATGCGCTCGAGCGCGGCCAGCCAGTGATGGTAGTAGTGCGAGCCGTCGTCGGGTTCGCCTCGATCAGCGGCAGCTCCGAGCTCGGCGGCGAGCGCGCCGGCCCATTCCACCCATGTAAAATGTCCTTGCTCCGAGAGCTTCACGGCCAGCGCGAAGGCCTGCGCCTGCCACGGCTCTGCAAACACCGGACCGTCCTGGTCGATAGGCAATCGCGGTAGCGCGCCAATCTTCTCCGCTGACTGACGCGACTCAGACTGGCTCAAGATAGTCGTCCCAGAGGTCGACGAACACCGAATCCTGCGCGGGAGCGTGCTCACCCCAGAGCTCCCTCGCGCTGAAACGCACCGAATACACGTGCTGGGGCTTCTCGCCGAGAAACGAGGCGTTGGTGTCCGGAAAGACAAAGACTCCGTGATCGCGCGCGATCACTCCGAGTCTTCCACGTGTGTAGCGGGGTAGCCGCGTATGGCCTGCCGGATGGATATTGCGCGCACGCACGCGCTGGCCGATCCCGAAATGCGCTGTGACTGGCACATTCCGCCGCGCCGGTATGCCTTTCGCGACCAACGGCGTCACTTTCCGGGCGCTCAGTGGCGGTGTTCGCGTTTCAGATCCCTGGTCCGGCGTGCCTCGCTCCAGCTCCGAGCGCGTGACCAGGCCCTTTTTGAGCATCAGCTCGCCGAGCGCCG
>CAZDTG010000111.1:0-14651 GCA_964508005.1 uncultured Steroidobacteraceae bacterium
CTTACTTCTGGATCGAAGGAGATCCCTCGCTCAACATCGGCCGCCTGCTCATCGATCTGAAGCCGTTCGGCGAGCGCCACAGCTCCGTGTACGAGGTCATGGACCGGATCAACAGCCGGGTGAAGGGAATGCCTGACATCGCCCTCCACATGCAGGCGCGGCAGGATCTGCAGGTGGGCGCCCGGGTGAGCAAGACCCAGTTTCAATACACGCTGCGCGATCCCAACCTCGCCGAATTGCATCAATGGGCCCCGGTGCTGCTCAAGACGCTGCGCTCGGTTCCACAGCTCAAGGACGTCGAGGCCGATGTCGACCCGAGCGCGCCCAGGATCACCATAAAGCTCGACCGGGACGCGATGGCGCGCCTCGGTGTGACCACGCAAGCGGTCGACGACACGCTGTACGATGCTTACGGCCAGCGGCAGGTGGCGAGTTATTACACGCAGGTGAACGTGTATCGCACCATTCTGGAGGTGGCGCCCCAGTTCCAGCTCGATGAGAACGCCCTGGCGCGGCTCTATGTCCCCTCACGAACGGGCTCCCCGGTACCGCTGGGAGCGATCAGCCATCTGGAGCGCTCCGCCGCGCCCCTGACCGTAAACCACGACGGGCAGTTTCCGGCCGTCACTCTGTCTTTCAACCTTGCGAACGGCGTATCGCTCGGCGAGGCCGTCGACGCGATCAAAGCGCAGGAGCGCTCTCTTTCGACACCGCCGGGATTGAGCGCCGTATTTACGGGGAGCGCGAACGCCTTTCAAGAGTCCCTGGCCGGTCAGCCTTTCCTCATTGCCGCGGCGTTGTTCGCCATATTCGTCGTGCTGGGCATTCTCTACGAGAGCTTCATCCACCCCTTGACCATCCTCTCGACACTGCCGTCGGCGGGCATCGGCGGGCTCCTGGCGCTGATGCTGTTGCACTACGATTTCTCACTCATCGCCCTGATCGGCGTCATCCTGCTGATCGGGATCGTGAAGAAGAACGGCATCATGATGGTCGACCAGGCACTGGTGATGGAGGGGCAGGGTGCTGCGCGCGAAAACGCCATCTACGAAGCATCCCTGCAGCGGTTCCGGCCTATCATGATGACCACGATGGTGGCGCTTCTCGGGGCACTGCCGCTCGCATTTGGGTCCGGCGCGGGATCGGAGCTGCGACGCCCGCTCGGCATAGTGATGGTCGGTGGCTTGCTGCTCTCCCAGGTGCTGACGCTGTTCACTACACCGATCATTTATCTGTACATGGACCGTGCGGTAACGAGGATGACTGCCGGACGCAGCCGCTCGGCCGCTTCGCGACCGATCGCAACCGCGGCTATCCCCGATAGCGGATCGGCGCATCGCCCAGGGCGTCCCTGAGCGGCAGGGCGGCGCGCCAGGGGCAAAATTGGCCCCGGGCGGCAAACCGACTAGACTCACTCCGGGTCGCAAGAGACACAATTTCCTGCAATCCTGTGGCTGTTGCCGGCGCGGGGGCTGCGATTCGGGGTCCACTTTTTTCGTTGCTGGAATGGGCTATGGCAAATGTGCCCGAGTATGCGGTCGCCCGCACGGGCGGCGCGCCAACCCGCAGGTTGCGATTACGGCAGACGATCGTGGTCCTGTTGCTGTTCGGCGGGTATGGCTCGCTCTACTTTTGCCGCGCCGATCTGTCGGTCGCCACGCCGCTTCTGGCCGAAGCCCTGGGGCGCCACGGTCTCAGCCACGGTGAGGCACTCATCCGGATCGGCTCGATGGCCTCCCTGGGCGTGCTGGCCTATGGGCTCGGCAAATTTTTCCTGGCGGGACTCGGCGACCTGTGGGGCGGCCGGGCGAGCTTCCTCATCGGCCTGGTCGGGGCAACCCTGTTCACGCTGCTCTTCGCCTCCGGCTCGAGCCTGCCGCTGTTCAGCCTCGCGTGGATCGGCAACCGCCTGACGCAATCGCTCTCGTGGGCAGGTCTGATCAAAGTGTCCTCGAAGTGGTTCGACTACTCGTCCTACGGAATGATCATTGGCGTGTTGAGCATCAGCTATCTGGTGGGAGACGCGGTGGCACGCCAATGCATGGGAGCGCTGATCGAGCATGGCTTCGGTTGGCGCGCCCTGTTTTATTTCGCGGCGGCGGTCTGCTGCGTGTTCCTGGCGGCGAATGTCTTCTTTCTGCGCGAGTCGCGGCTCGACGCCGGGTACCGCGCGGCAACGCCCAATCCGCTCAATTTGTTCTCGGGCTCGGAATCGCGGCCCGGCTCGTTGCGGGACTTGCTGCTGCCGCTGCTGCGCAGTCGCGCTTTTCTGCTCGTCTGCCTGCTTTCCCTGGGCACCACGATCATTCGCGAGACGTTCAACCTCTGGACCCCCGTCTACCTGCGCGACTCCCTGGGTTACAGCATGAGCAGCGCGGCGCGGCTGAGTGCGATCTTCCCCGGTGTCGGGGTGGTCTCGGTGTTGGTGGCGGGTTGGCTGAGCGACCGGCTGGGCGCGAATGGACGCTCGCTGATCCTGTTCGTGGGTTTGAGCGCCACCGCTGCGACCCTGCTCGTCCTGATGAGCCTGCGATCCGGCTCGAGCGGCTCGCTGTTACCGCTGTTCGCCATAGGCGCCGTCGCCTTCTGCCTGCTCGGTCCGTATTCCTATCTCGGCGGCGCCCTCGCACTTGATTTTGGCGGCAAGCAGGCGGGCGCCATGTCATCGGGCATCATCGACGGGGTCGGATATGTGGGCGCCGTGGTCGCGGGAGATAGCATCGCTCGAGTCTCTGTATCCTACGGCTGGCAGGGCGCTTTCACGGCTCTCGCCGTAGTGAGCGCCCTGGCGGCGCTCGCCGCCGGCCGTCTTTATCTTTTGAGTGCGAAGGCAGTCACGAGCGCAAGAGACTTCTCATGAATGAGGTTCCTGAGGTGAAGCGCCTGTGGTCCGAGCCCGGCATGCTCGGTATCGAATGGCCCGACGGAAATGTGAGCGAATTTGCCAGTCTGTGGCTGCGCGATAACCTGCCTCAGGATCGCGATCCCCACAGCGGGCAGCGACTCATCGACATCGTGGATTTGCCCGAGAATCCCCGAATCCGCTCGGCGGTGGCCCATGACGGCACGGTGGACGTCGAATGGGAGGCCGAGTCGCGCACCGCATCGTTCGAGCTTGAATGGCTCCGCACACACGCATCGAGTGGCCTCCATGCCCGGCCGGAGTTCACGCCCAAGCGCTGGCTCGAGGGCGCCAGTCTCGATGTCGCGCGCGACTTCAAATGGGTGGCTTTCCCGGCGGCGCGGAATCACCGGTCGGTGCGCGCGGATTGGCTCGGGCGGCTCCTCCAGGACGGCATCGCGTTCCTGAGCGACGTCCCGACTCGCGAGGAGGGCATCTTCGCCGCCGCCTCGTTGGCGGGGCGAGTCCTGGAAACCAACTACGGGCTCGCCTACGACGTTCGCTCGGTACCGCAACCGGAAAATCTGGCGTATTCCGACCTTGGCCTGGGGTTGCACACCGACAATCCTTATCGCGAGCCGGTGCCGGGATTTCAAGCGCTGCATGCGTTGGTCACGTCGCCCGACGGGGGCGACAGCCTGTTCGGGGACGGCTTCGCCATCGCGGAGCATTTGCGGGCGATTGCCCCGGACGCCTTCGAGCTGTTGAGTGAGACCGCGGTACCGTTCCTATATCGCTCCAAGGACGCGGAGCTCTACGCCGAGAGGCCGTTGATCCAGTTGTCCTGTCGCGGCGAGGTGAGTGCCGTGCATTACAACAGCCGCTCGATTGCGCCATTGCGGCTCGCCGCTCGCGAAGTCGGGCCGTTCTATGGCGCCTATCGGCGTTTCGCTGCACTCCTGCGCGAGCCAAGGTTCCAGTTGCAGCTCAGGCTGCGCGACGGCGATCTCGTGGTATTCGATAACCAACGCATCCTTCATGGCCGCTCGGCATTCTCATCGGCCCGACATCCACGCCATTTGCGCGGCTGCTACCTGACTCGCGACAGCGTATACAGCGAGGCCGCGCTGCTGTCGCGCGAGTTTCACCGGGAAGCCTCCTTATGAGCGTCACCGACGAGATCCTCGACGTGTTTCAAAGGTTCGGCTCGAGCGCATATTTCGGCGAAAGCGTATCGATGATGGAGCATGCCCTGCAGGCCGCCCACTTCGCACGGACCGCTGCAGCACCGCCGGCACTCGTCGTCGCCGCGCTTCTGCATGACATTGGACACCTCATCGATGAGGTCCCGGGCGACATCGCCGACTGGACCGTGGACGCCCGTCATGAGCAGGTCGGCGCACTGTGGCTCGCGAGGCGCTTTTCTCCCGAGGTTTCGGAGCCGGTACGCCTTCACGTCCCCGCCAAGCGCTATCTCCTGGCCACCGATGCCGAATATTTCGCCAGGTTGAGTCCGGCCTCCGTCATCACCTTGAAGCTGCAGGGCGGTCCCATGACGGCGCAGGAAGTCGCAAGGTTCGAGACCGAGCGTTTTCACCAGGATGCCGTGCGCGTGCGGCGCTGGGACGACCAGGGCAAGGTGGCCGGGCTGAAGACCCCGGGACTCAGCGATTATCGCGCGCTGATCGGGCAGCTGACCGTTTAGGGCCGGAGCTGCCGCCAGGACGTCCGGGCCGCCGGCCCCGGGGCGTGCTCACTTGGCTTTGCTGTAGTCGTACCAGACTGCCTCGATATTGTTGCCATCCGGGTCGTGTATGAAAGCGGCATAGTAGCCGGGCCAGTAGTCGCGATAGCCGGGCCCGCCGTTGTCCTTGCCTCCCGCCTGCAGGGCTGCCTTGTGGAACGCCTCGACCTGGCTCTTGCCGCCCGCTTCGAAGGCGATGTGGGTGGGCACGACCGTCCTTTCCTGGTTGATCCAGAAATCCGTGTTCTTGCCGTCGTTGAAGCCGGCAGACTCACCGTATTCCATGTTGTTGTGATAGCCGAGCGGGGCGAGCGCCTTGATATAGAACGCTTTCGACCTTGGGTAGTCGCTGACCGGAAGTGTCGTGTGCGCGATCATGGTGTGCTTACTCCTGTGTGCCAACCCCGACAGGAGCAGTAAGCGTGCCAACTCACGCTCGAGGTGTCCACGCCCGCGGCGCGGCTGCAGGCGAGCCTGCAGCCCGCCGTCCTGCCCGGGCCGTTACAGTCGAAATCTGCGCCAGCGACGCTGACATCGGTCCGCAACCCCCACGGACGACCCTTCCAGGCAGTTTCGATGGCTTTGATGGCCCGTCGGCCCTGGGAAGGGGAATTGACATGAGTTACTCGACAATACATTCGGATTCGCCGCGCCTGAAGCACGCCATGGCGCCGATCGTCGCCGGAATCATCCTGTTGGCCGGTTTGCAGGCCGGGTGTGCCACGCAGCCTGCGCAGCCGTACTACCCACCTGTCGTGCAGAGCACTCCGCAACCGGCGCAGGGCAGCGAGGGCGTGCTCCTCGACGTCAACCAGTCCCCCGAACAGCTGGACCAGCTGGTCGCCCCGATTGCGTTGTACCCGGATGAGCTCGTCGCACAGATTCTTGCTGCCTCGACGTTTCCCACGCAAATCGTGGAAGCGGAAAGATGGATGCAAGCGCACTCGGATCTCAAGGGAGATGCTCTTGGCGACGCCGTGAACACCCAACCCTGGGACAACAGTGTGAAAGCTCTGTCGCAGGCTCCCCAGGTGCTCGCGATGATGGACAAGAACCTGTCCTGGACTTCGTCGCTCGGCGAGGCCTACACGAACAACTCGCAGGCGGTGATGGGCGCCGTTCAGCAGATGCGGGAGCGAGCTCAGCAAGCCGGAAATCTGAAGAGCACGCCGCAAGAGAACGTCACGACGCAAGGGCAGACAATCGTGATTGAACCGGCGAGCCCGGAAGTCGTCTATGTCCCCGAATACGATCCCTGGCTCGTTTACGGGGCACCTCTCGCGTTCTATCCGGGGTGGGTAGGTTACCCGGGATTGTTCATCGGCGGCCCCGGGATCGACTTCGGGATCGGGATCGGGATCGGGGTGTTCGGCGGCTTTGGCTGGGGTTGGCACCACTGGGGAGCCGACTGGCACGGCCGGCACGTCGACTACAACCACGCCCCTTACGCCTCGCACGGTCGGGCTTTCGGGGGCGGTCACCGACCAGGCGGCTTCGGTCATCCTGGCGGATCTGCTCACGGTGGCGGAGTTGCCGGATCCCGTCCGGGTGGCTTCCACGGTGCCGGTGTTGCCGGAACCCATGCGGGCGGATTTGGGGCACCCGGAGGCGGCTCGCATTCCAGCGCCTTCAGCGGGTTCAACCATGGGGGCGTCGCACATGGCTTCGCTGCGCGCGGCAGCGCGAGCGTCGGCGGCTCTCATGGAGGAGGCTTCGGCGGGGGCCACGGGGGCGGAGGTCACAGGTAAATGCGAGAGGTAACAGATACGACGGCCGACGGAGGAACCTGATCATGTCCATACTGACGAACACGTTGCACGGATCGTGGTTGCGCTTGCGCGGGGCAGCTGCTTTGGTCGCGAGCGTCGCCATCCTGACGGCAGGCTACGCCCCGTTGTGTGCGGCGCAGGCGACCCCTTCCGGGCAACCGACCTATCCATCCCCCGAAGACGCCGCCGCCGCCCTGTTTCAGGCTGCCCAGACTGCCAATGAGCAGGCCATGCAGAAAGTGTTAGGTGCGGACGGCGAGCTGGTCAGCTCCGGCGACGCAGTGACAGACAAGCAGGATCGCGAGCGGTTCGTGCAGAAATATCAGGAAATGCACCGCCTCGCCCGGCAGCCCGACGGCACGACCATTCTCTACATCGGTGCGGAGAACTGGCCTTTCCCCGTACCGCTCGTTGCGAGCGGCGGCGCGTGGCGGTTCGACGGGGACGACGGCGCGGCGGAAGTATTCTTCCGGCGCATCGGGGAGAACGAATTTGCGGCGATCCACATATGTCACTCGCTGGCCGAAGCGCAGCGGCAGCCGCAGACGAGCAAGGAATCGGCGCAGCCCCAGGCCGGCAGTGTCATCACCACGTTGCTCTCAGAAGCGCCGGGCGCAGACAAAGCCGTTCCATATCAGGGTTACTACTTCCGGGTCCTGTCACGATCGCCCGGCGCTTTCACCGCCATCGCCTATCCGGCCGCCTACCGCTCCTCCGGAGTCATGACGTTCGTCGTCAATCAGAGCGACGTCGTCTACGAGAAGGATCTCGGCCCCTCGGGAACGCGGGCGGCGCGGACCACGAGCAAAATCCGCCCGGATTCGACGTGGAAGCCTGCCCAAGAGGCGAGCCCCTGATACGCGGGGCATTCCCACGACACTCGAGTACCCCGAACTGTTCGGTGCTCAGTGCGGCGGCATGCCCTCCGCCGGTTCCCGGCGCGAAGGCGGGACGCTGGCGGCAACCCAGCGCAGGCGGGCAGAGGACGAGGAGCAAAAGACGACCGGTCCGGGCAGCGCGCTCCAGAAGATCCTGAGACGACGATGTGTCGAGCCGGCGGGTCTGGCGTGACAACGGCGCTCACAGGGGGCACCGGCGGGGATTGTATGCCGGCTCTCGGCGCCATTGCGCCGCCGGCCGCTCAGGATGTCGGTCACACGTGAGTTCTCGCACCAGATATTCATGCGACGTTGCCTCTTCATCGACCAATAGGACACGGATGTCGCGGGCCTCGCGGCTGGAAGATCTCTTTCTAGGTTCCCGAGAGGGCCCGTCGAGATGTGCTCGAGCGCACGTTCAAACATTGCTCGGTAACGATGCACTGCCGCACGCCCGGCATGCTGCTCGGCGGGCGGCCGGCGGGCATTGACTTGGGTCAATTCGCGCAGTGCGTCGATCGGGAGGAGGTCTGGCAACGCAAGCAACGGGAAGCGAAACTTGCCCACACCGCGCCGCCGCCGCGCCTGACCCTTACCCTGAGCAGGCCCATTCGGCAGCTCGACGAACCCCTCGGTCCATCCGCCGTCCTGGCACCAGCGCGAAGCGACTCGGTGTGACCTGAGACGAATGCGTCGGCACCCTGCCGCCGCACGCTGATTCCCGCCCCCGCGAGAGCCGCGGGCCGGCGGCACCGGTCCTCACTCTCGAGCGCATCAGCGAACCTTATCACCCACGGCGCGCCGCACCGAGTGTGAAAAGTAGATTCTCTGTATTCACTTTTCCGATAGCCGATTGAATTGACTGCGCAGCGGGCGTTGCGTAGCGTGATTGCGCCGTGATGTTGCATCGTAATGCGTGAAGTTAGGACGGAGCGGCGGCGCAAGCGGTCGGGCCGAAGCCACACAACACAACAGCGTCGTCGGCTTCGATGAACGGCGCAAGGTACCGCAAGAGGGGGAAGGTCAATGAAGTGTCGGCACATTCTGTTACGTTCGTGGGGAGCTTTGCTGGCCTGCGGCGCGGCCGCGCTGCCGGGTACTCCCGCGTGTGCGCAGAGCGCCGGTGCCGCTGAAGGCGCGGGGCTCGAGGAAATAGTCGTCACGGCCACGCGCCGGGAAACCGACCTGGAAAAGACGGCGATCTCGATTTCCGTCCTGGGCTCCGCCGACATCGAAAAAGCGCACGTCGTGGATCTGACGGACGTGACGCGGCTCACACCGAGCCTCGTATATATGCCGCGCGGCGGCTCGGAAGGGTACCTCTCGCTGCGCGGCGCGATCATCTTCGACGATTCGCCGGGAACCGATCCGGCGGTCAGCATGTACATCGACGATGTGGTGCGGGTGAGCGTGGCCGACGTGCAACCGGACGTGTACGACGTCGACCGCGTTGAAGTCCTCAAAGGCCCTCAAGGCACGCTCTTCGGCCGCAATTCGATCGGCGGGGTGGTATCGATGTACACCAACCAGCCGACCTTCAAGAACGGCGGTACCGCGGAAGTCACCTATGGCGAGCACAACCTGGCGGAGGCGAAGGGCGTGTACAACGCCGTGCTGGTCGATGGCGAATTGGCAGGCCGCATCGTCGTGTCGGATTCTTCCGTCTCCGGTAACGTGAGAGACATTACGACCGGCGGTGAGCTCAATGGCGGACACCAATTGTCCGTGCGCGGCAAGCTGCTCTTCACGCCGGGCGATGACTTCAGGCTCGTGTCGAGCTTCGATTACCTGAGCAAGCGAGGCACACAGGCCGAATGGCTGCTGGGAAACTATCAGCCGGCGCTGGTTCCCGGTCTGACCTATGATCCGCAGCAATCCGCACAAGGCAGACCGGGTGAGTACGGTCAGACCAATTGGGGGGTGACCGAACGCGCCGATTGGACCACGGGGGTGGGGACCTTGACATCCATAACGGGCTACCGCCGTCTGGACTCCAATAACACCAAGACGCTGTTTCCGGTCGATGCCTTGATCCTGAATGCGGACGAGCACGACAACCAGGTCACCCAGGAGCTGCGCCTCGCGTCGCCGGTGGACCAGCCGCTGACGTGGATAGCAGGCTTGTATTATCTCCACAATTCCAAGGACCGGCCGGTCAACGCGTTCCAGGATTATCTGCCGGGGTCGGTGTTCGCGCACAAAGCGGCGGGCTACCCACCGCCGATTCTCTATCAGAATATTCAGGTCGCCCATACGACGAGTGCCGCACCGTTCATTGACATCGCTTACAACTTTACCCACGAGCTGAAGCTGGACCTGGGTGGCCGGTACACCTGGCAGGAAAAGAGGGGTAGCGCGTACCTGAACTCGACGGGAGGGGTCATCCGCGGTGCGGACCTGCACGCGGTGCAGGACGGCTCCTGGACTGCGTTCACCCCGGCCGCGACCCTGACTTATCAGGCGACGAGCTCGTTCATGTCCTATGCCACGGTGTCACGGGGCTTCCTGAGTGGGGGCTTCAACGCCAACAGCAGCACCGATAAAGGCCTGGGGATTCCCTTCGATTCCGAATATGTGTGGAATTACGAGGTCGGCGGGAAGTTCAACGGCCTGCAAAACCGCCTGCGCGCGAACATTGCGGTCTTTCTCGACAAATACACGAACCTGCAGGTGATCCAGCTCGATACGAACACCCAGGACGTCATCACCACGAACGCGGGCGCTGCGCGTGTGGGCGGAGTCGAGACCGACGTAGAGGGCGCGCCCGCCGAGTGGCTGACGCTGGGCCTGAAGTACGATTACCTCGACAGCAGGTTCACACAATTCCTCATCAACAATGGCGACGGCACCTATACCAATGATGCCGGGCACAAAGTACCCTTCACGCCAACCCACAGGGTTACGGCCAGTGCCGAGGTCCATACGGACTTTTCCCTTGGAGCCCTCGCCTTCGGCGGCGATTACACCTACAGGAGTACGCAGGAATTTACCGCCGAGAACGACACACCGCAGGCCATTCGCAGCCTGACGGCGTGGCGCGGCCTCGTCAATTTGCACGCGTTATGGTCTTCCAAGGACGATCGCTGGGAGTTCATGCTCTGGGGCAAGAATGTCACGAATTTGCACTACGCCGTCTTTGCCCAGAGCGCGGAGGTTTACATAGCGAACCACGCGGAGTTCTTCGACCCTGCGAAATACCTCTACGAGATCCAACCCGGCCCCTACCGCTCCTACGGGGCGACGCTCAGAGTGAAATTTTAGATTGTGAAGCGCCGCGAATTCTTGCGGGTACTGACTGCCAGCGCAGGGGTGCTCGCGTCCGGCCTTCGCGCGGCTAACGTCCCCGCGGCTGCGGTAAGCTCGCCGAAGCGGATCGATATCCACCACCACTTCGCGCCGCCGTTGTTCGAACAGGCGGCGCGAGAGCGCAATTTGCTGCATCCGATGCTGGCTGGACTCAGCGTGGGGCGCTCTCTCGAGGAGATGGATCGAAATGGCGTGGCAAGTGCCGTCCTGTCGATACCATCCCCCGGAGCTTGGTACGGCAACGTGGAGCTTGCCCAAAGGATCGCCCGCGATGCCAACGATAGCGCGGCCCGGCTGGTCAGCGATCACAGGGGCCGCTTTGGAATGTTCGCGACTCTGACACTCCCGGATCTGGACAGCTCGTTGGCGGAAGTGGCTTACGCGTACGACCAGTTGCATGCCGACGGGATCCACATGTGGACCAATTACGGCGACTTCTGGCCAGGCGATCCGCGCCTCGCGCCGCTGCTGGAAGAGCTCAACCGGCGCAAGGCGGTCGTTTACACTCATCCTACGACCGCGAATTGTTGCGGCCATCTGGTGCCGGAAGCTCCGGTGACGATGATCGAATACGGCACCGACACGACGCGTGCGATCGCCAGCCTCGTGTTATCCGGCGCCGCCAGCCGCTACCCCGAGATTCGCTGGATATTCTCCCACGCCGGCGGCACGATGCCGTTCCTCGTCGAGCGCTTCCTCTTCCAGGGCGACGTTCAGGCGAAAACCCCGGAGGGCGCACGGAAGATCCCGAATGGCGTGCTGTACGAGCTGAAGCGCCTCTATTTCGACACGGCCCAATCGGCCAATCCCTACGCGATGGGGCCACTGAGCCGTCTCGTCGCAAATACGCAGATCTGCTTCGGCAGCGACTTTCCATACCGGGCCATTGCGGACGACGTGAGCGGACTCGCGCAATGCGGCCTGTTCAGTCCGCGCGATCTGCAAGCGATCGAGCGAACCAATGCGACCCGTCTTCTTCCACGCCTCGCTTAGGGTGTGAGAGCTGCAATTCGGCCGTTCTGCTGAGCCGGGCCAGGCGCTCACCCAGCAGGAGGATCCTCCGGATCCTCAGGCGCCGGTTCCGACATGCGTGCCTGCTGCAGTATCCGCTCCGCCCACCTGACATTGGCCTGGTCCACCATCATGCCGCGGAATTCGACAACCCCGCGCCCTTCGGCCTCAGCCTTGCAGAAGGCCGCCAATAGTTCGGACGCGCGCTCGATTTCCTCGACCGTGGGCGAGAAGATCTCGTTGATCGTCGGCACCTGGCGGGGATGAACGGCCACCTTGCCGTTGAATCCGTACGTTCGCGCAAGGCGCGTCTCGGCCGCCAGCGCGAGCTTGTCCCGCAGGTTCATGAACACGCCGTCGAATATCCACGTGGCTCGGGCGGCGCGAGCGTCGCACACGAATTTTCCCCGTGCATAGGCGAGCGCCTCACCCGTCGGTGTCCACTGCCCTCCGAGGTCGACCATGAGATCGCCTTGCTCGGCTGTCGCCAACGCGGCGCCCCGGACTCGCGGTGTGCTGCGAAGTATGTCATGGAGCGCGCGGAGCCCGACGGTCGTCTCGATTACGACCATGATGCTTATGGCGTATCGGTCGAGAGCGGCATCGTGCTCCAACAACGACAGCTGCGCGTCGAGCGCCTCGAGGTCTTGCGGACGTTCGACCTTTGGCAGCATTACCGCTTGCGCAGGATGTGGGGCGAGGACCGACAGGTCCCGCTGCAGATCGCCACCACTTGGATGATTGAAACGGACGAAGGTCAGACGGGTAGCCGATCCCGCCAGCGCGGCAGCGACGTGAGCGCGGGCGGAATCCTTGGCGTCCGCCGCGATCGAGTCTTCCAGATCCAGTACCAGCGCGTCGGCACCAGCAGCCATCGCCTTCGGGAACAGATCGGGGCGACTTCCTGGAACGAACAGCAAGGTCCGCAATGCAGCAGGAGGGGTGGACATGTCAGCTTCCGTTCTCCCACTCGATCACATAGGCAAACGGGTACGCGCCCATGATCTGCGCGATGCGGGTCGCCAGCCGATCCCGTTCCTCCGAGCTGACACCCGTGAGCAGGATGGCCAGCTCGATGCCCTTTGTCGCATGCGACCGGACTACGGCGTTCGCTCGCGCGTTGGAGCCGGAAGCGGCAATACCTTCCGCCAGGATCGTCCGGAATGTGCGCTCCGCGGCATCACGGCGTAGCGCGATTTTGAGCGGTTTGCCGACGGCGCTCAAGGGGATCCGGTCGACGATGTAGATTTCCTTGGGGATGGCGGCCCTCTCAGCGATATGCGCGCTCGCGAATGCCATGAGCTCCCCGGCCGTCGCCTGTGAGCCGGGCGTGAGCTGCACATAGGCGGCGGGAAGCTCGCCGGCGTATGCATCGGGCTTGCCAACCGCGGCCGCGTGGAGAACGTCCGGCGATTTCAGCAACGCTTCTTCGATCAGCGCGGAATCGATGTTGTGACCGCCACGGATGATGACGTCCTTCGCCCTGCCGGTCACGAACAAATAGCCGTCCGCATCGATACGTCCAAGATCCCCGGTGATCAGCCATCCATCGGGCGTGCGCGCCGCGCGCTCGTGGGCCTCGTTCACGTAACCGGGCGTGACTCCGGGCCCTTTGATCTGCAACATGCCGATTTCCCCGGCCGCGCATTCCCGCACGGTGTTGCCGTGCTCGTCCATCTCGGCCGCGCGGATCTTCGTGTAGGGCAGACGAATTCCGGAGCTGCCTGGCTTGCGGATTCCGTCCCGCGGCTCGATCGCGGCGCTCGCCGTGTTCTCGGTCAATCCATAGGAATTCAGGACGCGCACGCCCGAGATGCGCTCGAACTCATCGCGGGTGGCGATGGGCATGGCGGTCGAGCCGGTGATAAAATCGGGTTTGAGGGACGACAGATCCTCGCCGCTCGGCGGCGATTTAGTCAGCGTGGCCAGCGTCGTGGGCACCCCGGAAAGCCGGGTCACCCGGTACCTCTCGACGAACTTCCAATAATTTGCAACATATCGCTTGTCGCGCGCGCCCATGATGCTCGGAATGAGGACACTGGCGCCGCTGGCGAGCGGCGGCAGGCAGCGCCCCGCGAGACCGCCTACATGAAACATCGGTGTATCATGCAGGATGACCTCACCCAGTACGGCCTTGGAAGCCAGTTGCAGCGTCCAATGTCTGAACGACAGATTGCGATGCGAGAGCTTTACGATCTTCGGAAGGCCGGTGGTTCCACCGGAATGAAGGTAGGCTGCGATAGCGTCGCCCGCTCTATCGTACCGGGGGCCCGCCGCATCGGCCGCCCGCGCGAGGTGCGTGTCCAGGTCGCTCTCGGGCAGTCTCGTCCCGGCCGGCCCCACGACGGACCAGACCGGCAGGTCCGGGAGCAAACCGCTTGCGATCGAGCGCACGGATTCCCAGATCCTGAACCCGGGTGTCGGCCCGAGGGCGATCACAGCCCTGGCTTTCGCCTCCTGCAGCAGGTGCAGCAGGTGCTCGGGTTCCAACATCCAGTTCACCGGGAAGGGAATTCCACACGACATGGCCCCCAGGATCGACCAGTAGATCGCGGGCACGCCCGGCAGGAGAATCGCGATGACATCGTCGCGTCCGATTCCGTGAGCCCGCAGCAGCGCACCCGTGCGCCGGATGTTCTCTCGCAGCGTCGCGAAGGAGGTGAGCTCGGGCGTACGGGCAACATCTCCGTCCGGCACGTAGGTAATCGCCACATCGTCGGGTGCGTGCGCGGCGAGTGCGAAGTCGATTCGTCTCGTAAAATCGACGACGGCCAACCGATCCTCGAGCGGCACGCTCTCTATCCTTTCCACATCGGCGAGCGAGCACAACTTCCCGTCGAGGAGGGCGGCATCCGCGGTTTCCCGCACTACGAGCGTTTTTTTGGGGTTGACAGCCTGCGGAAACGTCATGGCCTCTTCAGTCGTCTCACAGCGTGGCCGCACGTTTCGCCGCACGAGCCGCGCGATCATTGCGCAGCAGCTTAGCGATCATCCAGGCTGTTGGCGTACTTTCGACGTGCATAGACAGTATGTGAATTATGAATAGCGCCGATATCGATCTGTCCGCTCTGCGCAGCTTCTGCGCGCTCATGGACGAGCGC
>CAZDTG010000112.1:0-14604 GCA_964508005.1 uncultured Steroidobacteraceae bacterium
CGATCCAGGACGAGCGGCTGCATGTCGTCGAGGCTTCCGCGGAAGCGGTGGACGAAATTCTGCGACGGTACGGACAAAGCAGCGCGAGCTACGTGATTTCCGGAATTCCGTTCAGCACGATTTCCGCCCCCGTGCGCGAGAGCATCCTGCTCAAGACCTGCGAAGTGCTCAAGCCCGGTGGCTCGTTCCTCGTGTACCAGTTCTCGACCCGCGTTCTGCAGGACCTGCGACGGATCTTCCGCTACGTCCGGCGGCAATTCGAGCCCCTGAACGTCCTGCCCGCCCACTTGTTCTTCTGTCAGCCCGACACCGCCTGAAAGAGCCACGCGACACATGGCCCCGGGGATCCTCGACACGGTCGTTTCCGCCGCGACTGCGCAAGGCATGCCGCTCGAGCTGCGCCCCGCCGGGCTCACGGCTCGCTGCTACGCGTTCCTGCTGGACACGCTGATCAAGCTGGCGGCCATCTATGTCTTCGAGATCCTACTCTTCGCCGGCGGCGGCGGCATCGGCATCGCCCTGAGCGTGATCCTGCTGTTTGCGCTGGAGTGGCTCTATCCGGTGGTGTTCGAGCTGACCTCCCGGGGCGCCACGCCTGGCAAGCGCTCCCTCGGCCTGAGAGTGCTCATGGACAATGGTCTGCCGGTCACGCCGGCCGCGTCGCTCATCCGCAATCTGCTGCGTGCCGCGGACTTCCTGCCGTTGCTGTTTGGCTTTGCCGTCGTGAGCATGCTCGTGCGCCGCGATTTCAAACGACTCGGAGATCTTGCCGCGGGGACCCTCGTCGTTTATGCGCAGCGGCCGGCGGCGAGCGATCGACGTGCAAGTTGACGCGATTGCCATCCGCCTGCGTCCGCGCGCCAACTTTGAAGCGGCGGATCTCGGCGTGCGGCTCTGCCAGAGTGCCGCGCGGGATGTGTTTCCCTGCTATCTGTCGGTATTGGCGCCGTTCGCGGCCCTGGCGCTTGCGACATACGAAATCGCCGACTGGCTTCCCATGCTGATACTGTGGTGGGCCAAGCCTTGGTTGGATCGCACGATCCTGTTTGCTTTGTCGCGCGCGGCATTCGGGCAGCGGACGCGCCCGGTCGACCTTTGGCGGCAGCAACGTCAGGTGTTGTGGAGCCAGCTGTTGCGCACTTGGACGTTACGACGTCTTTCGCCCTGGAGGTCGTTTACTCAGCCCGTATACCAGCTCGAAGGCCTGCGCGGCGCGGGTCTGCGCGCCCGGGTGCGGCAACTGCGATCGGGCAAAACGCGCGCCGGCACCGGTATTCTGTCGGCATTCGGCTGCGCGGAAACATCGGTCCTGGGCGCGCTCACATCGCTTCTCGTGTGGTTTGCCGCTCAGGGCTCCGGCATGAAGTTATCGGCGCTGCTGCTGTCGGGACAAGGTGCAGGTTGGCTCGACTTCGCGCTCTGCCTCGCCTACGCCGTCACGATCGCTTTCGTCGAGCCGTTCTATGTCGCCGCCGGGTTCGGGCTCTACCTCAGTCGCCGCGCCGAGCTCGAAACGCGGAATCTCGAGCCGCAGTTTCGCCCGGCCGCCGCGGCGGCTGGCGCGGGCCGCATCTGAAGCGCGGCCGCCGCGGCTGTTTTGCAACGGAGCCGCGCGGCGGATGCGGGATACCCGCTGGCGTGCGTAGAATGGGACCAGTCAAAAAAATACCATGGGTCCCCGCATCGTCTTATGGCTGAAACGAGCAACTGGGCCTTTCCTCCGCGCCTGCAACCGCGGCCGGAGGAGCTGCGCTTCGATCTCGACGCCGCACTCCGCTCCGTCGTGCTCGTGCACGCGGAGATTCCGGATGAGGCGTTCACCGCCTCCATTTTAGGAACCGAGCGCATCGGCCACGGCACCGTGATCGGGGCGGATGGGCTCGTTCTCACGATCGGTTACCTCATCACGGAGGCGGAGTCGATCTGGCTCACCACGCACGATGGAACGGTCGTCCCCGGACACGCTCTCGCCTACGACCAGGTCAGCGGCTTCGGTCTGGTGCTGCCGCTAGGCCACCTCGACGTGCCGTCGATCGAGCGCGGCTCCGCCGCCGCGACGGGCATCGGCGACAGCGTGATCGTCATAGGCCACGGCGGCGTCGAGCACTCCCTCGACGCCAAAGTCATTTCGCGGCGCGAGTTCGCGGGCTATTGGGAATATCTGCTCGAGGACGCGTTGTTCACGTCACCGCCGCATCCGCAGTGGGGCGGCACGGCGCTCGTCGGGCAGGACGGACGTCTGCTGGGAGTTGGCTCGCTCCTCGTGCAGGAGACGGTCGGAATGGAAACTCTCGATGCCAACATGTTCGTGCCGATCGATCTGCTCGAGCCCATCCTCGAGGACATGAAGCGCCTCGGGCGGCCGGCACGCAGGCCGCGCCCGTGGCTCGGCATGTACACCACCCCGATGCAAGGCAACCTGGTGGTCGGCGCACTGACGCAAGGAGGCCCTGCGCACCGGGCCGGGGTGCGGCTGGGGGACGTCGTTCTCGAGGTCGCGGGAGAGCCGGTGGCGGACCTCGCCGACCTGTTTCGCCGCATCTGGGGAACCGGCTCCGCGGGCGCGGAAGTCCCCCTGACACTTGCGCGAGGCAAAAGCACCTCGCGCATCCGGGTCACCTCCGCGGACCGCGAGGACTTCCTTACGAAGCCGCGCCGTCATTGACCGGGCGGGTCAACAGAGGATCGTCGTATTCCAGATAATTGACCTGCGGTCCGACCGGGTGACTCACCATGCGCTCGGGAGGATACGACTGCAGTAAAGCCTGCGCCTTGCGCCCCGGCGCCGCGAGCCAGTCGTGATAGTCCTCGCGGCGCAAAATCGCCGGCATCTGTCGGCTGCCGCCATCGATCTGCACCAGCAGCCCGTTCGCGGGCACCGTCAACAGCGCGCAGCTCTCGATGACATCTTCACCCTCGATCACTGTCCGCTCCCAAAGCGCCGCCACGCCGAACACGTCACGATTCACGAGCCGCACGTAAAATGGCTGGCGCACGCCGCCTTCCGTGAGATGCCAGATGTAAAAGCCGGCCAATGGGATGACACACCGTTGACCGTATAGCCAGGCTTTCCTGTAATCGTGCGGAGAGAGGATGGCCTCGGTGCGGACGACAGCGGCACCGACACCGCTCCGGCGCTCTTCCTCCGGCGGGACGAACCCCCAGCGCATCATGACGCCCTCCGTCTCCAGATCGTGCAGGCGCACGACGGGCACCTTGTGAGTGACCGCTACGTTGAAACGCGCGGAAAACTTCCACCAGGGCCGTGCGACGGAGATTTCCTTTTCGGCATCCTCCTGCTCCGGAATGACGAGTCGCTTGCACATTCGGGGGAAGCGTAGTGGCGGGGCGGGACTGCGCGAAATGGTCCGTAAACGGTGACGGGACCCGCCGGCCGGCTAAGTCGCAAACACCATGGAATCGTCGGCGAACGCCTTGAGCTCGAGAGCATTGCCGGAGGGATCGAGAAAGAAGCACGTGGCCTGCTCGCCCGCCTGTCCCTTGAAGCGGATCTGCGGCTCGATGATGAAGCGGACGCCCGCCGCACGCAGCTTGGCCGTCAGGGACTCCCACCGGGGCATGTCGAGAATGACCCCGAAATGGCGCACCGGTACGTTCTCTCCGTCCACCTCGTTCGTCGCCGCATCCGCGCGCGACACGCACAGGTGCGCCACGATCTGGTGGCCATGGAAATCGAAGTCCACCCATTCAGGCGACGAGCGGCCCTCGCGGCAGCCGAGCAGTCCGCCATAGAAACGGCGCGCCTCGGAAAGGTCGCGCACGGGGAACGCCAGATGGAAACGCGGCAGGCTCATCTGCCGATCCTACTGGGAGGCCCAATTGGGAACAAGCGGCCGCGGGAACGCGGCTTGCCGGTCAGTCCGCGCCGACACACAATCGGTAATGCTCAAGGTTCCTCACCTCGTCCACGACCCATGAAGCTGTCCGCTCGACTGCAAACATTACTTCTTTGTTTGACAAGCATGGAAGCCGCGGCGCTCCCCGACGTGGACCTGCATCACATCGTGCGGCTCGAGGGGCGCGGCCCGCGCACCGTCATTCTCGAAGCCGGCCTGGGCGATACCATGGATGTCTGGAAAGACGTCCAGCCGCGTATCGCCGCAGGCTGCACACGGACTCTCGCCTACAACCGCGCCGGTTATCAGGGCAGCGATCCCGCGGTCGGTCCGCGCGACTCGACAACGATCGTTGCGGAGCTGCGCGCCGAGCTGAAGCGCAGAAATATCGAGCCGCCCTATGTGCTGGTCGGGCACTCGCTCGGCGGACTGTACATGCAGTACTTCGCGCGCAACTATCCCAAGGAAGTCGCGGGACTGCTGCTCGTGGACTCCACGAACTGGCACCAGGGCATGACGGTGAACAACTCAGCCAACACTCCCTACGCCGGGCGCACCGCGGTCACGCTGTTCATGCCGTGGATCATGCGTCGCGAGATCAGTGACAGCAGCGCCGCCGGTCAACAAGTTCACGCCAGTCCCGAGGCCGAAGGCTTTCCTACGATCGTCCTCTCGAGCACACGCGCTCCGACGGGCGAAACACCCGCGGCCCGCGCTTTGTCCGCCGACATGCAGGACGAAATCGTCGCGGACTTCCCTGGCGCCAGCCATGTCCGGGTCGCCGACAGCGGTCACTACATCCAACGCGACCACCCGGAAGTCGTCGTCGCGGCCGCGCGCCACCTGGCCGGATGCGCTGTCCCCGGGGGCGAGACCGGCGAACAGTGAAGCCCGGGCTCAGGCACGGCCCTTGCTGTTTATCGTGTTTCATGAGGCTCGAAAACCCGAACAGCGCTTCCGCAATGAGGATCGCGATCGTCAACCAGCCCCAGGATCCCATCCTGGCTGGCGAGGAGCAGCGCGGCTCCGTGGCGATCGTGAACTGGGAGCTGGCCAAGCGGCTGGCCGAGCGTCACGAGGTCACTGTTTACGCCCCCCGCGCCGCCGGGCAGGCGAGCCGTGAACGCTGGAAGACCATCGAGATCCGGCGCGTGCCGTTCGTGGCGAAGCGCTTTCACAAAGCCATGCAGCTGCTGGCCGGGCGTCTCAGAGCCCGCCCCCCGTATATCAACTCGCCGCTCTACTACCGCGAGTACTTCATGCAGGTCGCGCGGGAGCTGGCGAGACATCCGGTCGACATCCTGCATTTCCCGCAGCAACTGCAATTCGCGGCCCGCTTCAAGCGGGCCGTGCCCCGGGCGAAGATCGTTTTGCACATGCATCAGGACGAGCTCGCGCAGTTGGATTACGGCCTGCTGCGCAGGCAGTTGGCGCATGTCGACTCGGTGGTCACGGTATCCGATTTCGTTACGGGCCGCGCTCGGGCGCGCTTTCCCGAGCACGCCGCGGCAATTCACACCATCGGCAACGGCGTCGACGTCCGGAGATTCATTCCCGAGGCGCAAAGCGGCGCGCGCCCGCACCGGCCTTGCCGGCTGCTGTTCGTCGGCCGGATCTCCCCCGACAAAGGCGTGCACCTGCTAATCGAGGCGTTCGACCGAATCGCGCGCGAACGTGCCGACGTGGAGCTCACACTCATCGGCAAAGTGGGCATGCTGCCCTTCGACCTGGTGAACCTGTTATTGACCGATGATGCGGACGCACTGGACAGCCTGCGCCCTTTCTATGGCCAATCGACCCTCGCCTGGTTGACCAAGGAGGTGCTGGGCCAGAAGCGCAGCTATCGCCAGCAGCTCGAAGCACGACTCTCGCCGCGGAGTGCCGGCCGCGTCCACTTCGCCGGCTCCGTCTCGCTGCAGGAGCTCATAAGGCTCTACAGCCAGGCGGATCTGTTGGTGTTGCCCTCGATCTGGCGCGAGTCCTACGGCCTGCCCGTTGCCGAGTCGATGGCGAGCGGAGTGCCGGTGCTCGCGAGCGACTGCGGCGGAGTGCCCGAGCTGGTGGACCCGGGCGTGACCGGGCTGCTGGTGCCGCGATTGAATGTGGACGCGCTGACGAATGCAATGCGCGACCTGCTGTCCGATGTGCCGCGCTTGCGCGAGATGGGACGGGCAGCGCGGCTGCGCGCAGAGCGGCTGTTGACCTGGGATCGCAGCGCACAGCGCCTGGAGCAGGTCTACCTGGACCTCGTCAACGCCCCAGGGCTCGCTTTCGACTCCGGGTCGCTCAAGAGCCACGCTCGGTAGCCGTCGCCCGTCAACCGCTGCCATCGTCGTCGTTAGGATGGCGCGATCTTGCAAATGCCGGCCTTGGCGGCGCGCCGGCGTCGAGCGCGATACCGGCTTGCAGGCGCTGCAGCGCCGCATGCGGCTCGTCGACGAAAGAGAACAGACTCAGGTCCTGCGCCGCGATGACGCCGTGCCGCACGAGGGCCTCGAAGTTGATCACTTCGTTCCAGTACGTCGAGCCATAGAGCAGGATCAGCATATTGCGGTCCAGCTTGCGTGTCTGCGCCAGTGTCAGCATCTCGAAGAGCTCGTCGAATGTGCCGAACCCGCCCGGGAACACCACGATGGCCCGCGCGAGGTGCGCGAACCAGAGCTTGCGCATGAAAAAGTAATGGAACTGGAAGGACAGCTCGGGCGTGATGTACGGGTTCGGGCGCTGCTCGTGCGGCAGACCGATATTGAGCCCAACACTGCGGCCGCCGGCGAGCGCCGCGCCGCGATTCACGGCCTCCATGATTCCCGGACCGCCTCCCGAGCACACCACCAGCCGCTGGCCGTTATTCGGCAGGGACAGGCTCCACTCGGTGACCAGGCGGGCGAGCTCGGTCGCCTCGGCGACATAACGCCCGTTCGGGCCGTCCGCGCGCAGCCGGGCCGAGCCAAAAAACACCACCGTCTCGCTCACGCGCGCCTCGCGAAACGCACGCAGCGGCTGCAGGTACTCGGCCATGATTCTCAGCGGGCGCGCCTCGTCCGAGCCCAGAAACTCCGGGTCGTGATACGCCAGCACGGGTCGTTGCAAGCTCATTGGCACCTCCTGGCACGCGACTCTAACAGGTGGGCGCGGCGCGCGTTCGCCCGACGTGACACACTCGCGCTTCCCAGCTCTTCCGGCGAGTGAAGCGTGCCAGCAATCACACCCCGTATCCTGGCCCTTGCGATGGCGCTGCTCGTCGCAGCGGCGCGGACCGCTGTCCCGGAATCCTCCGGCGGCCTCCCGCTGCTGGATGCGAACACATCCCTGCTCGTCGTCTCGCCCCACCCGGATGACGAGACGTTGTGCTGCGCCGGGGCCATGCAACGAGTCCTCGCGGCGGGTGGCCGGGTGAGCGTCGTGTGGATCACGAGCGGCGACGGCTCCGTGCTCTCGATGCTCATGGTCGAGAAAAGTCTGCTCGCACCGCGGCAGAAGGTGCTTGATCTCGCCGCCAAACGTATGCAGGAAGCACGGGCAGCGACGGCATTGCTGGGTGTGCAGGGCTCGCAACAGCTCTTCCTCGGCTATCCGGACGGCGGCCTCCTGAGATTGCTCACGGAGAACCGCTCCACGGCCTATCACGCGAAATTCACAGGCGAGACGCGTGTGCCTTACGCCGAAGCGCTCTTCCCCGGCCATCCCTACACGGGTGAGAGTCTCGAGCACGATTTCGCGGCGGTGCTCGATCGCATCCGGCCGACCCTCGTCCTCGCTCCCAGCCCCGAGGACACCCATCCGGACCATCGGGCGGGCGGACTGCTCGCGATCCGCGCACTCAGCCGCCGCGGCGAGTTGGCGAAGGCTCATTTCTGGATCGTTCATGGCGGGGAAGGCTGGCCGAGCCCGCGCGGCTATGTTCCGGGCATCCCTCTCAACACCCCGCCGGCCGCCATGAGCTTCGCGCCGCTGCAGTTCGTTCTGAGCGATGCCGAGGAGGCAGGGAAGCTGCGGGCCGTGGAGGCCTATCGCACGCAGTTGCAAGTCATGTCGCCATTTCTGCTCACGTTCGTGCGCACCAGTGAGCTTTACTCTACTGGCCCGCCCGCCTCCGCGCGCTGACGGCGCTCAGGGGAGCTTCGGCCGGCGCCAGCGATCCAACATGCGATCCAACGCGCCGGCGATCCGCTCCTGCAGGCGGTCGAGCCACGCGCGTTGCGGCCAGTTGCGGCGGCTGAGCATCTCGGACTGCGCACAATCGGCTTCGAATACCGCGGCCGCGTCGGCCGCGAAAGCGGTATTGTGGACCTCCTGGTTCGCCTCCAGATTCCACTTGAAACTCCAGCGGTCGAGATTGCTCGAGCCGATCGAGACCCAGTCGTCGCAGATGATCATCTTCGCGTGCAACATGCGCGGCTGATACTCGAAGATCCTCACGCTGTTGCGCAGCATCTTGCCGTAGTAGCGGCGCGCCGCCTGACGGACCCACGGATGATCGGTCAGTGGTCCCGGCACGAGCAGACGAACGTCGACCCCGCGCCGCGCCGCCCGGCGCAACGCCTTACGAAAGCGTCGCGACGGCACAAAATACGCGCTCATGATCCAAGCTCGGGTGCGCGCGGCATCGATTCGCCGGACGACGCCATTCGCCAGCACGGACCGCTCCCGCGCCTCACTCAGCGCCACACGTCCGTCGGCGCCATCCGCGATGTCGGGAGGCGCGGGGGGCGGAAAGGGTAGACCCAGCCGTCCACCGCTTCGGCACCAGGTACGGTCGAACGCACGTTGCCAGTCGGTGACGACGGGGCCAGTGATCTCCACGACGAGATCCCGCCACGGCTGCCCGCGCCCTTGCGGCAGAGCGAATTCGTCGGTGAGACCCACGCCGCCCACGAACGCAATGCGGCCATCGACGAGCAGCAGCTTGCGATGGTCACGCAGGAAATTTTGCAATTTGGTGCGCAGGCTGAGCGGATTGAAGATGCGCAATTCCACCCCCGCCTCGGTGAGGCTCCTGCGGTAGCCCGCGCCGAGCCGGAGTGAGCCGAAGCCATCGAAAACCACGCAAACGCGTACGCTGCGACGTGCAGCACGTCCCAGCGCCTCGACGAAGCGGCCGGCGATAATCCCGGACTCGACCAGATACATTTCCAGGAGCACGTACGAAGCCGCGGCCTCGATCGCCTGCAGCATACGCTCGAAGAACTGCTCGTTGTCCTCGAGCAGCTGAAAGCGGTTCCCGCTGCGCCACGGCCAGTTCGCGCCGCTGAATCGCCCGCTGTTCTCAAGATCCGCCATGGGTTAACAATGACCGAGTCGCCTGTGTTACGCCACCTCCTTATGGGCCTGATCCTCGCGTTGACGCCGCTTGCCGCGTCGGCGGATGTCGTGAGCTCCGTCAACAAGGTCCGTGCCCAAGGGTGTCCGGGACGGCACGGCACGGGAGGGCCCTTGCGGGAAAGCTCGAGGCTGGATGCGGTCGCGAGACAGCTGGCCCGTGGGATCGACCTGCGCAGGGCGGAAAAGGACGCGGGCTATCATGCGGTTGCTTCCGCGTCCGTACGGATTTCCGGAGTCCCTGACAGCGGGGATATCCAGCGCATCGTCGGACAGCAGTTCTGCTCCGCCTCGACGGAGCCGGCGTTCCGGGACATCGGCACGTTCCGGCACGGAACCGACGTATGGATCGCAGTCGCACAACCCTTTACGCCTCCAGTGGCACGCGATGCCGCAGCGATCAGTCACCGCGTACTCGCGTTGACTAACGCTGCGCGCTCCCACGCGCGCCGCTGTGGCGGCGCCGCGTTTGCGGCCGCGCCTCCCCTTTCCTTGAACGGCTCGCTGGAGCGGGCGGCGCTCGAGCATTCGGTGGATATGGCCGCACACGATTACATGGACCATACAGGGCGGGACGGGAGCTCGCCGGCCGAGCGGATCACCCGCAGCGGTTACAAATGGCGCATGGTCGGGGAGAATCTCGCGAGCGGCATCATGACGCCCGAGGAGGCAGTGGCCGGCTGGCTGCAGAGCCCGCATCATTGCGCGAACCTGATGACGGCGCGCTTCAGCGAGATGGGCGTCGCCTTCGCCGTCAACCCAAAAAACGACGCTGGCGTGTACTGGACTCAGACTTTCGGCACGACACGCTAGCCGCAGCCGCGCCTCGAATCAGGCCTCGGCTGCCGCTCGCGGCGGCGGTGGCTGGTGCGCGCGGTTGACGGCCTCGCGGCTCACGAGATCGATGGTCTGCTCGCCCGCCATGAGCAAACACGTGCATCCCGGTTTCGCTTTCGCCAACGCCTTGGTCTGCCGCAGGCTTTCGGCGATCGCGTCGGGAGTTATTACCTGCGTGCCGTCAACTTCAAACGCGGCGATGGAGGCGCTCAGCAGCGGGAAGTGGCGCCGCGTTCCATCGCGATCGACGCCGACGTGGCCCCCCGCCTCGCGATGCTCCTTCGAATGGAAGGTGACGAGTGAAGCCGCCAGCTCCTCGGTAATGGCAATGAGGCGCAGTGTCCAGTCCTGACTGCGCAACAGGAACACGAAGTCGTCCCCGCCGACGTGTCCGACGAAGTCCACGCGCGGGCGCACGATCTGGCTGATCACCTGTGAAACGTGCAGCAGGACCTGATCGCCGCGCGCATAGCCGTACGCGTCGTTGAAGGCCTTGAAATGATCGAGATCCAGGTGACAGGCTACGAAGTGCCGGCGCCGCGCGAGCCATTGCGCGAGATGCCGGTGGATCTCGCGATTGCCGGGCAGCCCGGTCAGCGGGTTGGAATGCCGGGCAGCCTGGATCTGCTGCGCGGTGATGTGGCGCAGCAGGTCGAACGTGCGTCCGAGCCCGAGATAGAGCCCGTTGCGGGTAATGATGAAATCGTCCCGCTGCGGCCGGGCGCTGCGGGCGGTGACCACGCGGCTCACCTGTTCGAGCCGCGCGCGGGCCTCGACGTGCACGGTTTCGCGCGTCATCACGGTGGTGACCGGCTTGCGGTTGTAGACCTCCGGGTGCAGCGGGCGGCTCAGGAAAATGAGGAGCTCGTCGCGGTAAACGAGGCCGACCGGCCGCTGCGACTCCAACACCGCGAGCGCGGTCCACCCGGCGTTGGCCCGAAAAATACGCACCACTTCGCCGACGGGCGTGCTCGCGGCGATCCCGGGAATGGGCAGCACCAGCTGCTCGGCGCAATCGGCGGTCGGGCCGGGCGCGAGCGTCTCCAGCTCACCCAACACCGCGGAGTTGGTATCGGGGACGCGCTGCGGGCGCCCCAGCAGGTAGCCCTGCAGATAGTCAACTCCCAACTCCAGCAGAAGTGCGTACTGCTCGCGATTCTCGATGCCCTCCGCGATGACGCGGCAGCCGGTGACCCGCCCCATGTCGACGACGGAGCGCAGGATCTCGCCGCGCACTGCATCCTGCTCGATGCCGGCGACGAAATAGCGGTCCACTTTCACATAGTCCGGGCGGATGGCCGCCCAGGTCTTCAGTCCCGACGAGCCGGCGCCGAGGTCATCGATGGCGATGTCACAGCCGAGCGCGCGCAAGGGGGCAACCGCGCCGGCGAGCAGCACCTCGTCCTCCGTCAGGCCGTGCTCGGTCACTTCGAGCACGACATCGTGGGGATCGATCCGGCTCGCGGCGAGCTGTTGCCCGAGCCAGTGCGCCAGCTCCGTCCAGTCGAGCAGGGTCTGCGGCAGCAGGTTGAGGAACAGGCGGCCTTGCAGCCCGAGCGAACGGTAGTTGCGCAGGGCGGATTCGAGACAGCGGCGCTCGAGGGGGATGCTGAGTCCGGCGCCCGCGGCGGCAGCGATCAAAGCGGCGGGCAGCTCGAGCGGGCCTTCCGGCCCCCGCGTCAGAGCTTCGTAGCCGATCGGTTCCCGGGTCGCCCCGTCTATGATCGGCTGAAAAAGCGTATAAAGCGCCTCCCCAGCGACCAGCCCCTGAATCGCCTCGTTCATTTGCGGCAAAGGTACGCTCCGGCATCCCTGCCTGCTGTGAACGGCTCAGCACTCGATCGCGTTTTTCGTGAACGTTTTCTTACATGGGCAGGATTACGTCACACCGCCGCTCGTGTTTTCACCCGGGGATCGTTCTTTGTAAGATCACGCGCCTTTAGCTTGAGCGCCTCTAATGGAGCGGATCGATGGCGGAAGTTGAGATTCACACGGGACACGGGCATTCGGACGATGAGTTCGGCCGGCGCGTGGGTGTTATGGTGGGCGTGATCGGAATCATCCTGGCGGTCGTGACCATCTCGTCACACCGGGCGCACACCGCCGCGGTGATCGCGCGCACGGAAGCCAACGATCAGTGGTCTTTCTTTCAGAGCAAGAAACTGCGGCAGCACCTCGCCGAAATCGGTTCGAGCCTCGCCAGCGCACTCACGACCGAGCCTGCCCGGGTGGCGGGACTGGTGGACAAGCTCGACAAAGACCGTGACCGCTACGCCCATGACTCCGACGACATCCAGAAGGAGGCTCTCGAGAAGGAGAAGGAGAGCGAGCACCAGGAGAAGCGTGCCTTACGGCTGGACATGGCCGAAGGCTTCCTCGAGCTCGGGCTGGTGCTGTCGTCGCTCTACTTCCTGTCGAAGCGGCGCTTCTTTCCAATCCTGGGCGGCGTCGCGGCCGTGATTGGTTTCGGCCTCGGGGTCGCCGGCTTTCTCGTGTAGCGAC
Organism: uncultured Steroidobacteraceae bacterium; assembly: GCA_964508005.1. Lineage (GTDB taxonomy): Bacteria > Pseudomonadota > Gammaproteobacteria > Steroidobacterales > Steroidobacteraceae > 13-2-20CM-66-19. The sequence goes on from CAZDTG010000112.1 coordinate 12,516, forward strand.
ACCATGCCGTGTTGGACCCACGCGCGTTCCGGTCACGTTTCGGCGACCGGCTGCGGCTTCTTGCGAGTAAGGGTGACGAAAAGACCGGCCAGGAGATAGAGCGCCCCGAACCACGCGATAGTTCTGGTCAGCAGCAGATAGATGATTCGATAGTTCGACTGTCCGTTGAGGACCGCGTGCACGGCCATGTACCCGCCAATCACGACGGCAGCGGCGGCCACGAGCAGCAGAATCGGCACCCGGCCGGGCGGAGGCACGCCGTCCAGCGGCTCCGCTGCGGGGGTAGGCAGACGGCGATACCAGATCGCCAGGGCCAGAAGTCCCGCCACCGAGCTTACGTACTGCAGAACGTGGCACAGCGTGCCGGTGTACGCGCCCAGAGTGATGGGCGCGCTGAGCGCGGCCACGCGCCGCACCATCCAGCCGTTGTCGTGCGTAAACGAGTCCCAGAGAAGATGAGTCCAGGTGCCAACGAAAATGGCTACCGGGGCTGAGAGCCAATACAGCCGCTGGGCCTTGAACCGTTCCAGGGAATGCAAACACAGCGCGCGGGCGCGGACACTCATCAGCGCTGTCAGCGGTCGTCGCAGGAAAAAGCCGAATAGCAGCACGACCAGCCCGATCGGTACGTCCAGCCACAGGGAACCCGCGACCGTGTGGGTCTCGAGCATCAGCCGGTTCAAGCGCGCCGGAATGTAATACGGCAGATCGGGCGCGATGCTGCCGACGACCAGCGGGACGGTCTGCAGGTATTTGAAGCGGCGCAGCGGCAGCACGGCTGCCGGGTGCGCAAAAGTGAAAGGCATGCCAAAAGGCTCTCAGGCTTGCGGACGGCCTGCAAGCCCTTTCCGCGCAAAAGCGGGCGAGCGCAGCCGTGCGCCACCACCCCGCGTTTGCACGGGCCGGATCACGTTTTTCTCGCAGCTGTTCGCGCGCGGTATTTCGGGCTCAGCACCAGCGGAGTCGCCGTTTCCCAGATCCGCCGGCCTCCGATCATAGCGTTGCTGTTGTCGCCCAGCCGCGCGCCCTTGGGGAGCTTCTTGAGGAATCTCGCGTTACCGCCACCCAAGACGATGTTATCGGCCTGCAGCGCGTCGGCAAGGTGCGCGACGACATCGGCCACGATCTTGCGCCACTTCTTCTTGCCGAGCCGCTGCAACCCGCGCTGTCCCACGTGCTCCTCGAACGTGCGGTCGTGCCAGTACGGCAGGTGCCCGATTTCCATGGGCTCGACCACACCGTCGAGGATGAGGGCCGCTCCCATGCCGGTGCCCAGACCGAGGAACAACATGCGGCCACCGGTGTAGCTGCCCACCGCCTGCATTGCCGCATCGTTGATCACCCGGACCGGCTTGCCCAGGGCAGCCTCGAAATCGTAACCCACCCAGCCGCGGCCCAGATTGTGCGGCTCCGCCGCGATCCGGCCCCCGATGACCGGCCCCGGGTAGCCGACAGAAACGGCATCGTACTCACCGGGAGCAACGAGCTTGCGCACCCTCTTGACCATCGAGGCGGCCGACATCCCGGGGCCGGAGACGAATCTCTGCTCCCTCCCGTGCTCACCGGCCCGCAGCTTCACGTGAGAGCCGCCGACATCGATGACGAGAATGCGCCGGGGCGCCTTGCCTTTGCGCCGGGCCGGGCGTTGCAGTGCTTTCTTCCTGGCCGCCATGGGAGGATTCTCCCCGGAATCAGCCGGGTTGGCCATCCACGTATAAACGCCTCGGCCGGCGGCCGCATCCAACAGACCATCAACCTGGTCGAACAAGGGAGCCCGCAGCATGATTCGCAAATTCATTGTCACGGTCCTCGCTCTGGGGGCGATTTTGTGCCTCATCCTGAGCGCGCCGTGGATGGCCATAGCCGGGGAAACGGCGATATCGAAGGTCATGGGGTCGATCGACATTGCGCCCGGTGAGCACACCGGCGACGTTTCCACGGTCAACGGGTCGATTCACATCGGTGCGGATGCGACCGTCGGACACGTCAGCACGGTGAATGGAAGCGTGCACATGGATCCACGTGCCACGGCGTCCGCGCCACGATCGGACCGGTCGAGGGCGCCTCCGTCGTGAAGTTCTCCGGGAAT
>CAZDTG010000113.1:0-14594 GCA_964508005.1 uncultured Steroidobacteraceae bacterium
CGGTGGCCAGCTACCGGATGATGCCGGAGCTGCACCTGAGTCAGATGCAGATCGGCTGGCTCGAATGGGCATTTTTGCTCGGGTACGCGGCGCTGCAGTTCCCGGGCGGCGTGTTGGGGCAACGGCTGGGCGCCCGCGCCACCCTGGTTTTGATCGGCTCGCTCGCGTTTCTCGCCACGATCACGACGCCGGTGGCGCCCCTCGTGCTCGGCGGCACCGCGCTGTTCGCGGTTCTCCTGGGGGTGCAGTTGCTGCTCGGCCTGGCGCAGAGCCCGTTCTTCCCGGTGGAGGCCGGCGTCGTAGAAGCCTGGTTCACACCTCAGCAGTGGTCGTTCGTGCAGGGAGCGCTGAGCTTGGGACTTGGGCTGGGCTCCGCCGTCACACCGCCCGTCGTCGCCTGGCTCATGACCTCCTTCGGCTGGCAGCAGGCGATCGCCTGGACCACGCTGCCGGCGCTCGCGTTGCTGGCTGTTTGGGCCTGGTACGGGCGCAATACGCCGGCCGAGCATCCGGCCGTGAGTCCCGCGGAGCTTGCCGAGCTCGGTGCACAGTCGCAGGCGAGCGTGGACTATTCGATCTCCTGGCGCCGTTTGGGGGCGCTGCTCAAGAGCCAGGATCTCCTGGCGCTGACAGTGTCCTACCTGTGCATGAACTACCTGTATTACCTCCTGGGCAACTGGTGTTTTCTCTACCTGGTGCAGGAGCGGCACTTCACGGCGCTCGAGAGCGGCTGGCTCGCCAGCACTCCACCGCTCGCCGCGGCTCTCGGCGCCGGCATCGGCGGCAAGCTCGGAAGCGTCTTCAGTACGCGGTATGGCACGCGCCGCGGCCTGCACATCGTCCCCTTCATCTCCCTGCCCGCCGCCGGCATTCTGTTACTGGTCGCGGTGGAGGCGAGCAATGCCTACCTGGCGGTGGCGGCCCTCGCACTCTGCTTTGCCTGTGTGGAGTTGAATGAAGGGCCTTACTGGGCGGCCGTCATGCACGTTGCACGGGGCGACACCATGTCGGCATGCGGGCTGCTCAACATGGGGGGTACCGTCGGTGGCCTGGTTGCGACGCCCATCGTTGCCTATTTATCCGGGCAACACGCTTGGACTGCCGCGTTCGTCATTGGCAGCGCCTTCGCGTTCGCGGGCGCCGCGGCCTGGCTGCTCGTGGACCCCACGCGGCACCTTGATAGTACGCAGTCCTGAGAGCGCTGTACCGCTCCCGAAACTCGCGTTACGCTGCAGCGATGCCTTCACCCGTCGCCGATCCGACAGCCTCCCGTCTCGAGGAGGAGGCCCAGCGACTCGCGCGGCACGGCTCCTTGCGAGCGGCCGCCGACGTGTGCCGCGTCCTGAACGCCAACCATCCGCAGTTCGCTCCCGGATGGCGCACCGCCAGCTCGATCGCACTCCAGATGGGAGACGCTTCGGCCGCTCTTCCCCTCATCGAGCGCGCTTTGGCGCTCACACCCAAGGATGGCCGCTCGCTCTTGCAAAAGGCGCACTGCCTTGGCGCACTGCGACGCCGGACGGAAGCCTTCGAGATTGCCAGCGCCGTGCGCCATGCCCTCAATGACGACCCGGCGGCACTCGATTCGCTCGGCACGTTTTACAGCCTCTCAGGTGAACAACACCTGGCGCTCGACGCCTATGAGCGGGCGCTCCGGTTATCCCCCCACAACGTCGCTATCACATTCAATCGGGCGACGGTGCGCCGCTTCCTCGGCCAACTCGCGGCGGCGGAGGAGGATTACGATCACGTCATCAGCGCCCGGCCGAACGACTTCGAGGCTTACAAAAACCGCTCGGACCTGCGCACCCAGACACGCGATCGAAACCACGTTCCCCAGCTCGAGCAGCTGCTTGCGCACGGCATCAGCGATTGGCGCGGCGAAGTCCAGATCCGCTACGCGCTGGCCAAGGAATATGAGGACCTGGGCGAATACGACCGCTCGTGGTCCCACCTCGAGCAGGGCTCGCGGCTGCGCCGCCGTCACCTGCAGTACGACATCAACCGCGACGTCGCGACGGTGGATTGGATCATCGAAGCGTTTGCCGACGGCCCTGCGGCATCGGAGCAGGGATTTTCGAGCCCGGAGCCCATTTTCATCGTGGGCCTGCCGCGCAGCGGCACCACGCTCGTCGAGCGGATTCTCGGCAGCCACTCAACAGTCCATTCAGCGGGTGAGCTCAATGATTTCCCGCTGGCGCTGGTGGATGCCGTAACCGGCAGCTTCGGGCCACGCCCCATGCCGCGGCAGGAGCTGGTCGCGCGCTCGGCAAAGATCGATTTCGCGTCTCTCGGCCGCGAGTACCTGGCGCGCACGCGGCCCGCGACCGGCCGCACTGCGCACTTCACCGACAAGCTGCCGCTCAACTACCTGTACTGCGGCATCATCCGACGGGCGTTGCCGAACGCCCGCATCGTACACCTGACACGCCATCCGCTGGCGGTGTGCTACGCGATGTACAAGAGGCTTTTCAAGGATGGCTATCCGTTCTCATACGACCTCGAGGAAATCGGCCGCTACTACATCTCGTACCGCAAGCTGATGGACCACTGGCATGCCACCCTGCCCGGGACGATCCACGATCTCAGGTACGAGCGTCTCGTGTCGGATCAGCTCGGCGAGACCGGGCGGTTGCTCGACTTCTGTGGTCTCGAGTGGGAGGACGCCTGCCTCGCGTTCCATCACAACCCTGCGCCAACCACGACCGCCAGTGCCGCGCAGGTGCGGCAGTCGCTGTATGATTCCTCCGTCGCGCAGTGGCGGCACTACGCCGCGCAGCTCGACGGGCTGCGCCAACAGCTCGTCGCCGCCGGAATCGAAATCGAACGCTGATGTCCCGAGAATGAGACTCCGGCATGCCCAAGCCACAAAACAGTCCCAAATTCCGCCGCGAGCCTCCCGTAGCCCGCCGCGAGGCGCTCGTCGAAGCCACGCTCGTGTGCCTGCGGCGCTTCGGCCACGAGGGCATGTCGGTGCGTCAGATCAGCGCCCAGGCGGGCGTGTCGGCAGGCTTGATCAACCATCATTTCCCGAGCATCACGACACTCGTAGCGGCCGCATACGACACCCTTGCCACCTCGCTCCTGCATTCCATCCGGCGCCAGGCGCACGATCTCTCGAAGGCCCCGCGCGAGCGGCTGCGGCGCTTCTTCGAGGCTTCCTTCGCGCCCGAGCTGCTCGATCCCGGTTTGTTCAGCGCGTGGCTGGTGTTCTGGAGCATGGTGTCGCATGACGCGGAGATGCGGGCGGTACACGACCGCACCTACGGCGCGTATCGCGCCGCCCTGGAGTCGCTGTTGGGGCAGCTGCGCCTGAGTGACGCCATTCCCGCGTTCAAGTTGCGCCCCGCCGCGATCGGACTGGCCGCGCTGCTCGATGGATTGTGGATCGAGGCGAGCCTGAATCCCCGCACGTTCAAGCCGGCGACGGCGGTTGCGCTGTGTGAGGACTGGACTAACGCGCTGTGCGCGGGGGCGTTTCCCGCACTGCGCACATCACCGGGGAGCAAGGCCGCCGCGCCACGCAAGGCGGAATAGCTGGTGCGTCAGAGACGCAAGTGTTGGAATTCCCGTGGGACGCGACCCGCCCGGCAGCTTGCGCAAGCGGACCCCTTTCGGGGTCCGCTGCGCCTTCGCAAAAGAGCCTTCGCGAAGAAGTACTGACCGCAGTCCGTCGCGACTCAGTCCTCGCCGCCGCCGGATCCCTCGCTCCCGCCACTGCCGAATCCCGGCAGTACCGTCGTGCCTTCCTTGCGCACGGCATCCAGGCTGGAAGGATCGAGTCCGAGGATCTTGAGGATGGTCGGAGCGACCTGTGCCGTCTCGGCGAAGGCTGTGACGGAGCGCGGCTTGAGTGACGGATTCGACACGAGCAGCATCACGTTCGTGTCGTCGAGCGCAAAGCCGCCATGCTCCGCCTGCTTCTTGGTGCTTCCGGTATAGACGACGCCAACATTCGGCAGCACGATGATATCCGGCGTGCGCGGGTCTGCGCCCGCGGACGGCAGTCCCGGTGTGTTGAACATGGTCTCGAGCGACGGGCCGTACAGGATCTCACCGATGCCCGCCGCGCTCGCGTTGCTTTCCAACAGGTTGACGGCATCCTGGGTGCTGACGCCCGGGCGCAGCCACAGGAGCGAAACGTCATCCTCCGTCGGGCCGATCTGGTTCACCTCGGAGTCCGGCAGGAACGCGGTGCCCAGAATGCCCGACGGCGGCGTCCCGTTCGCACCGCTGTGGCCGGGGATCGGCAGGAACCGATGGGTGTCGATGGGCGACTGGCCGTGCTTCGCGGTGATGATGATGGTCGTCGACTCGTACAGGTGGTTCTTCTTCAACTCGCTGACGAACTGGCCGATGGCGGCGTCGACGAACTCGATCTGTGCCAGCATGCTGGGTGTCGGCGTGCCGGCCGCATCCGTGTAACCGCCCTTGACGCCATTCTCGAGCAATTTCTGCCCGACGCTCACGGCCTGGAAATTCATGCCGAAGATTTTCGGCACCACCGCGCTGGCGTTGCCGAGGTGGGTCTTGCCGTTGATCCAGTTCTTTACGGCGTTGACCTTGAGCTGGTCATAGCACTGCACGGCGTTGAAATCCAACGTCCAGTCGCCGGCGCTCGTGTTCACATTGGCGCAGTCGAAGCCGGTCGCGGTCTTCACGCCGGGCAGCGGGATCACGTTGGAGTTGATGTCCGGCGAATAATAGTCGTCCAGGTTGCTCGGCACCGCGGTACCGGTCGGTCCGGAGACGGCCGCATAGCCGGGGTGCTTATCGGACCAGGCCGTATAGCCGCCCGCGTGGTGAATGACGCCGAATATCGTGTTGGCGCGAACGAAGTTCCACGGGTACACGGGCGCGCAGCCTTGGTACGGATCACGCACCAGCTTCGCCGGATCGAGGGACTTGTAGCCGCCGTCCAGCTTGCCGTATCCCGAGAAACCGCCGTTGAGCTGCGACTGGTCGATGTCGTTGCCCTCCTCGTACTCGGTTCGCGTTCCGTTGGGCTGGCCCGCCACGCAGCTTCCATGCAGAAGTCCGTTGCCCGTATCTGCCGCGGGCGGCGCAAGCACGCGGTCGTAAGCGACATCGTAATAGGCGCCGATCAATTTCGGGGTCCCCCCGCTGACGATCGCCATGAGGCCCGGGAATGAATCGGAGGGCTTCGAAGTCGAGGTTCGCGTGTAGCTCACGCCGACCGCACCCAGAGCCGCGAGGTTCGGACACGTTTTGGCGGCCACGCAATTGTGGAAATCCAGCGCATGCATGCCATCGATACTGACGAGGAGGACGTGCTGGCTGCGCACGTGCTGCTCCTCATGATCGGCGGCCAGCGCGACGGATGCGGCGCATGCCGAAGCGGCAAGGGCCATAGCGGCCACTTTGAGATGAATGGACATTGAAGTACCTCCGGAAACGTGAACAGATTTTTTGTTCGCGTTTGCACGGTATGCGACTCTCTTTGCCGTTTTGTTGCACCCTGGCTGCACCTGCAACGGCGCCGTTATACCTTCACGCACAGGTGAGCGCGCGGCCGCCAATGTCAGTGAATAGCGGCAGCCGGACCGGCATAATGAGCAAACCATGACGCCCCAGCCAACGCTCCCAGCCCTCGCAACCGATCTCGCCGCCGCGCGAACCTCGAGCCGCTCGCTGGTGCAAGCCTGCCTCGAAAAGATCGAGGATCCCGACGGCGAGGGACGCAAGACCTTTCTGCAGGTCGACAAAAGTGCGGTACTCGCACAGGCCGATGCCATGGATCTGCTGCGCTCGAGCGGCGCCGCTCCATCCCCTTACGCGGGCATTCCGCTTTCAATCAAGGACCTTTTCGACATCGCAGGCCAGGTCACCCGGGCCGGATCCACCGTCCTCGCGAACCGCTCTCCCGCATCCCAGGACGCGGCCAGTGTCGCGCGCCTGCGCCGTGCCGGATTCGTGCTCATCGGGCGCACGAACATGACCGAGTTCGCCTTCTCCGGCCTCGGACTCAATCCCCACTACGGCACACCGCGCAATCCCTGGCAGCGCGCTCAAGGGCGCATTCCCGGCGGCTCTTCTTCCGGGGCCGCCATCTCAGTGGCCGACGGAATGGCTCACGCCGCGCTCGGCACCGATACGGGCGGCTCCTGCAGGATCCCGGCAGCATTCACGGGACTCGTCGGGTACAAGCCCACGGCGCGCCGTGTCCCGCAGGCGGGCGCTATTCCGCTGTCGACGACCCTCGATTCGATCGGGCCCATAGCGCGCTCGGTCGCGTGCTGCGCGGCGCTCGACGCGATACTCGCGAGCGACACGCCGCCGGACCTGACCGAGCGCTCGGTGGCGCGACTGCGCTTTGCCGTGCCGACAACCTTCGTCCTCGAGGATCTGGAACCGGACGTCGCCGCCCATTTCGAGCGCTCCCTGTCGCGCATCTCCGCGGCGGGAGGGCGGGTCGAACGGATCGACATTCCGGAGCTCGCCGGTATTCCCGCCATGAACGCGAAGGGCGGCTTCTCGGCCGCCGAGAGCTATACGTGGCACCGCAGCCTGATCGAATCGAGCGCCGCCGCCTACGATCCTCGAGTCCTCACCCGGATCCAGCGAGGCGCGACGCAGACGGCGGCCGATTACATCGAGCTGCTGGCGGCGCGCAAAGCGTTCATTGCAGCGGTGGAGCAGCGAATCGCCCGCTTCGACGCGCTCCTCATGCCGACGACACCCGTCATTCCGCCTCGGATCGACGCTTTGCAGAGTGACGAGGAATACTTCAGGGTGAATGGCCTCGCGCTGCGCAACCCCGCAGTCATCAATTTCCTCGACGGCTGCGCCATCTCCATTCCAGACCACGCAGAGGGCGAGCCCCCGACCGGCCTGATGTTAGCCTGTCGCGGCGGCTTCGACCGCCAACTCTTCCGCTGCGCCGCGGGAGCCGAGGACGTCGTTCGCCCGGGTTGAGCCGGGACTTTCCCGCTGCCGGGTGATCGGCCTTTCGCTCGACCGAGCGACTTGGCATCATCGCCGCCCACATGCACTGGTTAACCTTGCTCTTCATCGCCGCGGTACTCATCGGCACCGCCATCGAGCTGTGGCTCGCAAACCGGCAGATTGCCGCTGTCGCCGCGCATCGCAGCCGCGTTCCCGAACCGTTCGCGGATGCCGTCTCGGCGGAGGAGCACGCGAAGGCGGCGGACTACACGATCGCCAAGGCGCGCTTCGGACGCATCGGAGAGATCCTAAGCGCCTTGATCACTCTCGCTCTCACGGTCGGCGGCGGGATTGCTGCGATCGACGCGCTCTGGCGCCACACAGGCTGGACCCAACCGTGGCTGGGCATAGCAGTGATCGGCACCGTTTTCTGCATCACGGGTCTCGTCACGCTGCCGCTCTCCGTCTGGCGTACGTTCAGGCTCGAAGCCCGCTTCGGATTCAACCGCATGACGCCGGCGCTCTTCGTCGCCGACCTGGCGAAGAGCCTGCTGCTGAGCGTGATCCTGGGCGGCCCTCTGCTGCTCGCGACGCTGACGCTCATGGAACGCGCCGGTCGATGGTGGTGGGTGTGGGCGTGGCTCCTCTGGCTGGCAGTCATGTTCATCATGACGTGGGCCTACCCCGCCTTCATCGCGCCGCTCTTCAACAAGTTCTCGCCTCTTCAGGACGAGGTTCTCAAAGGGCGCATCGAAGCCCTGCTAGCCCGCTGCGGTTTCAAGTCACAAGGCGTCTTCGTCGTCGACAACTCGCGCCGCTCGTCGCATGGCAACGCCTATTTCACCGGGATTGGCAACAATAAACGCATCGTGTTCTTCGACACGCTCCTGGATCGCCTCCAGCATCCGGAAGTCGAAGCCGTCCTTGCCCACGAGCTCGGCCACTTCAGACTGAAACACGTGCGCAAGCGCCTTCTGGTCTCGATCGCAACGACGTTCGTCGCGCTGGCGGTGCTCGGCTGGCTGATCACTCAGCAGGCTTTCTACACGGCGCTGGGCGTGCCGGCGCCCTCGACGCACGCAGCTCTGCTGCTCTTCGTCCTGGCAGCGCCCTTCTTCACTTTCTTCATCACGCCGCTGGGCTCCGTCTGGTCCCGCCGCCACGAATTCGAAGCCGATGCCTTCGCCACCCGACACGCCGATGCCGCGGAGCTGGCGGCAGCATTGGTGAAGCTATACCGGGACAACGCGAGTACCTTGACTCCCGACCCGGTCTACGCCGCCTTCCACTATTCGCATCCGCCCGCTCTGCAGCGGATCACCCGCCTCCGGGCCGTCACCGCGACCTAAGGCGGCGGCGCGATGTAATACAACTCGATCGTCTTCCCCACCCGCTCCATGGGCCTGAACGCATCCAACCACGCATATCCCTTCGGATCGTGCACCTTGGCCAACGCCGAGATCGCCACCCACCCCGTCGCGTGTTTCCAAGGCGGCATCACTACGATGGGCGGCAGCGGCTCCCGCGTGAGATCGGCAGTCCCCCGGTAAGCCAGATTCAGCTGCGGGATCCTGATCGCCGCGGCCCGCTGCTCCAGCCGCCGCAGATCCTGCCCCCAGTCGAGATCGGAATCGACCAACACCCGCTGAGGATTCGCCACGGCCTCGTTGAAATACGGCAGATAGTCGGGATTCGCCGTCCACCACGTGCTGACCTGCCATCCCACGAGTCCGACGAGGAGCCCCGACCCCACGATCGCCACAGGGCGCAGGGCCGCATTGCTCAGAGCGCGCCAGGCGACCGCTATCGCGTGCGCTCCCCCCAACGCCATGAACGGATAGAGCACCAGAATATGGCGGATCCCGATGTTGATGCGGCTGAACCCGCTCGCAAACGCCAGCACCGTCAAAAACAGCAGCGCCGGCGCGAGTCGCCAGGCATCCCTGGCCTGCCACCCTGCGCGCGCCAGCATGACCATCCCGATCGGCCCCGTCGCCAACAGCGGCAAGGGGGTCTTGGCGGCAAGCGCCACCAGATAGAAATACCACCAGCCGCTCACGCGCAATTGCCCCAGCAAAAACGACAGATGCCCCGAGTCGTTGTGGGCCTTGATGGCGACGATGCCCTCGATGAAATCCTGCAGCCAGTGCGGCAGCCACAGGTGTCCGAGCAATACACCGGCATCGTGAGACAGACCCTTCTCCCGAAGCAGGAACGTCACTGCCAGGTCGAAGCGATGCTGACTGCCGGTCGCGCTGGGTGAGCGCAAGTCGTACACCATGAACAGCGGTACGGCCGCTACGAGCACAATGACGGCAAGGCCAAGGAGACGCTTGCCGAGGATCGAGGAATCCGGCGACGCTCCAGCAGTCGGCTCGCCCGACTCCAACCCGCCGGGCGGCAAGCCCCCGAGCGAAGCCTGCGCGAATCCCGCCGCTCCGGGAAGTGAGGTTCCAAACCCCGGCCCCGCACTTCGGTCGGGCGCCTCCCGCATGCCTCGCCACCACAGCAGCGCGTGCGCCGCCGCCAACACCACGAGCCCCAACCCCAGAAACGGAATAGCAGAAAACTTCGACGCCACCGCCACCCCGGCGGCAAGGCCAAGGAACACTGCATCGCGCCAGCGCGCGCTGCTGAGCCAGCTCTGCAGTGCATACAGCGCCAACAGCACAGTCGCGGCCGCCGCGACGTCCAGAGTGGCGAGGGCCGCATGCCCCAGGACGGGCGGCACCGAAGCCAGCAGCAACACGGCGAGCAGAGCCTCACCCTCGGAGTGCGTCAACCGCCGCGCCCACAGCCACGCAGCAAACAGCAATAGCGCCAGAAACGGCAACGCCCCCAACCGCGCCAAAGTCAGGTAAAGATCGTAGTGCCCGCCGCTGTAGAGGATGTCGATGCCTTCCTGCACCCCATCCGGGGGCGGCGTCCCGAACGACCGGGCGCCGGCCAGATAAGGTCCCAACGCCATGAACGCCCGCACGAGCGGCGGATGCTCGGTGTCGTATTCGTAACGACCGCGGTCGAGAAGCTCGATACCGGCCGCGAGATGCTCAGGCTCATCCCAGGTGTTCGAATAGACGCGCCACGTGCTCGCCGCGAGCAGGCACGTGACAAGGATGAGCAGCGCCAGGCCAACACGCGCAGCAGGCGACGCCGCCGGCGCCGCTGATTCCGTCGAAATCGTCGTCATGCGTCGAAAGAAAGCGGCAGATCCTCGTAGCCTGCGTCAGCAATGATCGCCGTAGCATGGGGCGGCCGCTGTAAGCGCATCGTTGCCAGGACAGGCTCCCAGTGCTCGCGAGTCATCCGTGCTCGGTTCGAGGCAACCGCGGGCCTTGTTGCAACAGTGCGGGACCTCGCCTGCGCACCTGTCGCGAGCTCGGGCTCGCGTTGCTGGTGGCATCGAACACCTTGCGCGCCTCATCGATCGCCGCGCGGTTCGCCCTCGCCCACTCGGCGACGGCGACCAACGGCGTGCGCAGCGTATGACCTAACTGCGTGAGCTCGTAGTCCACGCGCGGCGGAATCGTAGGGTGCACCGTGCGCGTGACGAGGCCATCGCGCTCCAGACTTCGCAGAGTGAGCGTCAGCATGCGCTGCGAGATGCCGTTGATGGAACGGCGGATCTCATTGAAGCGCATGGGACCACGCCCCCCGCACAGCAACTCCACCACCAGCACGGTCCATTTGTCGCCGATGCGCGCGAGGGTCTCACTCACCAGCCTGCAATCGCCGGGGTCGCGCTCGCTGGCCGCCGGGCAGGGATCGTTTGGGTTACCGGGTTTCAAATAAGTGCCTTCTTGCGCATTGCTCCGATGGTCACCATTCTAGCGCTAGTTACGAACCGTAACCAAGCCACATAAGGGAACCGAGATGAGCAAAGTCCTTTTAGTTACTTCCAGCCCCCGGGGTGACGCCTCGCACTCGAGCCGCATTGCCCGCCACCTGGCCGACCAGCTGGCCTCCGCCCAGCCGAAGGCCACCGTCGTCGCCCGTGATCTCTTCCGCGAGCCCCCGCCCCACATTGGCGAGGATTTCGTCACTGCCCTGGGCACCCCGGCGGAGCAGCGGACCCCGGCCCAAAGCGCCGCCGTAGCTCTGTCGGACCGCCTCATAGCCGAATTGTTCGCCGCGGATGCGATCGTGATCGCCTCCGCAATGATCAATTTCGGGGTCTCCTCCACCCTCAAGACCTACATCGACTATCTGCTGCGCGCCGGCTCCACCTTCCGCTACACGGCGAACGGCCCCGAGGGGCTGGTGAAGGGGAAGAAGGCCTACATCGTGCAAGCCTCGGGTGGGGTGTATTCGGAAGGACCGATGAAGCCCTTCAACTTCCAGGATACGTACCTCAAGCACGTGCTCGGCTTCATCGGCATCACGGAGGTCGAGGTGATCCACATCGAAGGGGTGGCGTTCGGTGCGGAAGCGACCGAAAAGGCACTCTCGTCCGCCGCCGGACGAGTCTCGGCCCTACGCCAGGCAGCGGCCGCCTGAGGACCCTGAGCGAGGCCCCGAAAGCCTCGCTCAGGTGCCGAACGGGTGCCGGAGCGTGATGGTCTGTTCGCGATCCGGCCCCGTCGAGATCATGTCGATCGGGACATCCACGAGCGACTGCAGGCGCTCGAGGTACTTGCGGGCGTTGACCGGTAGGGCGTCATAGTCGGTGATGCCGACGGTCGACTCCCGCCAGCCCGGCAGTTCCTCGTAAACGGGCTGGACGTCGCCGTAGCCTTCGAGGCTGAGCGGCGGCTCGGGAGTCACCTTGCCGTTGATGCGGTAGCCGGTGGCGACACGGATCACGTCCAGGCCGTCCAGCACATCGAGCTTCGTGATGCACAGGCCCGAGACGCTCGAGTGCACGATCGCGCGACGCAGCGCAACCGAATCGAACCAGCCGCAGCGGCGGCGCCGCCCGGTCACGGAGCCGAACTCGTGCCCGACCCGCGACAGGTGCTCACCGTAGCCGTCGAACAGCTCCGTCGGGAAGGGCCCCGCACCAACGCGCGTGGTGTAGGCCTTCACTATCCCGATGACGTAGTCGAAGGCTCGCGGGCCGAGACCGGTTCCGGTTCCCGCGAAACTCGCGGTGGTGTTGGATGAGGTGACGTAGGGATAGGTGCCGAGGTCGACGTCGAGCATCGCGCCCTGTGCGCCTTCAAACAACACATTCGCATCCGAGCGCCGCAATGCATTCAGGGCGAGCGTGACGTCCGTCACCAGGGGGGCGATCTTCTCGCTGAGCGCGAGCTGTTGGTCCAACGTCTTCTGGAAATCGACCGCCGGCTGGCGAAAATAGTGTTGCAGCACGAAGTTGTGGAAATCGAGCACTTCGCCGAGCTTGGCGGCGAAGCGATCCCGCTGGAACAGATCGGCGACACGCACGGCGCGGCGCGCCACCTTGTCCTCGTACGCAGGCCCGATCCCGCGACCCGTCGTGCCGATCGCGTTCGGGCCGCGGGCGCGCTCGCGTGCCTGGTCGAGAACGATGTGCGAGGGCAGGATCAGCGGGCAGTTCGGCGAGATGCGCAGCCGCTCGAACACGGGCACGCCCTTGTCGATGAGCGTCTGGCTCTCCGACAACAGGGCCTCGAGCGAGAGCACGACACCGTTGCCAATGAAGCAACGCACCTGCTCGCGCAGAATTCCGGAAGGAATCAGCGAGAGGATCGTCTTGTGGCCGCCGATCACGAGCGTGTGCCCGGCGTTATGGCCGCCCTGGAAGCGGGCGACGGCCGCGGCACGCTCCGTCAGGAGATCGACGACTTTGCCCTTGCCCTCATCGCCCCACTGGGTGCCAATGACGACGACGAATTTACCCACGTGAGTTGCCCCCAAAGTTCCTAGCGGACGAGGAAGAGGATGACGACACCGACCAGCATGCTGCCGAGGCCGGCAATGCGCAACTCGCGATCGCGAACCTCGAGCAGCTTCGCGAACGCCCGCTTCACGCCGCGCGGATTCAAGAACGGGGCGATGCCCTCGAAGACGAAGAACAGCCCCAACGCCGCCAGCAAATCAGACAGATTCAACGACACGGGACCGGCTCGCGCCGCGCGCACGCCACAGGCGGCATTACTTCGTGCCCGGGCGCTTGTCGGGATCCTTCAGATACTTGAAGAATTCCCCGTCCGGCGTCACGACGAGCAGGTCGCCGTCCCTGCCCAGCGAGTGGTCGTACGCCTGCAGGCTGCGGTAGAAGCTGTAGAACTCGGGATTCCTGGAATACGCGCGCGCATAGATCTGGGTCGCCTCGGCATCGCCCTCGCCATGCACCCGTAAAGCGTCCCGCTCGGCGTTCGCCAGGATTTCCGTGCGCTCGCGCTCGGCCGAAGCACGGATGCGAACACTCGCACTCTGCCCCTCTGCGCGCAGGCGGCTCGCGATCTTCGTGAAGTTCTGCTTCATGCTCTCGTACACGCGAGTGCTCACCTCGTCGGGCAGACTGATGCTCTGCACCCGCACGTCAATGAGCTCGGCGCCGAGGCCGGCCACGTTCCTGCTCGCCTGTCCAAACATCTCACCCGTCACCGCCGCACGCTCGGACGAGACGATCTGCTCGAGTGTGCGCTCCGCCACGACACTCTTGATGCCGTCCTTGACGATCTCGGCCAGGCGCTTGCTCGCGATGTCCTCGATGCCGCCCGTCGCCTGGAAGTAGGCGCCCGGATTCTTGACGCGCCACTTGATATAGAAATCGACGATGAGGCCGCGGTTGTCGTTGGTGAGGAAGGTCTCGCCGGCGTAGGTCTGCGAGATGATGCGGCGGTCGAACTTCACCACCTGGTCCCACGGCCACTTCGAATGCAGGCCGGGGGCATACCCGGCACCCAGGATGGCGCCGAACTGGGTACGGATCGCCAACTCCGACTCACTCACGGTGAACAGCGAAGTCGCGACGCCAAGCAGCAGCAGCCCCAGCACGATGATGATCGGAAAAGCGCGTGTGGACATCAGCGCTCCCCCCGCCCGCGGGCTTCGACGGTCACGGAATCCTGCTCCTTGGGCATGCTGCTGGATGAGCTTTCCGCACTCTGCTCCGCCTCGCGCGCGGCGCTCTTCTCGAGGAGCTTGTCGAGCGGCAGATAGAACATGTTGCCGGCGCCCGCGCCGCCGCCGGCCTTCTGGTCGATGACCACTTTGTGAGCTCGGGTGAGCAGGTTCTCGATCGTGTCCATGTAGAGGCGCTTGCGCGTCACCTCCGGTGCCTGCTCGTAGGCCTGCAGGATGTCCGAGAAGCGGGCGGCCTGGCCTTCGGCGATCGCGGTGACCTGCGCCTTGTAGGCTTGCGCGTCCTGCTGCATGCGGGCGGCCGCGCCCTGGGCCACGGGGATGATGCTGTTGGCGTAAGCCTGCGCTTCCTTGATGAAGCGCTCCTGGTCCGCGAGCGCCTTGTTGGCATCCCGCTGCGAAGGAATCACGGCCTCGGGCACCTGCACGTCGATGAGATTGACCGTGGTGATGGTGATCCCGGTGTTGTAGTAATCGAGCGTGCTTTGGATCAGCTCCTTGGCGCGCTTGGTGATCTGCGGGCGGGTGCCGCCGACCAGCACCTGATCGAGCTCGCTGCGCCCGACGACCTCACGGATGGCGGCCTCGCTCACCTCGCCCAGGGTGGCATCCGGATCGCGCACCCGGAAGAGGATCTTGATGGGATCGGTGTACTGGTACTGCACGGAGAAGTGCAG
>CAZDTG010000114.1:0-14565 GCA_964508005.1 uncultured Steroidobacteraceae bacterium
TCGATGAGCAGGCGGCCGATGTTGAGCGAGGGATCTCCTTCGATCCAGAAGTAAGTGTCCTGGATGTCTTCGTCGCGCTGTACCCGATCCGCCAGCTCGCGCATGCGCTGCGCCATGGTGGCAAAGGAGACGTCCGGCGCAGCTTCGGTGACGGCCGCGATCAGTCCGTTGTCCTGTTGAGGAAAGAATCCCTTGGGAATCCAGATGTAGAGGCTCACAGTGACGGCGACGGTCAGACACAGGACGCCCAGCACGATCGGTTGATGCGCGATCGCCCAGCGCAAGCCCTGCGCGTACTTTCCCGCCAGCCGCTCGAACCAGTGCCTGGCGAAAGCGTGGAATCGCGACTCGGATCTGGGTTGCGCGGGTCGTATGAAGTGGGCGCACATCATGGGCGTCAGAGTCAGCGCGACCAGACCGGAAACCAGGATGGCGACCGTCGCGGTGCCGGCAAATTCACGGAACAGGCGCCCGACGATGCCTCCCATGAACAGCACCGGAATGAATACCGCCACCAGGGAAAGGGTCATCGAGCAGATGGTGAAACCGATTTCCCGCGAGCCTCGCAACGCCGCGGTGAGCGGATCCTCGCCGTTCTCGGTGTGACGCAGGATGTTCTCCAGCATCACGATGGCATCGTCGACGATGAATCCCACGGAAACGGTCAGCGCCATGAGGGACACGTTGTCCAGGCTGTATCCCAGCAGATACATGGCAGCCATCGCTCCAGCGAGCGACAGCGGAATGGTGACCGCCGGCACCAGCGTGGCGCGCAGGTCGCCCAGAAACAGGAACACCACGACGACGACCAGCACGCACGTGATGAGCAACGTGAGTTGGACGTCCTTGACCGAGGATCGAATGGTCTGCGTGCGGTCCGCCAGGAGGGTCATGTGAACCGAAGCGGGCAGATCGGCCTGCAGGCGCGGCAGGAGGTCCTTGACGCGCTGCACGGTCGCATTGATGTTGAATCCGGGCTGCTTGTGAACGTCGATGATCACGCAACGATGAGTACCGAGCCAGGCGCTTTGCTTCACATCCTCCACGCTGTCCATGACGATCCCTACATCCCGCAGCCGCGTGACTACGCCATTGTGCGACTGGATGATGAGGTCGGCGTACTCCGCCGCGTGCTCCAGCTGATCGTTGGTATCGAGAGTCAGGGACCGGCGGTCGCTGTTCAGCGTGCCCTTGGGCCCGTTGAGCGTGGCTGACGCGATGGTCTGCCGCAGGTCTTCCAGGCTCAGCCCCAGGGCCGTCAGCCGGCCCGGGTCGGCCTGCACACGAATGGCCGGCTTCTGCCGGCCGTGGTAGTCGACGAGCCCGACGCCTATGACACGAGCGATCTGCGGGGTCAGATAATTCTCCGCGTAGTCGTCGATGGCGGCAATGGGCAGCGTGTCCGAATACACGGCGATGCTCATCAGCAGCGCGTCAGCAGGGTTTGCCTTCTCGAAAGTCGGCGGATGCGGCAGGTCCCTCGGGAGATCGCCGAGGGCCGTATTGATGGCCGTCTGCACATCCACGGCGGCGGCATCGACGCTGCGGGAGAGCTCGAACTGCACATCGATCGAGCTCGAGCCCAGCGAGCTCGTGGACGTGATGGAAAGGACGCCGGGCAGATTCGCCAAGGCGCGCTCCAGCGGCGCCGTGACTCCGGAGGCGATGGTCTCCGCGCTCGCTCCCGGCAGGGTCGTGCTGACCTGGATCGTAGGCACATCGATCTGTGGCACACCGGCGATCGGCAGCTGCGTGTAGCTCGCGATGCCGACGAAGAACACCGCCAGCATCAGCAACAAGGTGGCGACGGGCCGTCGAATGAACCACGCGGAAAAATTCAACGGAATAACCAGTGAGCTTGCGCCAGGGCGATCACCTTAACGAAGCGACACCCGCGGCGAATCGACCGATTCGATGTGGACGGGTGCATCCGGCTCGAGCCGGAACTGCCCTTCGGTGACCACGGTCTCACCCGCGGACAGGCCGCCGGCAACGATCGTCTGATCCCCCTCGACGGAGCCGATATGGACGGCCCGGGGCTTGGCGACATTGCCCGGCGCCACCACGTAAACGTACGGTCCATCGCTGCCGTTTTGCACAGCAACGGACGGTATCAGAATCGCATCAGGCAGAGTCTGGAGTGCGATCCTCACGGTGACGAATTGTCCTGGCCACAAGGCGTCGTCGGCGTTCGGAAACTCGGCCTTGCAGCGGATGGTGCCAGTGGTTGCGTCGATCTGGTTGTCGATCATGATGACCGCGCCGTCGTTTTCGCTCGGCGCCCCGGCCTGATTCAAGACGGTGACACGGATAGGTCCGCGGGCCTGCGCCGCGCGCAACTCCGCCAAACGCTCCTGAGGCACTGCGAAAGTGACCGCGATGGGCATCAACTGCGTGATGACGACCAATCCGTTCGAGTCGGTGGTGTGCACGATGTTCCCCGCGTCGATCAACCGCGCGCCCACGCGCCCCGCGAGGGGGGCCTTGATCGTGGTATACGACAACGACAGCCGCGCCAGATCCACTTGTGCAACGTCATTGGCGACGGCGGCGGTCAGCTGCGCCACGAGCGATCGTGCGGTGTCACGTGTCTGCGCCGATGTCGAGTCGTCCTGCAACAGAGCCTCGTAGCGCCGCAAATCCGCCTTGGCGTTGTCCAGCAACGCGGTGTCCTTCGCAAGCTGCGCCTGGTTCACCCGCAGTTGGGCTTCGAACGGCAGCGGGTCCAGCTTCACCAGCACCTGCCCGCGGGAGACGACCTGCCCTTCCTTGAAGAGCACTTCCTCGACCACGCCATCGACCCGGGCCCGCACCAGCACGGTGTTCAAGGCCTGCACGGTGCCAATGTTGGTGATCGATGTGGCAATCGCGCCGCGGCGTACTACGGCGACTCGTACCGCGGCGGCCGGTGCGGCCCGCTTGCCGCTGCCGCCATAGCCCGCTCCCAGCTTCCATACCGCAAACATCGCGAGGAGAACCAGGGCAAGGGGGACGGCAATGCGAACGGACTTCATGGACATAAAAGAATCGATCGGCGGCTCATCAGGGCGCCACCCGGATTCTGCCTGAAAATCGAGCTCATCGGCCGCGGCATACCCGGCAAATCCGCAGCATGCCAGCACGTCCGTAAAGAATTCGTTAGGATCGGAGGTTGGGGGTTCAGCGATCTCTGCAACGAGCGCGCAGCGGGTGCGGTGGCACTCAGGCGCAGGCGCTTACCGGGCTCGGGTTGGTCTCAGCTGCAATAGTCTAAGAGCCCTTGGGCGCGAGATGCTTCACCAGGAATGCCGAGCTCGCGGGACAAATGTCCGCGAACTCGCGGGTGTCTCGAATCTCCGCGGGCGCACACGAGCGATCTGCCAAGACGTAACCTCGATCTCGGAAGAAAGATCCGGCTGTCGTCGTCAGCAGGAAAATGGACCGCACGCCCTCCCTCGATGCATACGCTTCGGCGTAATCGACCAACGCGCTTCCCAACCCGCTCGAGCGCCGCTCAGGCGCGACGACCAGCGAGCGCAACAATGCGTGCGAGCCATAGAGCTCCAGCCCGATCAGCCCGTCAGGCTCGGTCGGCGGGCCGGAATGGAAGAAGTGAGCCAGGTGCGCCTCGGTCAAGTCGGAACTCGGCAGGCCGCCTCTCTCGAGGAGCGCCACCGCGCCCCCGAGTGAGGGACCCGGACGGATGACGGGAGGTATCATTGGATCACGCGGCTCACTTCGAGGCGCAGGACACGATAGCCGCGCTCTCAGGCGCGCTTACGCTGGCGCGATGCCGCGGCCACGGGCTTACAGTCGGCATCGCAGGCTGCGTCGGCCAGGCTGCAGCAGTTTTCGGTGAGAAACGCCACCAGCGCATTCATGTGCGCGACATTCGGGCCGTAATACAAATTCCGCCCCTCGCGGCGGCTGTTCACCAGGCCGGCGCGGAGCAGTTCCTTCAGATGGAACGACAGCGTAGCAGCCGGCACGTCCAGGCGCTCCATCAGCTGCGAAGGCGTAAACCCCTGGGGGCCGCGTTTCACGAGCAAACGGAATACGGCCAGCCGCGACTGCGATGCGAGCGCGCTCAGCGCTTCAATGGCTTCCGCTGATCTCATGGCCGCGAGCATACGACAGAAGTGGCGTGAGCTCGGTGAGCCGCTCGCGGATCTGCTCCCTCGCGATCCGAAAGCGCTGCCGCATCTCCTGCGCCGGCAGGGCCGCATCGCTGCTCGCCGGGTCCGGGACCGGCCAGTGCAAGCGACGCACGCGCCCGGGAAGCACCGGACAGACTTCATCGGCGCAGAGGGTCACGACGGCATCGACGGACGCCGCATCGACCTCGTCCACCGACTTCGAGCGCTGACCGGAAATATCGATCCCGATTTCCGCCATCGCCTCGATGGCATAGGGATTGACCTTGGAGGGTTGCGAGCCGGCGCTGAGGACATCCACCTGCTCGCCCAGCATGGCGCGCGCCAGCCCTTCCGCCATCTGGCTGCGCGCCGAATTGGCGACACAAAGAAACAGCACCCGTTTTTTCACACTCCCTCCGTGCCTGCCGCGCCAATCGCGGCACCGGCCTCCCCCATCGCCGTAGTGCGCCGGACGGCTCGGCCGCGCTCGTACCAGCCGCGGCTGCCATTGACGATCCACACCACCGACAACATGACGGGGACTTCGACCAATACTCCGACGACCGTGGCCAGCGCGGCTCCGGACTGGAAGCCAAACAGGCTGATGGCCGCTGCCACGGCCAGCTCGAAGAAGTTGCTGGCGCCAATGAGGGCCGACGGTGCGGCAACACAATGCACCTCACCCGCAGCGCGATTCAGCAGGTAGGCAAGTCCCGCGTTGAGATATACCTGGATGAGGATCGGCACCGCGAGCAACGCGATGACCAGCGGCTGCGCCAGGATCTGCCCGCCCTGAAAGGCAAACAGCAGCACGAGAGTGGCCAGCAGCGCGAGCAGCGCTCCCGGCTGCAACCTGGCGAGCAGCCGGTTCAGGCTCGCGACTCCGCCACGCGCCAGCAGGCCCCGCCGCACTGCCTGGGCGATGACCACGGGGATCACGATATAGAGCACCACGGACAGCAGCAGCGTCTGCCAGGGCACCGTGATGGCGGACAAGCCCAACAGAAGCCCGACGAGCGGCGCGAATGTGAACACCATCAGCACGTCGTTGAGAGCCACCTGCGACAGGGTGAAGTGCGGCTCTCCGCGGGTCAGCTGACTCCACACGAACACCATAGCGGTGCAAGGCGCCGCGGCCAGGATGATGAGCCCTGCGATGTAGGAATGGATCTGCTCGGGCGGCAGCAGTGACCGGAACAGGTAGCCCACGAACAGCCACCCGAGCAGCGCCATGGAGAAAGGCTTGATCGCCCAGTTCACGAACAGCGTCACGCCGATGCCGCGCCAATGCTCCTTCACACGGTGCAAGGCGGCGAAATCGATCTTCACCAGCATCGGCACGATCATGAGCCAGATCAGCGCGGCGACGGGCAGGTTGACGTGCGCGACCTGCAGGGCGCCGACCGCCTGAAAAAATCCCGGGAAGGCATGACCCAGCGCCACGCCGGCGACGATGCACAGCGCGACCCAAAGCGTCAGATAGCGTTCGAAACGTGACATTCCCGGACCTTCCGCAAGCTCGACACGACGCGCGGCGCGACCGCCCGTTGTGACACTTCCAGTACTATGGAATAGTGGTGGGAGCACGGAGCGCTGTCAAGCGCCACCGGAGCTTCCGAGCCGACAGCTGCAGGCCGGTCGAGCGCGGTGGTCGGAAACGGCCGCGGCCGCGGCGCAGACGGGTCGCAGGCGCACAGCCCGCCGGGTCCCGGCAACATCGTCCGATTCTTGCTGAGGCGAAACCAACTTGCCGTGTCGATGCCGGAGGCTCGCGCCGCGCGCCCCCGCAGGCGGCGCGCGCGAGCCGACCGCAGCGGGACAGCACGATGTATCAGCCGCAAAATCCGGATTCCCGGGCCTACGCGCCGCCCCTTGCGCCGCGGCGGGCCGCAATCGCGCCGCCCCAGGCTCTGACCGGCCTGCCGGCTCGCATCGAAGCCGTCGGCTGGGCCGTCGCCTGGCTCTCATGCGCAGCGTATGTGCTGTACATCGCCCAGCTGACGTCGCTGCCCTTCCAGGACTATCCCAATCATCTCGTGCGCGGCGCGGTGATCGCGGACCTGCTGTTTCACCACGGCGCGCGCTTCGGCGAGGTGTTTGATTTCCACCTGGCGCCCCTGCCCTACATCCTGCACGATCTGCTGCTCGCCGGGTGTGTCGAGCTCTTCGGGCCCGTCGCCGCAGCCGGCATCTTCAACACTCTCGTGTTGCTGTCACTGCCGGGCGCGCTGCTGTTCTACATGCGCGTGAACAATCTCGCGCCGCGCGCCCGGTGGCTGGTATTCCTGCTCAGCCTGTATCTTGCGACCGACTGGTTCTTCCTTGCAGGGTTCACGGCGTTCCGGCTCGCGCTGGCACTGGTCGTCGTCTCCATGGCGTTGGCCGACATGCTGCGCGCGCGCTGGTCGGCGCCGCGGTTCGCGGCATACGTCGCCGTGCTGCTGCTGGGCTACCTCACTCACCTGACAGCGCCCGTTTTCTTCATGATCGCGCTGCTCGTGTCGGGACTCGTGCGCCTGCCGTCCGGCCGCACCAACTTGCGCCTGGAGCTTTGTCTCCTGACACCGGCGGCCGCGCTGCTGGCGCTGCACTTCGGCGTGCTGGCGGAATCGCATGGCAGCGCCGCGCCGCCGGCCTACACCTTCGAGTGGGGCGATCGGTTTCAGAAGCTCCATGGCCTGTTGCACGAGTTCGAGCGCTTCGATGGCCGGCTGGCCAAACCGATGATGATCGCGCTCGCCGCCTGCCTGCTGTGGCCGATACGCCGCGAGCTCAGCTGGCGTGCGCTGAAGCGGCCGGCCGTCGTCGAGCAGCTCGCGCTGGCAGGCGCATTTCTCGGACTTTACGCCATCCTGCCGAGAGCCTACGCGGACGCGGCGTTCGTCGACATCAGAGCGCTGTCGATGCTGACCCTGTGCCTGATGTTCGCATGCCTCTACCTGGCCGATGAAAGCCCATCGAGCCGCGGGTTCGACAGTCTGCCCGTGCTTGCGTTGGCGTCCCTCCTCGCCGTCACCAACTTTGCCTACCTGGTGATCCATCTGGGCAAGGACAATGCCGCGATCGTCCGCTATCGCGAGGTCGTCGCCTCGCTGCCTGCCGGCTCATACGTGCTCCCGGTGTACACGCAACCGCTTTACGAGCTCTCGCCTCTGCTGCACGCCGGCGCGTACGCGGTGCTCGAACGCTCCGCAGTCAGCCCCAGCCTCTTCAGCCGCGATCGAGGCGATCCGATGAAGTATTTCAGCTACCGGCACAGGCCGTACACGCCGGATGAGTGGTGGTATCTCGCCCTGCAGAAATGGAACGACGCGGTCGAAGCGACCTACACGGTGGAAGGGCAGACCTACCGGTGGCGCTTCTACTTCTCCAGGCCGCAAAGACAATGGGTCATGATGGATCTCGCGCCGGTCGACTGGAACCGGATCGCCTGCGAGTACGACTTCCTGCTGGTAACCGTGCCGTTCGAGCCATCCCACATACGCATACCCACCCGGACGACCGCCGCTAACGAGACTGCCGCACTGCTTGCGGTGGATAAGCAAGCCTGCCGCCCCGAGGTACGGCAGGAGCGCCGGATACGGCTTCCCCAGGAGCACTGATTCCCGTCGATCCAGTGGCGGGCTCGATTCCAAGATGAGGCTCATGCGGCACATCGGCCCGGTTGCAGCAGTGGCGCTCGTGCTGCTGCTGGCATCGCTGAACTATCTGGCGGGGATCGGGGAGCCCCGCCGCGTCGTGTGGGACGAGAGCTATTACGTGACATCGACGCAGCGCTACGAAGAGGGCAGCGCCCAGTTCGCCAGCCACCCGCCGCTGGGCCTGATGTTGATCGCGGCGGGAGATGCCCTGCTGCGGGTCAATCGCGGTATCGACACGACGGTGCTCGGCCGGGAGAAAAAGATCAGCGGGGAGCAGCTGCCGGAGCAGTTCTCCTTCGTCGGGGAGCGGGCGACCTCCGGCGCATTCGCCGTCGCCGGCGCCGCTGCGTTCTTTGCGCTCATGCTGGCTCTGACGCGGTCGGTGATCGCGGCGGCGCTGCTCGCGAACCTCTATATATTCGAGAACGCCTTCATCGTTCAGTTCAGGGCCGCGCAGCTCGATTCCTTCGAGGTGTTCTTCACGATCTGCGCACTGTTGTGTTTCGTGGCGCTCATCCGCCGTGGCGCGCGAGGGTCGCTCGCGTTGGACTTTGCACTCGGCGCCGTATGCGGTCTGGCCATGATGGTCAAGCTCAATGCGGCCGTGGTGACGGTGCTGGGCGTCATGGTCGTGCTGCATCGTGCCGGCTTGGGTCGGAGCGGGCGGAGTCGGGGAAAACGCTTCGCGCTGGCTGCGCGGGATGGCGGCGTGATGCTCGGCGGCGGCGTGCTCGCGGTCGTGGCGGTCTTCTCGCTGCACGTGGCGCTCGGCCGGCATCCTCCCAACACCCAAAGTCCCGCGGGCCTGCAGGACAGCCGCTTCATATCGGCGACCTACCGCGACTACCTGGAGGGGAGCCGGCCACTGTCGCCGGCCGTCGTGCTCGCGGCAGCGGACGACTATGCACGCTTCATGAGCGCCGATTTCGCAGGCATGACGCGGGTCGACTCGAACGCCTCCGGCGCGCTGCAGTGGCCCCTGCACAGGAAGACGATCAACTACCGGTGGGACTTCCGGGGGGGTGTCACACGTTACGTGCAGCTCACCGGCAACCTGTTCGACTGGATGCTCGCGCTCGTCGCGCCAATCGCCGCGACCGGCTTGCTGATCCTGCGCAAACTGCGTCCGTGCGCGGCGACAGATCCCGATCGTCGGGCGCTGATGACGA
The DNA here is from genome assembly GCA_964508005.1 of uncultured Steroidobacteraceae bacterium. GTDB lineage: Bacteria > Pseudomonadota > Gammaproteobacteria > Steroidobacterales > Steroidobacteraceae > 13-2-20CM-66-19. The sequence goes on from CAZDTG010000114.1 coordinate 8,926, forward strand.
TGTTGCTTCTCGAGTACGCCGTGTTCATGGCCGCGCACGTGTGGCTCGGCACACAACGCGTCACATATTTCTATCACTATTTCATCGGCCTGCTGCTCGCTTTCTGCCTCGTGCCGCTCGTGTGGATGGAAGCGGCCGACCGCTGGCAGCGTCTGCGTACCCGGCTCGAGCCGGTGATGGCAGGCGCGACCGCCCTGCTGTTGGCCAGCTTCATTTTCTATGCCCCCCTCACCTTCCACCGGCCGCTGTCTCACGCCGAATGTGAGCGGCGCAACCTGTTTCAGCACGTGGTGGATTGCCATTCATGAGGAGCACGCACTTGCCGGGTCAGCCTGCGTCAGGGGCGCCCTCCGGCGCGCCGCGGCCGAGGACGTCCGGGAGCGAACGCCCGGTCTCCGTGAAGGAAAGCGACACCGAATTCAGGCAGTGCCGCTCTCCGGTCGGAGGAGGACCGTCGGGAAACACGTGCCCGAGATGGCTGCCGCAGCGAGCGCACACTTCCTCCACGCGGATCATGCCGTAGCTGGTGTCGCGGACGCGCCTGATGTGTGCCTCCTCGTACGGGCGGAAAAAGCTCGGCCAGCCCGTGCCCGAGTCGAATTTCGCGCTGGAACGGAACAGCGGCAGGCCGCAGAAGCGGCACGTATAGATGCCGTCCTGCTTGTTATCGAGGAAAACGCCGCAGAAGGCGGCTTCGGTGCCGTGCTCGAGCAGGACGCGGCGCTCGTTGCCGTCGAGTCCGGCAATGATCTCGCGCCGCTGCCTCTCGCTGGGGGGTGTCAGGTCAAAGGTGCTCATGGTGCTCCTACCCCTCGAATGGTGTTCCCGATTGTTGGGGACGGCGGCACCCATTGCAATCCGTGCGTCGAACTTCTTTACAGTCGCCTGCGCCCGGACGAGCTTTCACGAGAGCGCGCAACCGCCGGGCGCGCCCGAAATGCGGGCTCGCGAAGCTTGGCCATGACTCAGTGGGCCCAGCAGGAACGATCCTGCGCGAGCCCGGCGGATATTTTATTTCGATGCCGGCGTTGACTAACGATTTATCTCAGGCGTACGTTTAGGCGCGGCCACGGAAAGGCCGCACGATCGCCTGCGGTCCGACGCGCCGCCGCTGTTGAGATACAGGCGATCCGTGAAGGGATGGGGAGCTCAAGAGAATTAATCACAAAGCCGAAAGGGAAGGAATTCATGAAACCCTCGACCGTTCTCGGGGGCGGCTGCGCCGCTCTCTCGTTGCTGCTTTCGAGTGGAGCTCCGGCAGGCGCCTTGACGGCGGCGGAGGTCCAGCAATTGGGATCCGGGACCGCCCATCCCGTGATCGTGATCATGAAGAACCAACTCTCCGGCGCGGATGCGCTCGACGATCAGGAGCCCGTGAGGCGCGAGCTCAGCCAGCTCAATGCGCGGCGCATCAAGCAGTTCAAGACGGTCAATTCGCTGGCCACTACGGTAACGGCGGCGGAGATTGCGCGCCTCGAGGCCAATCCCGCAGTGGCCCTGGTCGTACCCGATGTGGTGATCCATCGCGCCAGCAAGACGAGCGGCACGACCGCGGCGAGCCCCCCCACCTCGCTCGTTCCCAACGTCATTCCCGGTGCCTGCGGCGCGAACGGCAAGGTGCTCCTCGATCCGGAAGCCCTGCAGACCACGAACACGGACTCGGAGGACCCGTCGGCCCGGACCGCGCGCTCCCTCGGCATCACCGGCGCCGGCGTGAAGGTCGCCTGGATCGCGGACGGCATCGACCCCAACAGCATCAACTTCATCCGCAAGGACGGCACATCGGCGTTCATCGACTACCAGGACTTCACCGGCGACGGACCGGGGCGGCGCACCGACGGCGCCGAGGCCTTCCTGGATGCCAACTCGATCGCCGGCCAGGGCCTGGTCACGTACGACGTCAATGGCTTCAGTGCCCAGCACGACCCGGGCGCGTGCAAGATCCGCATCGAGGGCATGGCGCCCGGCGCCTCGCTCGTCGGGCTGAATGTGTTCGGCACCTTCGAGGATACGACCGAGTCGAACTTCCTGGAAGCCATCGACTATGCGGTGTTCGTCGCTCACGTGGACGTGCTGAACGAATCTTTCGGCTCGAATCCCTTCCCGGACGTCACCTCGCTCGATGCCACCAAGCTCTTCAACGAAGCCGCCGTCAAGGCGGGCGTGACGGTGACGGTCTCGAGCGGCGACGCCGGCTACACGAACACCATCGGCTCGCCGGCCACGGACCCTGAAGTGATCGCCGTCGGCGGCTCGACGGCGTTCCGCTTCTACGCACAGACCAACTACGCCGCGGCGCGCTACTTTGCAACGACCGGCTGGCTGAACGACAACATCAGCTCCCTGAGCTCCGGCGGCTACAGCCAAAGCGGCGCGACGATCGACCTGGTGGCCCCCGGTGACCTGGGCTTCGCCTCCTGCGAGGCGAGCGCGAATTTCACCGGCTGCACCAACTTCCTGGGCAAGCCCTCGGACGTCGAGGAAAGCGGCGGCACCAGCCAGTCCGCGCCCCTCACCGCGGGCGCCGCGGCGCTGGTTATCGAGGCCTATCGCAAGACCCACAACGGAGCCTCCCCAACACCTGCGCTGGTGAAGCAGATCCTCACCAGCACCGCGACCGACCTGGGCGCTCCCGCAACCGAGCAGGGCTCGGGCCTGCTGAACAGCTACAAGGCGGTGCTGCTCGCGCAGTCCCTCGGCAACCCGAAGGGAGCGGTCGGGGAGTCCCTGCTGCTGTCCAAGACTCAACTCAACGCCGTCGCGGCTCCCGGAACGACGCAGAGCTGGCCGGTCACCGTCACCAACACCGGCGCCGCCGCCCAGATCGTGGCCGTCAGCGGCCGCACGCTCGGCCCCGAGAAGAACATCCAGAAGGGCTCGGTCACGTTGAAGGACGGCACGAGCCCGCAGTTCGCGAATTACCAGGGGCTGCAAAACAACTACGGCGTATTCAAGTTCGCCGTGCCGGCCGGTCAGGAGCGCCTGTTCGCCCAGATCGCCTACCCTGCGCCGGCAGGCGCGACCAATAACGCGCGCGTGCGGCTCATTCTCGTCGATCCTCTGGGCCGCTTCGCGGCGCACTCCCTGCCGCAGGGCGTGGGCAACTACGGCAGTGTGGACGTCAGAGACCCGGCAGCCGGAACCTGGACCGGGGTGATCTTCAGCGATGTCGCTGCCAAGGGCGGCACCAACGGGGTCATCCCATGGAGGGTATCCACGCAGCAGTTCGCGCCCTTTGCCTCGGTGTCTCCGGGTGTGCTCACTCTCGCACCCGGACAGACCCAGACGATCCATGTCAGCGCCACGACGCCGTCGACGCCCGGAGACACCTCGGGATCGATCGTGCTCACCTCCACCGGCGGCGGTACCGACCCGTTCGTGGGCAAGGAGAGCAACTCGATTCCGGTCACGCTGCGCAGCATGCTGGATCTCGCCTCCGGAGGGACCTTCCACGGCACGCTGACCGGCGGCAATGGCCGGCCCCCGGGTCAGGGCCAGATCAACTACTACGAGTTCAAAGTGCCCGCCGGCCACACCAGCATCACGGCCGATGTGTCGCTGCAGAACGACCCGACCGATCCGGTCGGCACCTATCTCGTCGCCCCGGATGGCACGGCCGTCGGCTTCGGTCAGAACACCAATCTGGCCACCGGCAGCAGGACGCTCACGGCCTACGCGCTCAATCCGGCGCCGGGCACCTGGACACTGATCGTGGATTTCGCCGAGCCCGTCGTCGGTAACGAGATCTCTCAGCCGTTCAGCGGCAACGTCCGGCTCGACGATACCGACATCGTGGTCTCAGGCATCCCCAACAACCCGCAAACCACCCTGGCCGCCGGAGTTCCCGTGACGGTGCCGGTCACCATCCGCAACAACGGCATCGCGCAGCAGGCGTTCTTCATCGACCCGCGGCTGAACAGGATCACGAATATCAGCCTGGCCAACATCGATCCGCCCTCGACCAGCGCCGGCTATGCGCTCCCGCTGACCGGCGGCCCGCCACTTTGGCTCGTTCCGACGCAGACATCGGGCGTGCATGCGGTCGCAACGGCCACGCTGCCCGTCGTGTTCGACTACGGTCCCAACCAGGGCGATCCCGATCTCGTCGGAGTGCCCACCCTGCTCAATCCTGACCGCGCCTCCGGCTCCTACGCGCCCGCGGGCGGCAGAGTGCAACAGGGCGTCTGGTTCGGCATGCCCTCCGAGTTCGGGCCGTACTCGGGTCCCGCCGCCGCAGGCCTCGTGAACATGACACTGACGGCGACCACGAAAGCTTTCGATACGACGATGACGACCGCCGGCGGCGACCTCTGGCTCACGGCCGTCGATCCGAACACGTTGACCACATTCAACGCGGTCCTGGTCGACCCGGGACAAAGCGTCACCATCCCGGTAACCATCACGCCGGCAGGCGCTTCGGGGGCCGTGGTCAACGGCACCATCTATGTCGACACCCTCGTGAATGGCTTACCCCCGTACGCGCAGCTGACGGGTGATGAGGTGGCGGCGTTCCCGTACCGGTATACGATCCGGTAAACCGCGCTGTGTGGGACCCGCCGGCCGGGAGCTGCCGGCGGGTCCCACTCGCGCCGCGGCTCGCGGCGCCCTACTTGACCCTCTGCTTCCCGAGTTTCCGCGCCAGCGTCCGCCGGTGCATACCAAGCCGGCGGGCGGTCTCCGAAATGTTGAACCCGGTGGCCGCGAGCGTCTCGTGGATGCGCTCCCACTCGAGCGTCTTGATCGACGTGGGCCGCTCGGTGAGACTCACTTCCGCGTTTCCCTCGGCACGGCCGAAGGCCGCCTCGATATCGTCGGTGTTCGAAGGCTTGGCGAGGTAATGGCAGGCGCCGAGCTTGATCGCCTCGACGGCGGTCGCGATGCTGGCGTAGCCGGTGAGCACGACGATGAGCGTATCGGGATCGTGTGCATGCAGGGTCTGCACACAGGCGAGCCCGGAGGAGCTGCCGGAGAGCTTGAGGTCGACGACCGCATAGTCCGGCGTGTAGGTCTGCAGGAGATTGCCGACCTCCTCGAGACTCGCGGCCAGCAGTACCGTATAGCCGCGCCGCTCGAACGAGCGGCTGAGAGTTCTGGCGAACGCCTCATCATCCTCGACTATGAGCAGCAAGCGATCAGGTTCCATCGGCTGCACCCTCCTCCTCCAACATGATCGCGGCAAGCGGCAGGGTCAGTGTCACCATGGCCCCGCCTGCCGGGCGATTGCGCGCGACGACGCTCCCTCCCAACGTACGGGCGACATTGGCGACCAGGAACAGCCCCAGCCCCGCGCCCGGCCGTCCCTTGCTGGACTGGTAGGGCTTGCCGAGCTGCGCCAGCATCTCGGGGGTAAAGCCTGGTCCGGCATCGGTGACGACCAGGGTCAACAGGTCACCGTCGCGGGTCACATCGAATCCGACCCACTGCGGGGATGCCTCCAAGGCGTTGTCGAGCACATTGCAGATCATCTGCTTCAGGGCCGAATCGGAGACGATGGTCAGGTCTTCGCCGAAGCGGTTCTCATAGCGCAGCTGCGTGACGGTGCGCGTCGCGCGCCACTCGGCGACGAGGTCGTCCAGAAATATCCGCACTGTCGTCTCGACCGGAGACTCGCCCCGTGCCTCGCCGGCCGACAGCAGGATG
>CAZDTG010000115.1:0-2098 GCA_964508005.1 uncultured Steroidobacteraceae bacterium
ATACGCGGGTATGCGAATGCCGACAGCTCGGTTTACGCTCGTGGCGGCTTTCAGCACGACCAGTATTACGACCCCTGACGTGTGGCGTGCCGGACGTAGACGGCAGACGCCTGCATACTGGCGAACCGGGACCGCCTTGCGGCCTCGACATCCAGCGGGCTGGTTTCATGTACCGCAGTACCTTCTTCGGTGAACAGCGCATGCACTTCGGTATCCAGTCTGCTCGAATTGAGCCCGATCGGGCATAATGGAAAGGATTCAAGCAGCGAAGTCTTGCCGGAACCGTTGTCACCCCAGATCAGGTTATGGCCGGGATGCAAACGTAGCTCCGCGTGCTCCCGCGCGCGCCGCTCCACCAGCCGCGTGAGGGCATTGCGCGGCGCGACCGATTGACATTAGCATTTACCCGACGCAGCCACAGCGCCGCGACACAGGCGATCATGACGAAACTTTGCGGAATACGACACTTAGGGATTGACCTAAGTGTATGGTTGAGATAGCTTTGGATCTGCAGCACGAAGCAAACGTGCAGCGGAGGGGAAAGCATTGTTCGGTGTGCGTTCGCAGGGTAAATGGAGCAGTCCATGATTCCCAAGGCAGGTGCTGTCGAACGGCACGGTGAAGTATCGCCCGCGATCATTGATGGTATTTTCCGCGCGCTATCCGACCCGACAAGGCGCGACGTCTTGGGGCGGCTCAGCGTGCACGCTGCTTCGGTCAGCGACCTCGCCGCGAGATACGAGATGGCGCTGCCATCCTTCGTCGAACACCTAAGAGTGCTCGAGGGCAGCGGGCTGGTGCGCTCCCACAAAGTGGGAAGGGTCAGGACCTATGAATTTGCTCCAGAGCGATTGAGGGTGGCCGAGGACTGGCTTGCGCGCCAACGCACCCTCTGGGAGCGCCGCCTCGATCAATTGGATAGTTATCTCATGAAAATGAAAGAGGACTCGAAATGACGACATCAGTGATCAAGATCGATCCGAAACTCGATCTGGTGCTCGAGAGAGAGATTGATGTGCCGGTCGAGCGCGTCTGGAAAGCCTGGACGACCCCAGAGCATTTGAGGCACTGGTTCGCGCCGAAACCCTGGACCATAACCGCCTGCGATCTCGACCTCCGGCCAGGGGGCGCAATCAATTTCACTATGCGTTCGCCCGAAGGTCAGGAATTTCCCAACACCCAATGTTATCTAGAAGTGACACCGTTCGAGCGGCTGATCATCACCGACACGCTGGTGGGCGGCTATCGCCCGTCGCCAAATCCCTTTTTTACAGCCATCCTTGAATTCTCGAAGAATGGCAACGGCACACGCTATAGGGCGATAGCCATTCACGGAAATGACGAAGCGCGTAAGAAGCACGTGGAAATGGGTTTCCACGACGGCTGGGGCACAGTCGTGACGCAGATGGTCGAATATATCAAATCTGGGCGAATGCATTCCTGATCGATGTGAAGTCGGCAGCTCAGGCAGCGTACGTGAGCTTGCAGCTGCCAACGTGCGGCGCAGAAGTGGCCAGCACCGGCGCCGAGGTTGGTGAAACCCCGGGGCTCAAAAGCGGACCGTCCACCGCGCACACCGGAAAGCGCCGAAGCGCATTTAGTGTTTCGCGTGGGAAGACTGCAGCTCCGCAGCGCGTGTGAGCCGCGACAGGGAGTCTGCTGGTCCGTCCTCGAGCTCCCGGTGCAGTACCATCCGCGCGATCGCCCCTCGCCAACCTGTTGGGAGGCCAAAGTGGCAGTGATAGTTGACACGGCACTGCGTGTCGCTAACGGCAGTGCAGCCGAGGTCTTCACGGACCGTGATGCCTAGCGGTAACTGAACATTCAGTCCAATTGTCCGCCGCGCGGCGTCGATCTCGGTGTACTCGAGCGTCACGACGAGATGCAAAAAACGTGGGCCGGATTCGCCATGGATTCTTTGACCAACCACCGCGGGACCCGGTGGGTCAATACGGGTGACGCGGATACCGAAGAACTCCGTCCATCCAGCGGCTTCCGTTAGAAGCTTCCACACGACGTCGATGGGCGCGTTCACCAGAGCCGTCGGACAACTTATATTTGTCATCAGCCCACCTTCATCAATATTGCGCGGAAACGC
>CAZDTG010000115.1:2198-14310 GCA_964508005.1 uncultured Steroidobacteraceae bacterium
TCGGACAACTTATATTTGTCATCAGCCCACCTTCATCAATATTGCGCGGAAACGCCCCGAGGGGTCCAACTGATTTCGGTCGCTCACGTCGTATTTTCCCGTGAAGGGCCACAGATGGCCAAGTCAGTAAGGTACAGCGGAAAAGCGTCCCCGAGTGCCCGAATGACGAAGTCGATTGCCCGTGACCTGATCTTACCGCACGAACACCCCAAAGCACCCGGTCGAGTGAGCCATAGCACGGCTCGGTATGGGCGGGAGGCTCGCTCCGAAAGCGAGACGCTCAGGGTCGATAGCCGGCAGTCGCGCTGGAATGTTCGGTGGCTGTTGCCGGGAGACACAGATGCCCTGATTCCGACACCGGCCGTTTCTGAATGCCACCTATGACCTTTGGCACTGCCAGGGATGCCGGCGGGGCACGTACAGTTCACACCCAAGACAACCAGAGCAGCAATCAAATGAACGCGATCATCCGACCAGAACACTACGTGCTGCCGGTAAAGCATCCGGCTAACTGCCGGTGCTCTGAGCATGAGTCGAAGATCAGCTGCCGGACGCCTGCGATCCCGACCGTGCGTGAGACAGGGGCCCGCAGTTCGATGCTACTCATGGCACTGAAGCCGTCACGATGAAGTCGAGGGTCGATGATCGCTTCAGCCACATCACCTGGCTACCTCGCGACCCTGACTTCTGGAACGCCGGGATGCGAGGCTAGGTGCAGCGTGCAGCTGTCGCCGCGGGTTTCGGGCGGAGTCGGCGCGATCAGTTCATCCGGGAGCTGGTAGTCGAAATCGCGGTGCTCACGCAGAGGGCTTTAGTGGCAGCCGGGCTGGTCGCTTTTCTCGAGATAAAAGGTGTAGATCTCGCAGTCATCCGCCGCCGGCGGGCGCGGGAGGGGAACTGCACGGTTGACCGGCGGCAGCAGCCGCACGTAGGCGACGATCGCGCGCAGATCCTCCTCGTCGAGGTTGGAAAGCTGGTCCCAGGTCATCCCTTGCCAATGGAGTTGCCTACCGTCGCGGCTGACGCCGCTGCGAATGGCGCGCTCCAACTCCGTGTCGGTCCAGGCGCCGACGCCCGCTTGCGGATGCGCGGTGATGTTGCGCGTCCACAGCGTGCCAAATGGCTTCCAGCTGATCGGCGTGCCGCCGCTGCCGTCGGTGCCGTGGCAAATGGCGCAGCTCACTGAATACAAATAGTGGCCGCGCTCCACCATGCGAACGCGCTCGGCGGCCATGTCGCGCGTGTCCGGTTTGACATCCCCGGCGTTCACAGCCTTCACCAGCGGATCAGGCGGCATGTTGCGGATGCTTGGCCACTGCGACAGAACGAACAGCAGCACGCCGGCGCTCGTGAACCCGAGCACGCCCCCGATCGACGCCGCCATCCCCAGGCGCGGGCCCGCGCGCACGAATAGCACCAGCGCCAGTATCAGTACTATCCACTGCGCGTCGACGAGCGCAGCTTGAACACGCGCTGGCGAGCCCCGCGTGGGATCGATGGCGAAATTGCCATCGGCATAAGTCAGCGCCTTGGGGGAGGTCGCCGGCAGCGGGCGCGTGAACTTCATCGCGATGGTCTCCACCAGTCCATAGGCGAGCTTCGGCGGGATCGGGTTATGCACCGGCCGCGATGCCGTCTTGAGGAAGGTGGCGACGGCCGTCGCGTCCTCGTCGGTGAAGTTGTGGAACTGGGCCCAAAGCATTGCGAACGGGTTGAGGGCTCGGTCTGGCGCCTGGCCGTCACGTAGTGCGCGAATGATCTGCGGCACCGTCCAGTGACCAAGACCCGTCTCAGGATCCGAAGTGAGATTGCGGCTCACCGAGTAGCCGTGCGGGTAGTAGCCGACGCGCATACCACCGGCGAGGAACGCTCCGTCAACATTGTAAATCCCGGTTCGGTCGATTTGCGTATGGCACAGGCCGCACATTTCCCAGCGGGTAATGTAGTCGCCGCGCTGGGCCGGATCCGCGGCAACTCCCGCACCGCCGAAGCTACCGCCCTTCTCCCAGGCCGGCGTGCGGGCGAGCGAGGCGACGAAGTTGACCAGGTCCCAGCGGGCGGCGGGCGATAGCACGTCCGCATAGGCGGGCATAGGCCCCGGCGTGATGCCGGTCGTCAGCCGCAGCCAGACGTCCTGGGGCCGACTGCCGCCGCGGAAAGCCCAGGGCGCAGTGAGATCGCGCGCGTACACCGCATGGCCGGATCCGTCATCGTAACGCCGGCCGCCGCGACCGTCGTCGCCGTGGCACGCGGCGCAGCCTTGGTTGGCATATAGCGCCTTTCCACGGGCTACGCTCTCCGGCGAACTTGGGATCGCAGCGGGGATATCGAGGGGGCGGCCGGGCCGCGAAAACGCACTTGAATACGACTCCACCTGCGCTACGACGGCGTTCAGCTCCTCGGTCGAGAGTACGCCGGTGAAGTACGGCATCGCGCTGGCAGGCTGGCCGTCGCGGACAGTTCGCAGGAGATCCTCGTCGGTAGGCGGCTCGCCGGCAGCGGTGGATTTGTACTTGAACCTGCCGGATGAGAAGTCGCGAGGTCGCGGGTACATTGATGGTGCGGCCGGACCGTTCCCGCGTCCGTTCGGACCATGGCAAACGGCGCAGTGCCGCGCGAATACCCGCGCCCCCAGCGACGCGCCGCGGTCCAAATCCGCGCCGGGTGGCCAGGTCAGGTCCGCGTACTGTGCAGGGTCCGGCCGGTATTCCGCGCTCGGACGCGCCAGGCCCACCCGCGCCCAGATGGAGCGGCCGACATCCAGCGCGAGCAACAGCACGCCGAAGACCAGCACCACCCCCGGCCGAGAGCGTAACAGCCAGTGCATCCGCCGTCCGTTCGCGTTCAAAGTCGATTGTCACTCATAACATAACATTGAGACCCGCGCCAATTGACATTTCCAAAGGGGGATTCCTACGGCGTCACATGGTTTCCCCCGAACAGCGCGCCTCCGCGGCTTCCTGTGCACCGCGATTCATACAGACATCCGAACGCCACGCTACCGTTCGGCGTTGTGCCTGAGATCTACGTGGGGCCGATGGCTCGCGTGCCGGGTGCGGTCGACCCAGGCTGGCTGTCAGGGCCGTTGGTTTCGGGGACCGTGTACCTATGGCTGTCGCGGTGGTTCGATCCCGTGCAGGAAACGCTGACGCCGCTCAGTCGAGGAAGTCGCAGCAGCGCTCAACGTGCGCGGCCAGATCGAGCGTGTGCTGACGGGTGAGCCGTTCGGCGAGCTCCATATCGCGGCGCTCGAGAGCTTCGATGATCTTGAGGTGATCGATGATCGAACGCGCGGCGCGGTCGCTCTGCGTGATCGTGGCCTTACGGATGGCCCGCACATGGATGAACATGTTCTTCGTCATGTCCGCGATGAGCTGCGAGCCGCCCAACTTGATGATCATCTGATGGAACGCGATGTTTGCATCGGAGTACTCGCCGATATGCTCCGAGGGCGGCGAGTATTGAAACTCATCGAACAGGTGACGCAGCTTGCTGATCTCGGAGTCGGGCGCGTGTAGCGTGGCCAGGCGCGCCGACATGCTCTCGATCGCCGCCCAGACCTGGATCATCTCGATGATCTCGCGCTTTGATTTGCGGACGATGAAAATCCCTCGGCGCGGGATCGTGCGGACAAAGCCCTCTTGCTCCAGGATCGAGAGCGCCTCCCGGATGGGCGTTCGGCTCACTCCGAGCGCTTGCATCAGCTGTCGTTCCTCGAGTCGCAGCACCTGCCGCTGGCTGTAAATGTCGGTAGCCGCGATCGCGTCCTTCAGCATCGCGTACGCCTGGTCGCGCAGGCTCGTCGCATTCAGAGGCGCGAGCGCGAGCGGTGCCGCATCGGCGGCACGCTGAAAGATTATTGCGGAAGTACTCATGGCTCGGTATGGGGCGAAATAGCATGACCGGGCGGAGGAGGGATGCCGGAAAGGGAAAACATCGCCAAACCCAACAGTTGCAGCAACAACCTCTTCTGAAATCTAGTTGATACGAGATCTCGCGTCGGACCAGATTGAATAAGATATATAAGATGATACGTCATTCGGATCCGGCCGGCCGGGGTAAGTCTCCAGACGTCACCGTGTTGTCTTATGCCGCGCTGCAGCACAGTACATCACCGCAGCCTGAATCCATTATGTGATATACTACACACGCGTAAAGAAGTAGATGGCCACCATGTCTAAAGTAGACAGCAGAGTGAGCAAGCGTTCGGACCGACGGGCCCAGGCCCGTTTCTCGTTTCAAGAGTGACAACGTCGTAACCAACGGAGCGCGCGCTCGTTTCGGGTTAACGACTTTCGGACCGAGTTGAGGGGGTGTACGGGTGAGCACGTGTCCACGTTGCCCGCGAAGCATTCCTGGTACCGCTGCCGGTTCGGCCGCGGCGATGGCCTTACGCAGCGAGTCGCCTCCATTCCATAATCCGCACACACCGGCGGCAATCAACCGCGGTAAGGGCAGTGGACCGTCCGCGATAAACCGTCAGTTACACGCTTTCCGCATCCGCCAGGGTGAGTTTTCGCATCAACAAAGTGAATTAAGGGGAACCACATGAGTGCGAATTCGAGTTCGGTGCAACCCACGCAATCAGCATTGGCGAACGCCTGGTTGCAGCTGCTCGTGGGCATCATCTGTATGGTGATGATCGCTAATCTGCAATACGGCTGGACGCTGTTCGTCGGTCCCATCGGGGATAAATACCATTGGAGCAAGGCGTCCATTCAAGTCACCTTCACCATCTTCGTGCTGCTCGAGACTTGGCTCGTGCCCGTCGAGGGCTACCTGGTCGATCGGTTTGGCCCGCGGTGGATTACGGTGATCGGCGGTCTGCTCTGCGGCATCGCCTGGACGATCAATTCATTCGCCGATTCCTTGGGGATGTTTTATTTCGCGGCGGCAGTCGGTGGCATCGGCGCCGGCGCCGTGTACGGCACCTGTATCGGCAATGCGGTGCGGTGGTTCCCCGACCGACGCGGGCTGGCGGCGGGACTGACCGCGGCTGGCTTCGGCGCGGGCTCGGCGGCGACCATCATTCCCATCGCCAGCATGATCAAGTCCGCGGGCTACGAGCACACCTTCCTGACGTTTGGCCTGATGCAGGGCATCGTCGTCATGGTGGTCGGCTCGCTGATTATGGCTCCGCCGGAGGGCCTCATGGTGGCGCCCCCGAAGCTGGCCCGCGGCGCGGGACGCCACCAGGCGCGACCGCTCGAGATGCTCCAGAGCCCGGTTTTTTGGGTGATGTATCTCATGTTCGTGATGATGGCGGCGGGCGGTTTGATGGCGACCGCGCAACTCGCGCCGATCGCCAAGGACTTCAAGGTGGCCGATGTGCCCGTGAGCCTGCTCGGCTTGACGCTCCCGGCGCTGACCTTCGCCCTGAGCCTCGACCGCATATTGAACGGGCTGTGCCGGCCATTCTTCGGTTGGGTGTCCGACCAGATTGGGCGTGAGCAGACCATGCTGATCGCCTTCGCGCTCGAAGGCGTGGGGATCATTGCGCTCGCCACTTTTGGCACCGCCCCGACGGCGTTCGTCCTCCTCAGCGGCCTCGTGTTCTTCGCTTGGGGCGAGATCTACAGCCTGTTCCCCGCCACGGTGACGGACACCTTCGGTGCCAGGTTCGCGACGACCAACACCGGCTTGATGTACACCGCGAAGGGCACGGCTGCGCTGCTCGTACCGCTTACCAGCGTCATCGCCGCGAAAGGAAATTGGCATCCGGTATTCATGGCCGCCGCCACCCTCAACATCCTGGCGGCGCTGATGGCCGTTCTGATCCTGAAGCCCCTGCGCAGCGCGTACACGAATCGGACCACGACCCTTGATGCAGGTGCGAAGCTGGCAGCGCATTGACGCCTGACGCGCACTACTGAACCACATCAGGTGAACCGGGAGTTTTTCGGCGGCGGCGCTGCGACGACGGGACTTCCACCGTCACAGACAATCATTGCGAATGGAGACATCCATGGTCGAGACAGCGGCCAAGACTACCGACAACAGGGGTACGACGACTGCGGAGGACACGCTCAAGCGAAAGAGCCGTGACGCCGATGTCATTTCCGGCGGGCACCTGGTCGCGAAGGCGCTGAAGAACGAGGGCGTCGATACGATCTTTACACTCTGTGGTGGACACATCATCGACATCTACGATGGGTGCGTCGACGAGGGCATTCGCATCATCGATGTCCGGCACGAGCAGGTCGCGGCGCACGCCGCCGACGGTTATGCGCGGCAGACCGGCAAGCTCGGATGTGTGGTCACGACCGCCGGTCCCGGCTGCACGAACGCCGTGACCGGCGTCGCCACCGCCTTTCGCTCGGAGAGTCCGATTCTGCACATCGGAGGTCAAGGCGCTCTGACACAACACAAGATGGGCTCGCTCCAGGACTTGCCGCACGTCGACATGATGACGCCGATCACGAAGTTTGCGGCGACGGTACCGAGCACCGAGCGGGTTGCCGACATGATTTCGATGGCGGCACGGGAGGCGTTTAACGGGGCTCCCGGCCCGGTCTATCTGGAGATACCGCGCGATGTCCTGGATCGCGAGGTGGACGCGACGAAGGCCATCATTCCAAAGCCGGGTCACTATCGCGCTTCAACGCGCTCGATCGGTGATCCACGCGACGTCGAAAAGCTGGCCGACATCCTCGTCAACTCCGAGCGTCCGGCCATGCTTTACGGTCAGCAGGTCTGGACCTCGCGTGGCCACGAAGAAGCGGTCGCTCTTCTGCGCGGCCTCGACATCCCCGGCTATTTCAACGGAGGCAGTCGCGGGCTGCTGCCACCGGGCGATCCGCATCACTTCGACCGGACTCGTGGCAACGCGTTCGCTGACGCCGATGTCATTGTCATCGTGGGCACGCCGTTCGACTTCAGAATGGGCTATGGCCGGCGTATCAGCACGAAGCTGACGCTCGTTCAGATCGATATGGACTACCGCACAGTCGGCAAGAACCGGGATATCGATCTGGGGCTCGTCGGCGATCCGGGCGCCATTCTCGGAGCGGTCCTGCAGGCGGCCTCCGGCCGTCTCAAGCAGGACAAGCGCCAGGCGCGCCAGCAATGGATGAAGAAGCTCGCCGCGGCCGAGGAGGCCGCCACCGAGAAGCTCATGCCGCTGTTCAAGTCAAACAATACCCCGATCCACCCTTATCGGGTTGCCTATGAGCTCAACGAGTTTCTCGCGGACAACACGATCTATATCGGGGACGGCGGTGATGTCGTGACGATCTCGGCGCAGGCCGTGCGCCCGCGCCGGCCGGGTCAGTGGATGGATCCAGGAGCACTCGGCTCGCTCGGCGTCGGCACAGGTTTCGCGATCGCCGCCGGTCTTGCCAATCCCAACAAGGAAGTGCTTTGCTACTACGGTGATGGCTCGTTCGGGATGACGGCCTTCGACATGGAGACCGCCAATCGATTTGGCGTGCCCTACATCGCGGTCGTCGGCAACAACTCGGCGATGAACCAGATCCGCTATGGGCAGCTGGCGAAATACGGCGAGCAGCGGGGCAACGTCGGCAACCTGCTCGGCGATGTGCCGTTCGGCAAGTTCGCCGAGATGTTGGGCGGGTACGGTGAGGAAGTGCGTGATCCCGCGCAGATCGCCCCGGCGCTGCGGCGTGCGCGCGAGTCCGTTGCGCGTCTGCGCAAGTCGGCGGTCATCAACATCTGGGTCGACCCGCGCGAATACGCGCCGGGCACCAAGAATCAGACGATGTACAAGTGATTGAACTTGGAAGATTCGCATGGGCAAGGCACTAGACGGAGTCCGCATTCTCGATTTCACCCACGTGCAGTCGGGTCCGACCTGCACCCAACTGCTGGCGTGGTTCGGCGCAGATGTGATCAAGGTGGAGCGGGTCGGCGCCGGCGACATCACGCGTGAGCAGCTGCGCGACATTCCAGATGTCGACAGCCTCTACTTCACGATGCTGAATCACAACAAGCGCTCGATCACGCTCGACACCAAGAGCGAGGACGGCAAGCGAGTACTGGAGAAGCTCGTCAAGAGCTGCGATGTGCTGGTGGAGAATTTCGCGCCGGGCGTACTCGATCGCATGGGCTTCACCTGGGAGCGCATTCAACAGCTCAATCCACAGATGATCGTGGCCTCCGTGAAGGGCTTCGGGCCGGGGCCTTATGAGGACTGCAAGGTGTACGAGAACGTCGCCCAGTGCGCGGGCGGCTCTGCGTCGACTACGGGTTTCGACGACGGACCTCCTCTCGTCACCGGCGCTCAGATAGGAGACAGCGGCACGGGACTGCACCTCGCGCTGGGTATCGTTTGCGCCCTCTACCAACGCAAGACCACTGGTCGTGGGCAAAGGGTACTCGCGGCGATGCAGGATGGCGTGCTGAATCTGTGCCGTGTCAAGCTGCGCGACCAGCAGCGACTCGCTCGCACGGGCGTCATGCAGGAATACCCCCAGTATCCCCACGGGAAATTCGGAGACTCCGTGCCTCGCGCCGCTAATGCCTCCGGAGGAGGCCAGCCGGGAAACATCGTCAAGTGTAAGGGGTGGGAGAGCGATCCCAACGCCTATCTGTACTTCATCACCCAAGCGCCGGTGTGGAAGCAGATCTGCCAGGTCATCGGCAAGGAGGAGTGGATTACCCATCCCGACTACGCTACGCCGAACGCGCGCCTGCCTCGACTCAAAGAGGTCTGGGCGGCGATCGAGGCGTGGACGGTCACGAAGACGAAATTCGAGGCCATGGCCATTCTGAATGAACACGACATTCCGTGCGGTCCGATTCTGTCGATGAAGGAAATTGCCGACGAGCCCTCGCTGCGCGCGACCCGCACGATCGTCGAAGTCGATCATCCAAAGCGCGGCAAGTATCTGACAGTGGGCAACCCGATCAAGATGAGCGACAGCGCCACCGAAGTGACGCGCTCGCCATTGCTGGGCGAGCATACCGATGAGGTGCTGGCGGAGCTCGGCTACGGGACGCAGGACATCGCCGGACTCCGCGCGAAAAAGGTGATCTGATGCGCGCACGGCGTGTGAGGCAACACAGATGACGTATGACAGGAGCGCCGTTCGTAGGATTCTCGATCAGGCGAAAGCAGCAGCACGCGAGGCATTGACGGCGCCGGCGACGTGCAAGTCGAGGAGGCGGCCGAATACCTCTATCAGCACGGAATACCCGCCTACGCGTACTCGACCGAGATTCCGGTCGCCGTGTTGGGAGCGAAATATCGGTGGGCGCGTGGCGCGGGGGCTCATTCCCCCGGCCTGACGGGTGCGGCGCGTTGGCTCGCCGCGGAGAGTTTGATGAGTGTGGGAGCGGGCATCCGGCAGTAATCAGTCCAAAAAAGGGGGACTCTCATGAACCTTGGCATCAGAGCGCGTGGATCACTGATCGCATCGCTCGCCGCAGTGTTGGTCATCTGCAGCTATCCGGACCGAACCGTTGCGCAGAGCGCACCAAACCAGGACGTTCAGAGCAAGATGCGCGAAATGCAGCAGCGTATCGAGGAGCTCAGCAAGGAGCTCCAGGCCCTGCAGAAGCAGCAACAGCAGCAGAGCCAGGATCTGCAGAAGCAGAACCAGGACATGCAGAAAGCCGCGGTGGCGGCCACCAAGGCGGCGGACACGGCCGGCAAGCAGCAGACCGCCTTCAACAACTTCATGAAAGGCTTTTTCGGCACACTGGATGTGTCCGTGGACTACACGACCAAGGGCATGAACGGACTGGTGGCGTATCCCTGGGGGTATGCCAGCGGCGCCCCCGGCAGTCCTTACGTCATCACCGGCCCCGCCAAGGCAGGCCCCTACGGCAAGGTCGGCTGGGTCGGCGCGATGTCCAGCAACGGATCCAACGTCGGCTACCGGGGCACGCATAAGATCGGCACCTCGGATTTCGACTTCATCTATCAGGTGTCCACCGCCATCAACATGGCGGCGGCGCCCGGTCTGCAAAATACCTGGACGAAGTCCTCGAATACCGTGCAGGGCGCGATCGGTCTCGGTGACACCTGGCTTGGCTTCCAGGGGAAATCCTGGGGCAAATTGAAGCTCGGCGAGATGTACCTGCCGTACAAGACCTCCACGGATCGCCTCAATCCGTTCGCGGGAGCGTTGGGCAACTACTCCGTCATCATGGGCAATACCGGCGGCGACAACCGGATAGAGTTCGGCACACGAGCGGACAATGTCGTGGCTTACAGCTCCCCCACCTGGGGCGGCTTCAGCTTCGATGCCGCCTACCAGTTCGGCCAGAACCTCGACCCGAACAACACTCTCACGCCGCTGGGATCCCCGGACTGCTCGGGAGCTAACAATCCGGGCAGCGGCAACCTGTTTCTGAACTGCGACGACGGCGGCTACGACGATGCGTACAGCGCCGACCTCAAGTTCGAGACGAAGGGCCTGTATCTCGTGGCGGCCTACGAGATCCACAAGCGGGTGAACCGCAGCAGCGACGGCATCGGCTCGAACAGCCCGTACTACGCCTACCTGGTCAGTCAGGGCAACCCTGCCCTGGGTGCGCCGAATCCCTCCCCACTGCTCAACTGGGCCGACTACAACACGTATGCGGCGGAGTACCCGGGTGCGGCGGCCGCGGGGTCGCCGGCATATGCGCCGGCCTACGACGTCGCCGACGAATGGGCCGTGAAGGTCGGCGGCCAGTACAGCTTCGACTTCGGGCTCACGGTCTCCTACCTCTGGGAGGAGATGAAACGTAAAGTCCCGCAGGTCATGGAGTTCCAGAACGAGCGCCAGCGAATGGGCCAATGGGTGGCGCTCCAACAGGAGTTCTTTGGCGGCCGGGACATCATCGCGATCGGCTGGGCGCATGCCGGCGCGACGCCGGGTGACCCGGGCGGACAGCACAACTACAACCCGAATTTGAACGGACACGACCAGGCCAACATGTACACCCTGCAGTATTGGCACAAGTTGGACAAGCAGCTGACCGTATACTTTGACGTAGCGGAGACCATCAACGACGGCAACGTGCACTACGACATCGGCGCCGGCGGCCACGGGGTCAAGACCGATTGTCACGATGCCACGCACGCGCAGTTCATCGACTACAGCAGCTTCGGTCCGACCACGTGGGGCGGCTGCCATCCGCTGGGCTTCTCGACGGGTATCAATTATAAATTCTAGTGCGAATATAGATTTCTGAGTGCGACTCGATCGACCTGCTGCGTGCGAGTGTTTCAGTGTGGTACCGGCTACCCGCTGTCCGATGGGGGCCACTTCTGGCGGGATCGCTGGGAGTGGCCGTTTTGGGAAGCTCGTACTCAGCCCTGGCGCTCGGCGCGTCACCGTCAGGGGAGATTAAAGACGAAGTCGTCGTGACTGCGACCAGGCAGTCGGATGCTGTGATGGCCGCGAAAGTGACGGCGGCCGTGCAGGAGGATCCCTACATCTTTGGCGATCACATCACCGTGACTGTCGAGAACGGCGTCGTGAGGCTCGAGGGGATTGTGAACGACCTGAGCGATCTGCACAGGGTCCTGAGACTGGCCCGTCGGGTCGGGGGCGCGAGGCGCGTCGCGAACTATCTCGAGCTGAGTCCTCTGAGTGCGGATCACGATTGAGTTGTGATATATCTCGAGCAGAGAGGGGGTGACTATCTTGTCTCGACTCATGAATCGAATCTCCCGTACGGCGCTTGCGGTGGCTTGTGTTTGCGGCGTGGTTGCCTGCGCAACGGGTCCTCGCAAGACCGAGGCCGAACAGCAGGCCGACCAGACAATGGTGCAGCGCGTGCAGCAGGCGCTCGACGCCGATCGAACGCTGTACGACCGTCATATCCTCATCAGGGCCGATAACGGCGTGGTGCGTCTCAGCGGCTTTGTTTGGGATCAACCGGATCTCGTCGAGGCGGAGCGCGTTGCAGGATCGGTTCAGGGGGTCACCCGTGTCGTCAACGCCCTGGAGCTGCAGCGCAATGGCATCGATAACTCGAACGTCACTCGATAAGCGAGCCGCGCCGGGTGGCGGAGGCCCACTCGGATGAAGGTTGCTGTCGTCGGTGTCGGCGCGATTGGCGGCTACGTCGGCACTCGACTGGCGCTCGCCGGAGACGACGTGAAGGTGCTCGGCACCGACGTAAACGAGATCGTGATTGAGGCTGCAAAGCCCATGCG
>CAZDTG010000116.1:0-14309 GCA_964508005.1 uncultured Steroidobacteraceae bacterium
TGAAGTTGACACTTTCGGTGAGGTCCTTCCAGGTGCCCGACACGCCCTTGACGTCCGCCTGCCCGCCGAGAATGCCCTCGGTGCCGACCTCCCGCGCCACGCGAGTCACCTCGGAGGCGAACGAGCTGAGCTGATCCACCATCGTGTTGACGGTGTTCTTCAGCTCCAGGATCTCTCCCTTGACGTCCACGGTGACCTTCTTCGACAGGTCGCCCGCGGCCACCGCCTTGGTCACCTCCGCGATGTTGCGGACCTGGCCGGTGAGATTGCCGGCCATGAAGTTGACGCTCTCGGTGAGGTCCTTCCATGTGCCCGACACGCCCTCCACCCGCGCCTGCCCGCCTAGAATGCCTTCCGTGCCGACTTCGCGCGCCACGCGCGTCACTTCCGTCGTGAACGAGCTCAGCTGCTCGATCATCTTGTTGATCGTTTTGGCGGTGCGCAGGAACTCGCCCTGGAGGGGGCGGTCCTCGATATCGAGCGCCATGGTCTCGGTAAGGTCGCCTTGTGCGAACGCACCGATGACGCGCGCGACTTCGGTAGTCGGATGCACGAGATCGTCGATCAACGCGTTGATATTCAGAATGGAGTCGGACCAGAAACCGCTGACGTTACCGAGAGAGGCGCGGTGACGCAGCTTACCTTCGCGCCCGACCACCTGGTTGAGGCGCTCGAGCTCACGCGCTGTGCGCACGTTGAGCTCGACCACTTCATTGAAAGCTTCCGCGATACGTCCGGCCTGACCGGGCCATTCTTCCGGCAGCCGCACATCGCTGTCGCCGCGCTTGAGAGCGATCAGGGCGGCGAGAATCGCACTCGTCTCGCCATTCAGAGCCTCGCCCGGGCGTTTACTTTTCCCGGACGTGGAATCGGAACGGGTGCTCGCGCCTTGTACCTTGGGACGGCGTGGTGTTTTACGGGGCTCTGGCGGGCTCTTGAATACATGCATGGCGTTCTCGAGAGGTGCGGCCTGAAGGTACCGCACCTCCGGTCGGTGGGGCTCATCCGACTACGGGATTGTCGCGCAGTTCCGCAACAGACGGACACCCGTAGGAGCCCGCTCCTGGGCAACCTGTTATTTCATGGGAGGATGCGGCCGGGTCGGGCCCCGGCAACTCCTCACCTCCGTGCGTGTCGTGCGCGACACCACGAACCTTCAGACCACCCAACCACTCTCGGGGCCCTAAGTCGCAGCGAATGCCACCTGAGCCCGTCTATTTCCGCGCCGGAATCTTACGGGGACTGCCGAGCCGGGAGCAACGTAGGAATTGTTACGACCGTCGCCAGATGGCGTCACTCGCGTCGCGGCATCCGCAAGCGTCAGCGCACCACCCGCAGAGGCCGCGCGTTCCGGGCGATGCCGAGCGCACCGCTGCGAACCACCTCGAGCAATTCCGCATCGCGCGCCAGCTCGCTGATGAAGGTGTTGACCTCCGCTTCGCTGCCCGTCAGCTCCACGATGAAACCGTCCGCTGCCGGGTCCAGAACGCGGCCCCCGAGACGAATCACGTGACCGCGCACCGTGTCGGTGCGCTCAGGCCGTACCTTCAGCTTGAGCAGCACGAGCTCCCGCTCCAGATGCTCTCCCATCGTCATGTCTTCGACGTTCACGACGTCGACGAGCTTGTTGAGCTGATTTGCGATCTGCTGGATGACCGCATCCGACCCCTTCGTGACCAGCGTCAGGCGCGACACGGTCGGGTCGTCGGTCGGGGCAACGGAAAGGGACTCGATGTTATAGCCGCGGGTGGAGAAGAGGCCCGCCACGCGGGCGAGCGCGCCGGCTTCGTTCTGCAGCAGGATCGCGATGATGTGGCGCATTGGGGTCATGGGATTGGACTTATTGGCGACGAATCCTTCGCGGTGCATGGGTTCATGATAACGGCGCGTCGCAGGCGGCGCATTGGGGATCATTGCTGGGCGGTGCGGCGCCCGGGGCGCTGCTTTGCGCCTACCCCGCAAGCTGCTAGGCTCAATCGGGATTCCCTCGCCTTGCCCGTCTTTAAGTTAAAGAGCGCGTCATGAGTGACACGGTAATTCAGCCCCGCCCCTTCGGGCATCCGCTTGCCGGCCAGAAGATGTCCGGCGCGCGGATGATCATGCAGGTCCTGGCGGATGAGGGGGTTACCGCGATTTTCGGCTATAGCGGCGGAGCGATCCTGCCGACTTACGACGCCGTCTTCCTCTACAACGAGCAGCACAGCCAGGCCGGCGAGCCGCCGATTCCGCTCATCGTACCCTCGAACGAGCAGAGCGCCGCTTTCATGGCTGCCGGCTATGCCCGCGCCACCGGCCGCGTGGGGGTCTGCATCGTCACCTCGGGGCCCGGCGCCACGAACACTGTTACGCCGGTGCGCGATTCGATGGCCGATTCGGTGCCCATTGTCGTGATTTGCGGCCAGGTGGCCACCGCGGCCATCGGAACCGATGCCTTTCAGGAGGCGCCGGTGCCCTCGATCATGGGCGCCGTCGCCAAGCACATTTTTCTGGTTACCGACCCCACGAAGCTCGAGGCAACGGTGCGGACGGCGTTCGAGATAGCCCGCACCGGCCGCCCGGGGCCGGTCGTGGTCGACGTGCCGAAGGACGTGCAGAACTGGGAAGGCCTGTTCCACGGGGGCGGCATGCTCCCCATCCCCGGATATCGGCGCCGGATGAAGGAGCTGTCCGATCGGGCGGTGGATACGCACGATGCCGCGCGCTTCTTCGAGATGCTCGGCGATGCCCAGCGCCCGCTCATTTATGCCGGCGGTGGCGTGGTGAATGCCGGTGCCGCCAGCGCGCTCAGGGAGTTCGCGGAGGCTTTCAATATCCCTGTGGTGACCACCTTGATGGGCATCGGGTCCGTGGATACCACGGATCCCCTCTGCCTGCGCATGCTCGGGATGCACGGGACCGCGTTTGCGAACTACGCCGTCGACGATTGTGATTTCCTCATCGCCGTCGGCGCGCGTTTCGACGATCGCGTGGCAGGCGTACCTGCAAAGTTCGCGAGGAACGCCAAGCGCATCGCACACCTCGACGTCGACCGCGCGGAAGTGAACAAGGTGAAGCGCGTGCAGTGGAGCCACATCGGCTTGCTCAACGAAGCTTTGCAGGCTCTCACGGCGCATGGCCGTCGTGAGGAATTCGAGCGCGACTACGCTGCCTGGCACGCGCACGTGGCCGAGCTCAAGCGCGTGTACGCGATGAACTACGACCGCGCCAGCACGCTCATCCAGCCGTACTATGTGATCGAGGAGATCAACAGGCACGCGCGCGGCGAGGCGATCATCACGACGGGCGTCGGCCAACACCAGATGTGGGCCGCGCAGTACTGCGACTTCCGCCATCCCCGGCTGTGGCTGACTTCGGGGAGCATGGGCACGATGGGCTTCGGCCTGCCCGCCGCCATCGGCGCGCAGATTGCCAACCCGCGGCGGCTGGTCATCGACATTGACGGCGACTCGAGCATCCGCATGAACATCGGCGAGCTCGAGACGGTCACGACCTACGACCTGCCGGTCAAGGTCGTCGTGCTCAACAACTGCGGCGATGGCATGGTCAAGCAGTGGCAGAGGCTTTACTTCAAAGGACGCCTCTCCGCGAGCGACAAGTCGCTGCACAAGAAGGATTTTGTCAAGGCGGCGCAGGCCGATGGCTTCCGCTACGCCGTGCGCCTCGATCGCAAGGAAGACGTCCCGCGGGTCATCGAGGAGTTCGTGAAGTTCGACGGACCCGCCTTCCTCGAAGTCATGATCGATCCGGAGGCGGGGGTGTACCCCATGGTCGGCCCGGGACAGAGCTATGAGGAGATGATCACGGGTGACTTCATCCCCTCACGCTACAAGGTGAACATCAAGACGCCCGGTCCCTCGGAGATGTTCTGATGAAGTATCTCCATACGATGGTTCGCGTCACCGACATCGACGCTTCGTTGCGGTTCTACCGTGATGCGCTGGGCTTGACGGAGCTGTCGCGCAAAGACAGCCCACAGGGGCGCTTTACGCTGATCTTCCTGGCGGCCCCGGGCGATGAATCCGCGCAGGTGGAGCTCACCTACAACTGGGATCCGGAAAGCTACGGCGGGGGGCGCAACTTCGGGCACCTCGCCTATGAGGTCGACGACATCTACGCGACGTGTCAGCGCCTCATCGACCGCGGCGTGGTCATAAACCGGCCGCCGCGCGATGGCAAGATGGCTTTCGTCCGCTCGCCCGATAATATCTCCATCGAGCTGCTCCAGAAGGGGCCTGCATTGGCGCCGGCGGAGCCGTGGAAGTCCATGCAGAACGTGGGGGTCTGGTAGGCGAGCGGCCGGGCGGCCCCTGGGCGGGCTGCTGAAGAAGGCGCCGCCGGGCGGGCCAGGCGGATTTTCGGGGGGAATTCGAGGGTCGGTTCAGGCGCGGTTATACCCACCGCACCTATCATTCGAGCCCTTGGGTGCAGTCAGTTCCATGAAGAGCTTACCCGGCCTGTTGATCGCGGCCTTGTTCGCCACCCTGACGTTCGCAGTCTGGGCCTTCCTCAATCGTCCGACGCTGGAGCCCCCCTGGCCCGCGCGGATCCAGGGGTTCGCGTTCTCGCCGTTCCGCATCGGCGAGGACCCGACCCACAAGGAAATGCCGACCGACGCTGAGATCGACCAGGATCTGCAGCTGCTGGAAGGCAGGACACTTGCTGTTCGCACCTACAGCAACTACGGCACGCTGGCTCATGTGCCGCAGCTCGCCGAGCGCCACGGCATCAACGTGACGGTGGGCGCCTGGATCGACAACCATCGCGATACGAACGAGACGGAGCTCGATACCGCCATCGAGCTCGCGCGCACGCACATCAATGTCGTGCGGGTGATCATCGGCAACGAGGTGGTGCTGCGCGGCGACATTCCCCTCGAGGAGCTCGAGAAATATCTCGACAAGGCGCGCGAGGCCATCGGTCAACCCGTCAGTACCGCCGAGCCCTGGCACGTGTGGCTCGCGCACCCGGAGCTCGCCGAGCACGTGGACTTCATCGGCGTGCACCTGCTGCCCTACTGGGAGGGCGTCAGTGTCGATACCGCCGTCGACTATTCGTTCGCACAGTTCCGGCGCCTGCAGAAAGCGTTTCCCGGCAAGCCCATCGTGGTTGCCGAAATCGGCTGGCCGAGCCGCGGCCGCACGCGCGAGTACGCCGTCGCTTCCGATTCCAACGAGGCGCTGTTCCTGCGCCGTTTCCTCAAGCGCGCCGAGCGGGAGCAGATCGTCTACTACGTGATGGAGGCCTTCGACCAGCCCTGGAAGGCCTACCAGGAGGGCGCCGTCGGCTCGTACTGGGGCGTGTACGATGTGAACCGCAATCCGAAGTTCGAATTCACACGGGCCATCGTGCGGGTGCCGGAGTGGCACGTGCTTGCCGCCATATCCGTGGCGGTCGCGCTCCTGGTATTGGGTGTCGTGTACCTGAACAGCGAGACGCTGCGCAACCGCGGGCGAAGTTTCCTGGCGCTGGTGGTGTATACGGCCGCAACGATCACCGTCTGGGTGTTCTACGATTTCACACAGCAGTACATGACCGTCTCGAGCGTCGTCTCCGGGGTGCTGCTCCTGCTGGGCATGTTGGGCGTCATTCTCGTGCTGCTCTCGGAGGCGCATGAATGGGCGGAAGCTCATTGGGTCACCTATCGCCGGCGCCTCGGCGCGCCCGTGCTGGCCAACGGCGAGCCGCAGCCCAAGGTGTCCGTTCACGTGCCGGCCTACAACGAGCCCCCCGACATGGTGATGGAGACGCTGGACGCGCTCGCCCGTCTCGACTATTCGAATTACGAAGTGCTCGTCATCGATAACAACACGGCGGACGAGAGCGTCTGGCGTCCCGTCGAGGCTCACTGCGCCCGCCTCGGCGAGCGGTTCCGGTTCTTCCACGTCGCCCCGCTGCAGGGCTTCAAGGCGGGGGCGCTCAATTTCGCGCTCGCGCGCACCGCGCCCGATGCGCAGATCGTCGCGGTCATCGACAGCGACTATGTCGTGGAGCCGAACTGGCTGCGCGATCTCGTGCCCGGGTTCCAGGACCCGCACGTCGCCATCGTCCAGGCCCCGCAGGACTATCGGGATGACGGCGTGAGCGCGTTCAAGGCGATGTGCTACGCCGAGTATCGCGGGTTCTTCCACATCGGCATGATCACGCGCAACGAGCGCAACGCCATCATCCAACACGGCACCATGACGATGGTGCGGCGCGCGCAGCTCGAGCGCGCGGGCTGGGCCGAGTGGTGCATCACCGAGGACGCCGAGCTCGGGCTGCGCATCTTCGAGGCCGGCTTCGAGGCGACTTACGTGCCGGCGAGCTATGGCCGCGGCCTGATGCCGGACACGTTCGTCGACTTCAAGAAACAGCGCTTCCGCTGGGCCTACGGGGCCATGCAGATCCTCAAGCGTCACGCGCGCGCTTTTTTCATGGAAGGGGGCCCGCTGTCACCGGGGCAGCGTTACCATTTCGTCGCCGGCTGGTTACCGTGGGTCGCTGACGGATGCAACATGCTGTTCAATGTGGCGGCGCTCGCCTGGTCCATCGCGATGGTGCTGGCGCCCCACCGGATCGATCCGCCGCTGGTGATGTACTCGGTGCTGCCTCTGTCGCTCTTCACCTTCAAGCTCGCGAAGCTCGTGCACCTTTATCAGGTGCGGGTCGGCGCGAATTTCCGCCAGACGATCGCGGCAGCGGTCGCCGGTCTTGCCCTTACCCACACGATCGGTACCGCGGTGGTGAAGGGCCTGCTCACGCGCAGCGAGCCATTCTTCCGCACCCCCAAAACCGGCCAATCGGCCCCGCTGCTGCAGGCCCTTGCGGCCGCGCGCGACGAGTCCTTCATGATGATCGGGTTGTGGCTTGCAGCGTGGGGAGTCGCCCACTCGCCGCAGCAGCACGGACCCGATCGGCTCGCGTGGATCGTGGTACTCATGATCCAGTCCGTTCCTTACGCTTCGACGCTGCTGGCGTCCTTCGCCAGTGCCTTCCCCCTGCCCGCGCGGTTACTGGGCGTCGGTTACCGTACGACACCGATCGCGGCGGGTGCGGTCGCTATGGCTCCAAAGGGCGTCACGCCAGGTGCCGCGCTGCCCGCGCGCACCTTGCGACAGCCGGCGGAGGCGGACTCGCGGAGTTGAATCCGGCGGCGTTTTCAGCGCACTTCATCGTTAACCTCGCGGCGCCGGCAAGATGGTGAGCGCCGCGGATGTCCGCGGCCCCACGGAGCACCGCGGACGTCTCAGGGCCATCGCGGCCATGCTGATGGCCGTGGCCTCCTTCTCGGCCATGGACGCCATCCTCAAATTGTTCTCGCAGCATTACCCGGCCATGGAGATCGCCTTCCTGCGCGGTCTCGCCTCGCTGCCGTTCATGGCGCTGCCGGCGCTCATCAAAGGCCGTTACCGGGATCTGAAGCCCAATCGCTTCTGGATGCATCTGCTGCGCGGTGTCCTCATGGTCGTCATGTTGGCCGGGTTCATTTACGCCGTGCGGACCCTGTCGCTCGCGAACGCGTACTCGATCTTTCTGGCGGAGCCGCTCATCGTGACGGCTCTTTCCGTGCCGCTGCTCGGCGACCGGGTCGGTTGGCGCCACTGGGTCGCGATCTGCGTCGGGCTGGTCGGTGTGATCATCATGTTGAGACCATCAGCCTCGGGACTGGTGACGCTCGGATCTGTCGCGGCCTTCATATCGGCCACGGCGTATGCGCTGAGCGTCATTACTCTGCGTGTGATTACGCGTTCGGATACGACTACGAGTGTAATCGTCTGGACCGTCGGCCTGATGACCCTCATTACCGGGCTCTTGGCCGTTCCCGACTGGGTGCATCTGGCGCGTGAGCATTGGTTGTGGCTGGCGGGGCTCGGCCTCTTCGGTGCTTTGGGCCAACACCTGTTGACCGAAGCGTTCCGTGCCGCGCCGCCTTCCGTCGTCGCGCCGTTCGAATATACGGCACTTTTGTGGGGTATTCTCATCGACTGGGCGGTCTGGAGTGTGTTGCCGGCGTCCCGCGTCTACGCGGGCGGCGGCATCGTGATCGCGAGCGGGCTGTACCTCATCTGGCGCGAGCACTCACAACAGCGGGCTCTTGGCAAGTCTTGCGCATCGCCGCCTGCGCCTTGAGCATGTGGATATGACAGTCGAAGAACACGAGAAGCGCGTGCAGCGTTACCTGTATCAGTACATTCCCCTGTCCGCGGCCATGGGTGTGGAAGTGCGCGTAGCGAGCGTCGGGCACGTGAAGCTGGCCGCGCCCCTCGCGCCCAACGTCAATCACACTGAAACCGTTTTCGGTGGCAGCGCCGCGGCGCTCGCGACGCTGTCGGCGTGGACACTGCTGCATTTGAGGCTCGAGGACGCGCGGCTCGATGCGCGGCTCGTCATCCAGCGCAGCCGGATGGAGTACGAGAAGCCCATCCCCGGTGATTTCGAAGCGGTGTGCGAATTCGGCGACGATCTGGCCTGGGAGCGGTTCCGTACGACGCTTGCCCGGCGTGGCCGCGCGCGCCTCACGCTCACCGCGCACCTGGTGCACTCGACGCACCGGGTGGCGTCGTTCGAAGGAGATTTCGTCGCCCTCTCCTGAGGAGCCTGTCCATGAGTCCCGGCCGCTAAATGCCCCTTCTCGCGTTGTTCGCGGTGCTGCTCGCCGCGGCGACTCATGCAACGTGGAACCTGTTCGCGAAGAAGGCGGCCGGCTCGCGGCACTTCGTGTGGCTGTATTCGATCGGGTCTGTCGTTCTTTATCTCCCCGCCATCGTGTGGATCGTGGTGGAGGAGCGGCCGCACTTCGGCACGATGCAGTGCCTGGCACTCGCGGGGACGAGCGTGCTGCACCTCGGATATTCCCTGGCGCTGCAGGCTGGGTACCGGACCTCCGATCTGTCGCTCGTCTATCCCATTGCCCGTGGCTCCGGCCCCTTGCTGTCCTTCGTGGGCGCGACGCTCCTGCTCGGCGAAAAGCCGACGCTGCTGGCCGGACTGGGTTTGGTCTTGATCGTGGCCGGCATTCTGCTCGTCGCAGGCCTCACTCGCGAGCCGCACCGTGCACCGAAGGTCGGTATCTTCTTCGGGTTGCTCACGGGCCTGTTCATCGCCGGCTATACCGTGAACGACGGGTGGGCCGTCAAGGCACTCGCCGTGTCGCCGTTTATCGTCGATTTCAGCGGGAATCTGCTGCGCGTGGTGATCCTCACGCCCTGGGCCTTGCGGGACCGCCACGGGCTTGCCCGTGAGGCGCGGATGTATGCGCGACCCGCCGCGGTGGTGAGCGTCCTGGGCCCAATTGGCTACATCCTGGTGCTATTCGCCATGCGGCTCGCGCCGGTGAGCCACATAGCACCCGCCCGCGAGCTGAGCACGCTCGTCGGTACGTATTTTGGCTCTCGCCTGTTGCGCGAGGAGGCCGTACCGGCGCGGCTGCTCGGCGCCGCATGTATCCTGGTCGGCGTCGTCAGTCTCGCGTTTGCCCGGTGAGCACGCCGGCTGCAAACAGAAATTCAACAACACTCGTGGAAGTGAGCGGCGTAGCAGTGCAGAATGTCAGTGCGCGCTCGCAAACAAGGGGAAAACGCACCATGAGCAACGCGGATATTCGGGGACGATTCATTTGGCACGAGTTGATGACGACGGACACGGACGCGGCAGCCGCCTTCTACTCGAAAGTCGTCCCGTGGAGGACGCAGGATTCCGGAATGCCCTCCTACACACTATGGATGGCCGGTAAGACTCAGGTCGGCGGCCTGATGGCACTGCCCCGGGACGGCGCGGAGGCCGGCGCCCCACCGCACTGGATCGTCTATATCGCCACGCCGAACGTGGATGCCACCGTGGCCGAAGCCCAGCGCCTCGGTGGTAAGGTTTTGAAGAGTGCCAGCGACATTCCGAAGATGGGCCGGTACGCGGTACTGTCGGATCCGCAAGGGGCAGCCTTCGCGGTGTACACCCCTCCCGGTCCGCCACCCGACGGCGCCGGCGCGTCCGGCGGACCGGGGGAGTTCGGCTGGCATGAGCTCGCCACGACGGACTACGCCGCCGGGCTCAATTTCTATACGCAGCTCTTCGGCTGGGAAAAGGGCCCTGCCCACGACATGGGCGCCATGGGGATCTACCAGCTCATCAACCATCGGGGTGCGCAGGTCGGCGGCGTCTATAACCTACAAGCGCCTTCTACGCCGCCACATTGGTTGAGCTACGTGCGGGTGCCCGACTGCGCCAAGGCCACCGCGGCCGCCAAGGCCGCCGGCGGAAGGATCCTGCATGGGCCCATCGAGGTTCCGGGCGGCAGCTGGATCACCATGCTGATGGACCCGCAAGGCGGCGCTTTCGCCGTGGTGGAGCCACCCAAAGCCCAGGTGCAAAAGGGGGGCAACGCGGAAGCGCCCAAGGCTAAAACGGCAACACCCAAGCCCGTCGTGGCCGCCGCGGAAAAGCTGAAGGCTGCCGCGAAGGCGGAGGCGCCGGCTGCCATGTCGACGACTGAGCCTATGCCGTCCGTGCCGGCGCAGGCGCCGGCGAAGAAAGCGGCCCGCAAGGCGGCGAAGAAGGGCAAGGTCAAGAGTGGGGGCCGCAAGGCGGGCGCCGCGAAAAAGACCGCCGCAAGGAAGACAACCGGTAAGAAGGGAGCGAGGAAGGCTGCCGCGAAGCGCGCGGCCGGGAAGCGCACCAGCGCCAAAAGGGGTAAGTCAGCGGCTAAGAAGGCCGGCAGGCGCGCCGGTAAGAAGGCGAAGCGGCGTTAAAAAGCCGCTGGGGGCGGGATCGCGCAGGCGGTCAGACGGCTCAGCGTGCCGGTGTCGGGGCGACCGGCCGGCACGCTACTTGTTTAGGTTGACGCAGTGCGTCTGTGGCCCTGCGCTTAAGCGGGCCAGGCGCCCACGGCTCATTGCGACTCGGCTTCACCGGCGCGGCGGCGCTCCGCGGCTTGTCGCGCGGCGTCGTCGAGTTGCTTTTGCACTCGCGCCTCGGTCTGTTTGCCCTGACGGGCTTGCTCGGCCTGGGATGCGGCCCCGGCTGCTCCGGCGACCCCGGTCTCGGCCAGGCCGCAGCCGGCGAGCGTTGCGCTGAGAATAAGGGTGCCGGCCAGCAGCGTGAAAATGCGCGGCGGCAGGCGACCGTCATCGAGGCGGGCTGTGAACATGGCAGCTCCCTGTGGGGGCATGGGAGCGGCGACTGTACCTGCGCCGCGGAGGCGTGCAAAGCAACCATGAGTAACTTCGTGACGCGTTCCTTATGGTTCCTGACAACCCATGGCAGTATGTCATGCCCGTTTCGGAGCACAGCATGGTGAAAGGGACTGTCTCGAGCCGCAATGTCGAAGCCAAGCCGCGAGTCCGGCGGGGTTACTTCGAAAGTCGCTGCGGACAATTGCATGTCCACAACGCCATTCCACCCGGAGGGGGATTCGAAGAGGGCACGCCGCTCCTGTGCCTGCACAGGAGTCCGTTGTCCGGCCGGATGTTCGAGCGCTTCCTGGCGCTCGCGGGACAAGATCGGTCGGTCTACGCGCCGGATCTGCCGGGCTTCGGCGACTCGGATCCGCCGTCCTCGCGCCCTACCATCGTCGATTACGCGGCGGCTGTCGGCGATTTTCTCGAGGCCATGCGTTTCCGGCAGATTGACCTGCTGGGCTACCATGCCGGAGCGCTCGTCGCGGCAGAGCTCGCGATCACGCGACCGAAGCAGGTGCGCCGTGTGGTGCTGGTGTCCGTGCCTTTGTTGACGGACGCCGAGCGAGAGGCTGCCAAGCGCGTGCCGCCGTCGATGCACGCCAGCCCGGATGGAGCCCATTTGGCCGGCGAGTGGCAGCGGATCGCGGAGACCTATGGTCCCGGCACGCCGCCCGAGCTCGTCACCCTGGCTTTCGCTGAAAAGCTGCGCAACGGGGTACATTCTGCCTGGCTGGCCCATGCTGCACTGCAATATACGGTGCGCGAGCGGCTCAGCCTGATCACCCAGCCGGTGCTGCTGATGAGACCGCGGGACGAACTGTGGGAGGCCACTGCACGTGCGCGGGAAGTGCTTGCGAAAGGGCGCTGTATGGATTTCGCCGAGCAGGGGCTGGCACTGTTCGAAACCGCCCCGGAGCTCGTGGCCGATGGTGTCAGGGATTTTCTGCGCGGCTGACGCTTACGTTTCCTATAGATTAATCGACGACGGGCGCGCGGCGGACCGCCTGCAGCGCTACACTTTTCGCACCGCGGAACGCCTTTGGCTCTTCGGCCCGCCACCCGCGGGTGTTACTTTGGGGCGGCGGCGTCAAACAAGGAACGAATCCAAGCGATGCATCGGTTCCCATGAGTGTGCAGCGCAAATCGCCGAATGCGGCGTCCTCTGGGTCGTCCGCGGCTGAAAGCGATCTGGAGACCACGGCCGAGCTCCCGGTGCTCGATGTTGCGGCGTATGAGGCTGCCGCGGAGGAGCGCAGCGGCAGCACTGACACCTGGGTTATGCCGCCTTCTGCGTTGCGTGAGCCGCCGCCCTCCGAGGCGGACGGCTCCGGCACCGGCCCCGCCGGGGGTGGCGCGGCTTCGGCTACCGACGCCAGGCGGACGCAAGTTGAAGTCAGCCTCCATGCCCTTTCCGAGAATCTGCGCGAGGTCGAGGACCGCCTCAAACGCAAAGGAGAGCGTCTCGCGCAGATCGAGCAGGCGCTCGCGCATGCCAATGCCGAACGCGCCGCAACCGAGCAACACTCAAAACAACTGACTACAGAGTTGGCGCAGGCACGCGCCGCCGTGGTTGCGACCGAAGCGCGCGTCACGGAGCTGCAACGGGGCGTCGAGGAACGTGAGGCCGCCGTGCGGGCGTTACGGATCCACGACGGTGAGTTCGAGGAGAAGCTCGCACTCCGCGACAAAGCGCTGGCCGTCGTGCAGCAGGATCTCACCGCGGCACAGGCGGCGGCGACGCTTTACCTGGAGTCGCTGCAGTCGGTCGAAGGCCGTCGCAGCATCTTTGAGGAGATCTCCGCGGCGCTGTATTGGGAAGTCGACGAGCGGGACACGCGGCTCAATACTCTCGAGAGACAACTCTCCAGTGCCACCGCGCGTGCGCGCGAGTTGGAAGCCAGTCTGAGCGATCGGGGCGCGCGCATCGCCAAGCTCGAGGAAGAAATGAGCGGGCTCGGCAGCACCGTGACGCAGCTTCGTGAGACGCTGCGGGAAGCGGCGCGCTCGGGCGATGACCTGAAGCGGAATGCCGGGACGTTGAGCGAAGCTCTGGCCGCGCGTGATGAGCGCATCCGGGCGCTCGAAGCGGCCGCTGCCCAACAGGCCGGTTTGCTCACGCAGCGGCAATCTGGACTCGCGCAGGTGGTTGCGGAGCGGGACACGCTGCGGGCGAGCGTCAGCTCACTCGAAGCGAAGCTGGCGCAGGCGACCGCGCGAGGCGATGAGCGCGATGGCGCGGCTCGCGCCGCGCAGAGTCGTTGTGAGGAGCTGGAGGCGGCCAACGCTGTGCAGCGCAAGCGCCTCGAGCAGATCGAGGTCGAGCTGGCAACGGTGCGTGGCGAGCTGCAGCAGCGTGCGGCTGCCCTGCAGGAGGCGGCCGCGGAGCGTGGCGAGCACATGGCGCGGATTGCCGCCGGCGAGGCGCGTGTTCAGGAGCTGGAGGAACGCATCGAGGAGCAGCAGGAATTCGTGCGGGTGCTGCAGGCGGATTCCAACGCGAGCGTCGCCCGCGCGAAGGAGCTCGAGGGGGATCTCCGGGCGGCCGAAGACATGATCAACCGGCTGGAGGCGGACCTGCGTGTCCGGACCGCGCGGCTGGATGAGCTCGAGAGGTCCAATCAGGAGTGGCGGAGCACCGTGGAGGAGGCGCGCCATGCGCTCACGGACCGCGACTCGCTGATCCACCGGCTGGAGGAAGAGACGGCCAACAGCGCGGTGCTGTTAGGGGCTATCCGGCAGAGGCTCGATGCAACCGGCACGCATGAGGTTGCGACGGAGGGGGACAAGAGGCTGCTGATCCGCACCGAGGGCGACAGCGAGATCGTGCACGTGCTGGGGCGCAAGACCAGCCTGGGGCGCACGCCGGACAACGACCTGCAGATCGACGCCAAGTTCATCAGCCGGCATCATGCAGTCATTCTGGCGGGACCCACTCATACGATCATCGAGGACCTCAACAGCACCAACGGGGTGCTGGTGAACGGACGGCGCGTCACGCGGCAGGCGTTGAAGGACGGCGATGCGGTCGTCATCGGCAAGACGATGTTCAGGTTCGCCGTGCGGCCGGAAAGGTACCGGAGTTGACTTATGAGCGTACCTTCTCTTACTTCTTATGTTGGATCGCGCGCGTCCAGGCAACGACTTCTTCCCGGGTCA
>CAZDTG010000117.1:0-14213 GCA_964508005.1 uncultured Steroidobacteraceae bacterium
GCGTCGTCGTCAGGGACACGACCATGGAGACGAGGATGGCGCTCGAGAGCGTCAATGCGAACTCGCGGAATAAACGGCCGATGATGCCCCCCATGAGCAGTATTGGAATGAACACGGCGATGAGCGAGATGCTGATGGAGAGCACCGTGAAGCCGATCTCCGCGGCGCCTTTCAACGCCGCCTGTACTGGCGTCATGCCTTCCTCGAGGTGGCGTGAGATGTTCTCCATCACGACGATCGCGTCGTCCACCACGAACCCGCTCGCGATGGCGAGCGCCATCAGCGAGAGGTTGTCGAGCGAAAAACCGCACAGGTACATGATGGCGCACGTGCCGATGAGCGAGACCGGAACGACGGCTGCCGGGATGAACGTCGCATGGACGTTGCGGAGGAAGATGAACACCACCGCGACGACCAGCAGCACGGAGATGACCAGCGTTCGCTCGATGTCATTGACCGAAGCCCGGATGGTGAGCGTCCGATCGAGAACGGTGATGATGTGCTCGCCGCGCGGGATCGAGGCCTGCAGCGAGGGGAGGGCTGCCTTGACGGCATCCACCGTCTGGATGATGTTGGCGCCGGGCTGTCGGAAAATGATCAGGTTCACGGAGGGCTTGCCGTTGAGGAACCCGGCCTGGCGCACCGTCTGCTGCGAGTCGACGACAGCGGCGACGTCGGAGAGGCGTACGACGCCGCCTTTGGAGTAGCCGACCACCAGCGGCCGGTAGTCGGCCGCCTTGGAGATCTGACTGTTGACGACGATGTCCGAGGTGGAGTTGCCGTTCGCGAGCTGCCCCTGGGCCAGATTCGAGTTCTGGCCGGAGATGGTGCTCGCGACGGACGGCAGGCTGATTCCGTAATGCGCCAGCTGGTCGGGATTCAACTCCACGCGCACGGCAGGATAAGAGGCGCCCACCACGGTCACCTGTCCGACGCCGGGGATCTGGGAAATGCGCTGCGCCATGACCGTCGAGGCTTCGTCGTACAGATGGGGCACGTCGTAGATATCCGACTGCAGGCCGAGGACCATGATCGGGGAGTCCGCCGGGTTCACTTTCCGATAGGTCGGGTTGGCGGGCAGATTGGCTGGAAGGTAGGTGCGCGCGGCGTTGATGCCGGCTTCCACGTCGCGCGCCGCGCCATTGATGTCCCTGCTGAGGTCGAACTGCAGGGTTACGCTGGTGGTGCCCAGCGTGCTGGAGGAGGTCATTTCCGTAATTCCGGCGATGTGTCCGAACTGCCGTTCCAACGGTGTGGCGATCGAGGACGCCATGATGTCCGGACTTGCCCCTGGCAGGGAGGCCGCGACCGTGATCGTCGGGAAATCCACCTGCGGCAGCGGTGCGACCGGCAACACCAGGAAAGCGGCGATGCCCACCAGTGCCACCGCAACCGTCAGCAACGTCGTTGCGACCGGCCGGCTGATGAACACGCGCGAAGGGTTCATGCCGTTCCGCCCCGGGGCTGCGCGTTCTGGGCCTGGTCCCGGGAGCGCCGCGAGAAGCGCGACGCCAGCCTGTCGAAGAAGATGTAGATGACCGGCGTCGTATAAAGTGTCAGGACCTGGCTGAACAGCAGTCCGCCCACCATCGCCACACCGAGCGGCTTGCGCAGCTCCGAGCCGATTCCGGTGCCGAAGGCGAGCGGAATACCACTCAGCAGGGCTGCGAGTGTCGTCATCAGAATGGGGCGGAATCGTAACAGCGCGGCCTGGTAAATCGCCTCCGTGGCCTCTTTGTGCTCATTGCGTTCGAGCTCCAGGGCAAAGTCGACCATCATGATGCCGTTCTTCTGTACGATGCCGATCAGAAGAATGATGCCGATGATTCCGACGATGTCGAGATCGAGGCCGAACAGACGCAGCGCGAGCAGGGCACCGACGCCCGCCGAGGGCAGCGTGGAAAGGATGGTGACCGGGTGGATGAAGCTCTCATAGAGCACTCCGAGCACGATGTACACCGTCATCAGCGCAGCGAGGATGAGCAGCCCCTCGTTCGATTGCGAGCTCTCATAGGCCGCCGCGGTGCCCTGATAGCCGGCAATCACACTTGGCGGCAGCTTCTCTTTCGTGATGACCTTGTCGATGGCATCGAGCGCCTGACCGAGCGAGTACCCCACGCCGAGATTGAATGAGACGGTGACCACCGGAAACTGTCCCTGATGTCCGATCGACAACGACTCATTTTGCGTCTGCAGGTGCATGAAAGCGCTGAGGGGCACCGGCGTCGAGCCGCCCGTCGTGCTGCTGTTCGAGCTGCCGCTGCCGGCTGTCGCGGTACTGCGGGAGTTGGAACCGGAGGAGCTCGCACTCAGCGAGGCTGCCGACCCTGCGGTTGATCCGGACAGCACACTGGTGCTCCCGGTGCTCGTCGAGGCGGACGAGAGGGCGGAGGTCGAGTTGGTGCCGGCCAAAGAGGAAGTAGTGCTGGTGGTGCTGGTGAGATTCAACACCGAGGGCGTGGCGCTCAGGGACGAGCCGCTGCTGCTCGAGCTCGGTGTCAGCAACGAATTGCCCGTGGTCGGCGTGGCGCCGCTGCCGGCTCCCGAGGAAGAGCCGGCCGTGCTCGAGGCTACCGTAGTGGTCAAGCCGGTCGGCGCTGACTGGATGTACAGGTCATGCAGATTGCCCGGATTGCGTTGAAACTTCGGGTCCGCTTCCAGAATGACGTGATACTGGTTGACCTGGGTGTACAGGGTGTTGACCTGCCGTTGTCCGAAGGCGTCGTAGAGAGTGTTGTCTATCGTTGCGGGCGTGATGCCGAAGCGCGAGGCGGTCGGCCTGTCGATCGTCAGCGAGGCGGCCACGCCGTCCAGTTGCTGGTCGGTGACGACGTCGGCGAGCTCGGGAAGGGCCTGCAGCCCGGGTACCAGATGGCGCACGACCGAGTTGAGCTCGTTCTGGTTGGAGTCTTCCAGCGTGTATTGATATTGCGTGCGGCTGACGCGGTCGTCCACGGTGAGGTCCTGGACCGGCTGCATGTACAGCTTGATGCCCGGCACCTGCGCCAGTTTCGGGCCGAGCCGGCGGATCACCTCCGTGGCGGAGATACCCCGTTGCTGCAGCGGCTTGAGATTGATCTGGATGCGGCCGCTGTTGAGCGTGGTGTTGGTGCCGTCCGCGCCGATGAACGAGGAGATGCTCGCCACGGCCGGATCGGCGAGCACGACCTCGCCGAGGCTCTGTTGGAGCTGCGTCATCTGCGCAAACGAGGTCGAGCCGGCCGCTTGCGAGATCCCCTGGATGATGCCGGTATCCTGAGTGGGAAAGAAGCCCTTCGGTATGGTGATGTACAGCACTGCCGTCAGGATCAGCGTGGCCGCGGCGATCAGCAGCGTGGCCGTCTGGTAACGCAGGACGAATTGCAGCGTGCGGCCATAGAAGTCGATGATTCTCTGCAGGATGCGCCCCGAGGCGTGATAGAAGCGGCCTTGCTTTTCTTCCGGCGTGAAGTGCAGCAGGCGCGCGGACATCATGGGCGTGAGCGTCAGGGAAATGAGCGCCGAGATCACGATGGTCGTCGCGAGAGTCACCGCGAACTGCTGGAAGAGGCGTCCGGCGATATCACCCATGAACAGCAGTGGAATCAGGACCGCGATGAGGGACACGGTCAGCGAGAGAATGGTGAACCCGATCTGCTCGGCTCCCTTGAGCGCCGCCTGCAACGGCTTCTCGCCCTGCTCGATATAGCGGGAGATGTTCTCGATCATGACGATCGCATCGTCCACCACGAAACCCGTGGAGATCGTGAGCGCCATCATGGCGAGATTGTTGAGACTGAAGCCGGCGAGATACATGACCCCGAACGTGCCGATCAGCGACAGTGGCACCGCAATGCTCGGGATGATCGTGGCTGCGAGACTGCGCAGGAACAGGAAGATCACCATCACGACCAGTGCTATCGCCAGGAGCAGCTCGAACTCGACGTCGCGGACCGAAGCACGGATGGATGTCGTGCGATCCGTGACCACCTGTACGTGAATTGCCCGAGGAAGCGTCGACTCGAGCTGCGGCAGCAGCTTCTGGATGTTGTCGACGACCGAGATCGTATTAGCGCCCGGCTGGCGCTGAATGTTCAAAAGGACAGCCGGCGTGGAATTTTGCCACGCGGCGAGCTTGTCGTTTTCCACGCCGTCGATGACGCGCGCCACATCGCTGAGCATGACCGGCGCCCCTTGACGATAGGCGACGACGATCGACTTGTAGGCGGCGCTGGAGAGGAGCTGATCGTTGGAGTTGATCGTGTAGTCCTGAGCTGGTCCGTCGAAGTTTCCCTTGGCGGAGTTCAGGCTGTTGCCGACGAGGGCATTGCGCAGGTCCTCGAGATTGATTCCATAGGCGGCGAGCGCCGTCGGATTGGCCTGGACGCGTACCGCCGGCTTCTGGCCGCCCGAGATGCTGACGAGGCCCACGCCCGAGATTTGCGAGATCTTCGGTGCCAGGCGCGTGTCGGCCACGTCTTCCACCTTCGAGAGCGGCAGCTCGTTGGAGGTGAGCGCCAGAGTCAACACGGGCGCATCCGCGGGGTTGGACTTGCTGTAGATCGGCGGGGTCGGGAGATTGGCCGGCAGGTAGCTCTGCGCGGCGTTGATGGCCGCCTGAACCTCCTGCTCGGCGACATCGATGTTGAGGCTGAGCTGGAACTCCATCACGATCGCGGATACTCCGCCGGCGCTCGTTGAGGTCATCTGGCTCAAGCCCGCGATCTGCCCGAATTGCCGCTCGAGCGGCGCCGTGACAGAGGTGGCGACTACGCTCGGGCTTGCGCCCGGGTAGAACGTGAGCACCTGGATCGTCGGATAGTCCACTTCGGGGAGAGCCGACACGGGCAGCTGGAAATAAGCGACTGCGCCGGCCAGAAACAGCGCCACCATCAGCAGCGCCGTCGCGACAGGACGCAGGATGAATGGGCGCGAGGGACTCATTGCGATGCCGTGGCGTTGGGGGTGTCCGCTTGAGCTTGCGCGTGCTGGCCGGCTTGCCCTTGAGCCTGTCGCTGGGCGGGTGCCCGCACCGTCACGTGCGCGCCGTTCTCCAGACGGTCGAAGCCGGTGGTCGCGATGCTGACGCCGGGGTTCAAGCCCGTCACTGCGGTGTCCTGCTCGCCGGTGGTCACCGCAGTCACATTCTGAACGGCCACGGTGTTGTCGGGTTTGACCACATAGACGAAGTCACTGGTGCCGTTGTGCTGGATCGCCACCGTCGGCACGAGGGTCGCGCCCTTCAGCATCTGCACGAGCAGCCGCGCGTTGACGAACTGGTTTGGAAAGAGCGCGAGCTTCTTATTGGGAACCTCCGCCCGAAAGCGCACCGTTCCAGTCGTCGTGTCGACCTGGTTGTCGAGCGATGTGAGGGTTCCGCTGTCGATGAGATGAGCGTTGGCCCGGTCGAAGATATCCACCGCCAGCTTGTTATCTCCCTGCAATGGATCTGCCTGCAATTGCGCCTGCACCCGCGGGACATCGTCTTCCGAGACGTTGAACACCACGGTGATGGGTTGCAGCTGGGTGATGACGATGAGCGTAGCGCCGCTGCCGGCGAATACGGTATTGCCCGGATCCACGAGGCGCAGTCCAACCCGGCCCGCGATCGGCGAGACGATGTGGCAGTACTCGAGCTGCACCTTGTCGTACGCCACGGTGCCGTGGTCCGCTGTGACGGTGCCCTGGTACTGGACCACCAGTTGTGCCTGGTCATCCAGCTGCTGTTTCGCGATGGCGTTCTTGGCGTAGGCGTCCTGATAGCGCTGCAGATCCATTTTGGCCTGCGCGAGCAAGCCCTGGTCGTGCTGCAAAGTGCCTTGGGCTTGCGTCAGCGTCGCCTCGTAAGGACGGGGATCGATGTCGATCAAGGGTTCGCCCTTGCGCACCATCTGACCTTCGCGGTAATGCACGTCCATCACCCGGCCGGTGATCTGACTGTAGACCGTGACCGTGTAGGTGGGTGTCACCGTACCCAGCGCATCGACATAGATGCCGATGTCGCCTGCTCGGGACTGTCCCGCTGTTATGGCAGCGTTGCCCTGGGGTGCGCGTCCGCCTGGGGCCTGCGGAGGTGACGTGGTGAAGTGGTGCAGCAGAAAAAGCACGAGCAGCAGGGTCGCGGCAACGATGACCCAACGCCTGCGGTACCACGGAATCGCGCGCTGCCGGTCGGCAACAGAGGTGTCCTCAGGCAACGCGCGGCGGCGTTGGGACGCGGCTGCGTCTGCCGGCGCCGAGGGTGGAGGTGTCCTGTCCGAGTACGGGCCGAGGTTGCCCGGGGGTGTCGAGGATTCGCTGTTGTCGTCACTTGTCATGGTTGCCCTCATGCCCCTTGAACTGCGCGAAACCAGCGGAAGGTTCCGCCGCTGTGGACATCGAGCGGGACGATACTATCGCCGTAAAGGTCGTCCCCGCGACGGCTCGCGGCAACGAGCCGCGCATTGGATTTGCCGCTGAAAGTGACGAGTTCCAGCTTCGGATCGATGGGGCGCACTCGCAGCGTAGGGGGCGCCCGCCCAGCCCCC
This sequence comes from uncultured Steroidobacteraceae bacterium, assembly GCA_964508005.1. Classification (GTDB taxonomy): domain Bacteria; phylum Pseudomonadota; class Gammaproteobacteria; order Steroidobacterales; family Steroidobacteraceae; genus 13-2-20CM-66-19. The sequence goes on from CAZDTG010000117.1 coordinate 6,507, forward strand.
TCCGGCGAGCTCGAGTGGGAGTGTGTGTGGCGGATCCTGGTTTGAGATTTCAAACGCAAGTCTGGCGATTACACCTGAAACGCACAGGCCAAGGTCCTGCGCAGGCAGGCACGTCGAGTGCCCGAACCGGCCATCCGCACCGGTTGTTGCAGGGAATTGACTATTCTTGAGGCGAGCACGTATCTCTTCACAAGACCCGTGCGGGGGGAACCCAACGCTGACAGCGGGATTTCTACAACATGGGATTCGCTCTCGAGCCGGGAGACCGGTTGGGAAAGATCGTAAAAACAGCGGTTTGCATTGCCGAGGTCTGGTTCCTCGCCGGCGGCGTCGCGCCCGCGACCCCTGCCGCGGACAGCGGCACCCGCAAGGCGTCCGCAAGCTCGCAGCCCGCGACGGCGCCAGAAGCTGCACCACGACGCAGTGCACCACAACAGGGGGCAACACCCCGTCCCGACCTGTCGGGTCGCAAACGCGTCGGTAAAGCGTCTTTCTACGCGAAGCGGTTCGCCGGCAAACCGATGGCCAACGGCGCTCCGATGGACCCGCAGGGTAATAACGCCGCGAGCCGGACGCTTCCCCTGGGCACGACCGCGAAGGTGACGAATGTTGAAACGGGCAAGACCGCCATCGTCACGATCCAGGACCGCGGCCCGTATGTGGATGGGCGGCTGGTGGATCTCTCACCCGCGACCGCGCAGCAGATCGGCATCACCCCGCGCAAGGGTGTCGCCAATGTGGTGGTCGCACCGATCGCGGTTCCCTTGCCCGGCGGCAAGGTGAGGGAAGGCGCGGCGGCACACGAGCCGCTGGATCGGCCGGATCACGTGCCGCCGCAAGAGGAAAAGAACACCAGGCTGGCCACGGCGGATTCGGGCACGCGCGATAAGTAAAGACCTGATCGGCGGGATGCGGCCATTCCCTGAGTCGCCGCAGCTCGTCCCTGGGACGCCCCGATTTTGCCCAGGTCCGACAGGGATGTTGGACAGCTGCGACGCGTCCTGCGCCCAGGGTGGCCCGGCCGGTAGCCTTTCCGGTACTCTGCGGCACATGAAAAAGATTGCAGAGCCCGCCCGCACCATCGACGTAGTGTTGGAAACAGAGGTTCTCGTCGTGGGCAGTGGCCCTGGCGGGCTGGCAGCGGCGCTTGCGGCCGCGAGGGCTGGTGTGCGCACCGCGCTCGTCGATCGGCATGGGTGCTTCGGCGGCAACATCACGCAGGTGGGCGTCGAAGGCTTTGCGTGGTACCGGCACGAGAAGACCGTCGATAGCGAGGGCATTGGAATCGAGTTCGAGGAGCGCGCCAAGGCGATGGGGGCGGCACTCCCGGAGCCCCAGTCGATCAGCCACGCGCTCGATGCCGAGATGTTCAAGTACGTGGCGGACGTGCTGGTGGAAGAGGCGGGCGTGCAACCGCTGCTCCACCGGCTGTGTGTCGCGCCGATAGTCGAGAATGGCGTCATTCGAGGTGTCATCACCGAGAGCAAGTCCGGACGCGAAGCCATCCTTGCCCAGCGCGTAATTGATGCGACGGGCGACGCGGACATCGCCGCACGCGCAGGTGCACCGGTGAACAAGACGCCCAGGGAAGAGATGATGGGGGCGTCGGTGATGTTCTCGATGGCCGGTGTGAGCAAGCGGCGCTTCCTCGAGCAGGTCAAGGCCGACCCGCAGACCTACAAGGACTGGGTCGGCAATGGCGAATGGAACATCACGACGAGCGGCAAGGAGGATGACCTGTTTTCGCCATTCCTGCGCAAGCCGTTCAAGCAGGCGGTGGCCGCGGGCATCATTCCGCCGAGTCTCAGCACCATCGCGGGCACGTGGGGCACGGTGAGCGACCAGGGCGATCTCACGTATCTCAACCTCATCCACCTGTCCGGCATCGATGGCACCGACCCCAATGACCTCACGGCCGGGGAGATCGAGGGCCGGCGGCAGGCGATCCATGCGGTGGAGGCGCTGCGCCGGTTCATGCCCGGGTGTGAGAACGCGAAGCTGCGGAATTTCGGCATGACGCTCGGGATCCGCGACACCCGCAAGATCGATGCGCTCTACAATCTCACCGATCGGGATGTCAGGCAGCAGGGGCGCTTCCACGACTCGATCGGCATCTTCCCGGAGTTCATCGATGGCTATGGGCTCCTGATCCTGCCGACCACGGGCCGCTACTTCCATGTGCCCTACCGCTCGCTCGTGCCTCGGAACATCGGCAATCTGCTGGTCGCCGGCCGTTGCATCGGCGGGGATAAAGTCTCGCATGCCGCCGTTCGCAACATGATGTGCTGCGCGGTGAGCGGGCAGGGCGCGGGCACGGCGGCCGCCGTGTCACTGCGGACGGGAGAGTCCTTCGAGAGTCTCGATGTCCGCGTCGTGCAAGGGGAACTGAAGCGGCAAGGCGCGCGCATCGAGTGAGCGCATCGCTCTTCGAGTCGGGATCGTGCGGTCATGGCTCGAGTCGGCTCGGCCAGCAGCGCCCGGGCGAAAGCCCTCACGGTTGCAACCTGCGCTGTGTGAGATAGCGCTCGACGACTCGGGCCGACCCGGTCGGCTCCGCGAGCGCCACGTAGGTGTCCGGGCGGATGAGGTACAGAGCGTTACGGTTTAAGCCGGCCTTCTCATGCTCGGGGCTCCAGTCATAGCGATGCAGCGGAATGTTGTGATTGTCGCACCAGGCAGCGAGCTCGGGCCCGGCCGCGCCATACACATGGACCTGCCAGACCGGATCCGACAGCGGGGTAAAGTTGTCACCTGCCGGGGCCGGTGCCCAGGGCAGGCGATCGCCACCGTGGACGTGTCCCGCGGCGCCCTCGCTGAGCGGACCCTCGCGGTAGTTGAGCATGATTTGCGAGACGGTCCGGAACAGGTACTCCCTGGCAAAGTCGAAGCCGATCAGTTTCGGCATCACGACGGGCGCGATACGCGTGCGAAGCACATCGGCCAGCCGTCCTTCTGCAGTCGCAAAAGTGAACACCTTGTCGGTCGTTGCCACCAGCCGGCGCGCGAACTTCATCCGTTCGGCCTCGTAGCTGTCGAGCAGAGCATCCGGCGCGCGCCCCCTGAGGACGGCACGTAACTTCCACGCGAGGTTGACCGCATCACCGATGCCGGTGTTCATGCCTTGGCCGCCGGCAGGGCTGTGGATATGAGCGGCGTCACCTAGCAAGAACGCGCGCCCTTTGCGGAAGTGGTCCGTCACTCGATGGTGCACCCGGTAGGTCGAGAACCAGTTGACCCTCTCGATCTGAACCTGCAGATTCTGTATCGCCCGGTCGCTGACGTCCTCGAATCGAAGTGTTTCGGCGTGATCCGCTCTCTGGTCGCGCACGGTACCGATCAGACGCGCCCGTCCCTGGGCGGCGAGAGGAAAGACCGCGAGGAAGTCGGCTTCGTCGAGATCGATATGCAACTCGCCGTCGAACGCGGCACCCCTCGCATCGACATCCGCGACGTAGAAGACCTGCCGGTAGGTTCCACCCGGAAATCCCATACCCATCGTCTCGCGCACCAGCGAGCGCGCGCCGTCGCAGCCGGCCACGTAGGTTGCTTCGCAGACCTCCTCCTGACCCTCCGGCCCCCGGAGGCGTACAACGACATGGTCGCCTTCTTCCGTGTATCCCAGGAGCTCGGTACGGCGTTCCACCGACACCCCCAATTGCTGCAGGCGACGGATCAGCAGCCGCTCGTGTTGGTCCTGGGGGAAGATCTGGAGGAAGGGATAGGGCGTCAAGTCCGAGCCGACGCTCTCGAACGACAGGCGTGCCCGTTGTTCGCCCTTCACCCACAGATGGATGCCTGGCACCTTGTGCCCGCGGTCCAACACCGAATCGGCGAGATCCAGCTGGCGATACAGCTCCAGTGTGCGCGCCTGCACTGCCAGGGCCCTCGAGGTCGTGCCCGGCTCGGCCGTCTTGTCGATGATGCGCTGGGCCACCCCGAGCCGCGCCAACCAGAGCGCGAGAACGAGACCGGTCGGTCCGGCACCAACGATCAGAACGTCACTGCGTTTGGTCATGGAGGCGCACCTCGAGAGCGGCGGCGCAAGTAGGCAGCACTGCCTGATGGTAAGCCCTTAACCCCCCTGGAAAAACCGCCATGCCTGGCCTGAACGCCGCAAAACCCGGGCAGTTGCGGATAAATTCCGCAGAGTCCGCCCTATCAGTGGTGGCGGCGGCACGACGAGTACACCTGACGTGACACGTCCCTAGCCGATGCGGATCGTCAGGACATTGCGCTCGCCGCGCAGTTGCTGCAGCAGCGTTGACATGCTGATGAGAGCAGCACCGCGGCGATGCGGGTTCGTCTCGTAGGTGAGCGCGAGAGGCTGCTCGTTCAGGCGGATTTCCTCGACGCCGCTGCCGGACCTGCCGATCCGGTATCGCACCTCCAAGGCGCGCCCCCGTAGAGTGGTCTCGACGCGCAGGCCGTCGAGGGCGGACGGTATCACCGGGTCGACGCGCAGCGTCCGGGCCTCGCAGCTGAGCCCCAGGAAACGCCGGATCGTCAGTCCCAAGGCGATGCCTGCGCCGCTGGAGTAGACGCGCCAACCGCCGTCGAGCGCGATCGTCCCCTGTTTGACCCGGTCGTATTCCTCGCTCGCCTGATAGCGATCTTCGAACGCCGCGTCGGAGCTGGAGTAGTAACAGTTAGCCTGGCGCAGCGTGGCGCTGGGCACGATGGAGCGGATACCGATCGGATTGGCCTGACACAGTGCCTGAAAGAAGCGGTCCGCGTCACCGACGTGAGCCAGGGCCTGCGCATAGCGCAGATGCGCATGCGTATACATGAGGCCGATCTCGCGACCGAAGAAGGTCGCGCTTTCCGCACGCTGGAAAATCCGCTGCGGGCCGCCGTGGTAGGGCATGGGACGGTCGAACAGGCGGGCACCATCCGGAGCACTCAGATATTCATCTATCAAGAGCAAGTGCTCGCGTGTCTGCGCCGGCGTCAGCATGTCCTCGATGATCGCGTGGATCATGGCGAGTGAGCTGTAGCGGATGCCGGTCACCTTGTCGCTCGGATGCAGAAGGTAGCGGCTGGGGCTGCCTGCCTCGAAAATCGCGTACCCGGCCAACACGCCCTCGACCACGAGCAGGCGTTGAAAATCCTTCTGCACGGCCGCGGCCCGGCTCTCGAGCGGCGCGGCGTCCTGCGGCCGGCCGATGGCACGCAGCGCCCGCGCCAGAATACTCAACATCTGGAAATGCAGGGTTACGGTCCAGGCGCTGCACATGTGCTCGCGCAACACCGGATCGGCGGGTTGCAGGGAATCATTCCAATCGCCGTGGCCGTAAGCGGCCAACGCGGTGCCCGCTATGAGGCGCTTTTCGATGAGCGCGAACGCGCGTTGCACATGTTGCCACACGGTGGCCTGTTCGCCCGCCTCCGTGCCGCGCGGGTCGAAGAAGCGCACTTTCTCATCCAGCACGCCCACGTCCCCGCAGGCGAGCAGATATTGCGCGAGCACCACCAGAGGCCAGAAGACGATGTCGCCATGCGAGTCGCCGGGCCGGATACCGCGCTCGCGCTCGAAGAACATGAACCATTGCGGCCAGTCGCCATCCGGGTTCTGCTGTTTCATTACCCGCAGCAGCAGATCGCGGATGGGTTCGGGGCGATCCAGCGCGAGCAGCATTTCGACCGGCCCCTGGCACACATCACGCGTGCCCCAACCGCCGCCCGAGTATTGCTCCAGCCCGCGAGGCGACAGGTAGTGCACCCACGCGTCGTGTGTGAGCCAGGGCACGATATCGGCCAGGCGTGTGAGGCGTTCGGCAAGAGAGCTGGTCGCGGCGACACTCAGGCTCAGTTTCGGAATGAGGGCGTCGGCATACAGCGGGGCTTGCGGTTCGGCCGGGACCAGGTGTCCGCGGATCGTCAGGCCGGCGGCGCTCGCCGGTGCGGTAATCACACAGAGGAAGGGCTGCTGGCGCGAGCGCTGGTCGAGGAACAGCAGCTCGTCGCCGCCGATCTGTTGAAATTTTGTGCCGGCGAGGGGGGCGACATGGAAGCTCCCGCCCGGGAAGCGGCGCCCGAGCTCTGTGTTGGGCGCGGGCTCGAGGACGATTTTGTCGCCGTCGAGATGCCAGCGTGCCGCACCGGGCGCACTGCCGTCATCGTCGTTGAGCGCGACGTGGTGTGAGATCAGGAAGCGCCTGGGCGTGCCCGACAGCGTCTCGATCGAAAGCGTCAGCTCGTGCGGATCGCTGCGTGCCTCGGCACGAACCTGGATCATCCCGTCGGCGTGCCGATAGATCCAACGGCAGGCCTCGGGAGCCATCTCGAAGGCGGAGGGGACATCGAGCAGCTGCCAGCCCCCACCGGTCTCGACGAAGATGCGTTGTCCGTGAGAGCGGAACAGGCCGAGATAAGTGTGCACCGTCGAGAGGAAGCGGTTGATGCTCACGTGTCCTTGCGTGACCATCGAATGAAAGACGCCGTTCATCCACACGGTCGAGGTGAGCGCAGTCTCGTCCGGAGTCGTGTGACGACCGGTGCGCAGCATGTGCCCATGTGGGCGCAGCACCCGCAGCTCCTTCGCACGCAGCACCACATGACGGTCGGCGCCATGGAAGAAGGACAAACGCTCGCCGCGCTCGTCGAGCTCTTCGTGCCGCCATTCGGATCCAAACAGGCTGCGCAGGGTGTCAGGATCCAGGTCGCGTGACTCCAGCAGCGGCGCCGAGCTGAACAGCGTTGCGTCATCCGGAGCTTGCCGTGCGCGGGATTCGATCTTTTCCGGACGCGCCTCAGGCAGGGCCAGTACGATCCCGGCCCGGTCAGCGTCGCACGTTGCGGTGGCGGCGGGATGGTCAGCCACGTACAAGCCGAAGAAACCCGCGGCAACGCTCTGCTTCGCCTCGAGTCGTATCGGTGCATCACGGATCACGGCCATCGCGTGCTCGTGTTGCAGGCGTCGCCCGGGGAGCTCGGCGGCGAGGCCCGCGGGCGCGGTGCCGGCACGCGTTGCCAGTCCGTGAAACTGCTTCGCATCCGTGGCAAACGAGCTGCCTTCGCGAAGCGAGCCGATCAGGGACCAGGGATTGCGTCCCTCGACCGCAAGGTTCTGCCGTGTGGCCACCATGAAGCCCTGCCGCGGGTGCCGCAGCGGTGTATGGTCGAGGTACTGACTGACATAGTACTCATTGAGGCGGACCGCTCCGTACGATGCGAGCGCCAGATCCTGTGCGTAGGTCAGATCGAGCTGCTGCGGCGTCGCGGTGGTGTTCTCGAGATGCACGTGCCAGAACCAGGCCTGTGTGGACCGGGCGAGTGCGAGCGCTATCGAATAGTCGATCCCGAGCCACGTGCCGACCCCGACCAGCCTGCCACCCTCGAGGTGGAAGCGGGTGCGGCTGAGAGGTCCCAGAAGAGGGATCCATTCGATGGTGCCTGCGGCCGTCCCCGAATGCCGGCGCAGGTAGAGGTTCGCGGGACCGCCTTCGACTTCGTTGCCGACGAACAGGGTGAGCGCGATGGCGTCGCAATCGAAGCGTCGCAGCGAGCCGTTCGAATTGACTTCGACGCCCAGGCCGCTGGAGCTGGCGATGCGCAGGGTTGGCGAATCGACGCGGGTTTCACTCATGGCCTCGACCTCCTGCGGGGTGTGGCGAACGGGGCTCCACCGTCAGCCGCTCTTGCGAACTTCGGGCACGAACACCTCGCACGTGGCGGTCACGCCCTTCTCGGTAATGTATCCCGTCACCA
>CAZDTG010000118.1:0-14184 GCA_964508005.1 uncultured Steroidobacteraceae bacterium
ATGCGTAGAGCGCGCGCGTCACCGTCTGCCGCTGACGGGGACCCAGGATGATCTGACAGCGGCCGCCGGCACGGCTGAAGATCACCTCGCCGATGCTCAAGCCGATGAACAGCCACAGCGGTCCGCGCAGGCCCTGCACGAGAGCCAGAGAGTGTTCATGCGCCTGGGTGACCGCCTTGATCACCTGCCCCGTGGCGTAGGGAATGAGAATCCCGCAGGTGGAGTTGATCGTCTCGAAAACCACCATGGCGAGGTACCACCAGCGGTAGCGCGCAATGAAGTGGCAAATGAACCGGAAGGGTGTATCCGGCAGCGGCGGGGCGCTCGGCGCGCGTTGAAACTCGGTGCTCGCATCCATCTCGCCGCGAGCCTAGCAGCCCCCGCCGCGGAAATCAGTGCGCTGGTTGGAATCCGTACCTCACGAAGATCGGCTTGGCAGTATCACCGGTCACGAATTCCACGAACCGCTGAGCTTGCGGGCCGGCCCGCGTCGTCAAGGCGATTGGATACGTAACGGGGGGGTGACTGTCCGGCGGAAAAACATCCACGATCCGCACCCGCTTTTCCGCGAGCGCATCCGTCCGATACACGATGCCGAGCGGCGCCTCCCCTCGCGCCACGAAGGCGAGTGCGGAGCGAACGTTCTCGGCACGCACGAGACGACCCGACACTCGATCCCAGACACCGAATTTCTCGAGCGCGGCGCGGGCGTATTTGCCCACCGGGACCGAGTCCGGATCGCCCGTGGCGAGCTTCCCGTCCCCAAGCGCCTGCAGCAGATCGAACCCCGGCGCGATCTTCACGCTCACCCTGCTGTCCACCGGCGCGATGAGCACGAGGCGATTCAGCACGACGACGTGGCGCGAGCCTGGGCGCAGGAGTTTTCTCTGCTCGAGGTAGTCCATCCAATCCAGATCCGCGGAGAAGAACACATCGGCCGGCGCGCCCGCTTCGATCTGCTTCGCCAGCACCGAGCTCGCGGCAAGCGATGATTTCACCGGCACCTGGCTTTGCCCGGTGAATGCACGGCCGAGCTCGTCCAGGACGTCCGTCAGCGAAGCAGCGGCGAATACGAGGACGGTCTTTGTGTCCTCCTGCGCCGCGGCCGCGGCGGAAGCGCCCGCTGCGCAAGTCGCCAGGTAAACCCACGCCAGCACCGTCCGGATCGCCAACTGCCTCATCATTTGCCGCCTCGCGAGCCCTCGAGCCGCAGTATTCGCTTGGACATACCGATACCCGGATTTTACTTCGATTGCAACCGCGGTCGGTGCAGTATGCTTGCCCGCCATGAAACAGATGGTGCGCTTCCGCGTGGACTTCACCGAGGCCTGCTCCCTCGGACCCGGAAAGATCGACCTGTTGGAAAGCATTCAGCGTACGGGGTCGCTGCGCCAGGCGGCCCAGGCGCTCAGCATGAGTTACCGGCGCGCCTGGCTGCTGCTGGACGGCCTGAACCGCTCCTTCAGCGAGCCCGCGGCTACCGCCAGTATCGGCGGCCAGGGCGGTGGAGGAGTGACACTCACGCCGTTCGGATTGGAGATCATCCGCTGTTATCGAGCCGCGGCGCAGGCCATCGAGCCGGTCGCCCGACAGGAGCTGCAACCCATCGCCGCGAAGGCTGTGACAGCCCTCCCCAAAGAACCCGGCGCGCGACGCAAGCGCCTCGCCCGCCCGACGGCGGGCGCGCCCGAGCGCGACTGACATCCCATAATGGGCAGCGTCCTGGTCGCGGGGGCCAGCCGTCGTGACGCGGACCCTGCCCAAGTGCGCATCTGACCGGCTACTCTCATGAGATGCGGCTCAGTGAGGGTGTAAACAAACAGCCTGCGACCTACATTCTCATCCTCGTATGGCTGGGCCTGGCACCGTTGCGCATCGCGGCGGCCGATCCGGCCGAGCCCGCGGCAGATGCCGACAGCAGTGAGGCGATCCCGAGCGATGCCGAGCTGGAGAGCTCGGGCGCGGTCTTCGGAGACATCCGGGTCGACAACAAGAACGTCTTCGACAAGAGCGATCCCCAGGACAACAAGCCGCTCTTCCGCCTCGCAAACAGGCTGCACATCCACACCCGCCAGAGCGTGATCCGACACCAGCTTCTGTTCCGGACCGGCGATCGCTACTCGCGCCACGCACTGGAGGAATCCGCCCGCATCCTGCGCGCGGACAGCTATTTCTACGACGCCTCCGTCGTGCCCGTGCGCTACCGCGACGGCAAGGTCGACGTACTGGTCACGACCCGCGACGTCTGGACACTGGATCCCGGATTCAACTTCCGCCGCAGCGGCGGCGCCAACAGCACGGGCTTGTACCTCGAAGAGCTCAATCTCCTCGGCACCGGCAGCGCCGTCTCGGTCGGCCACCAGCGGGCGGTCGATCGCAGCGAGTCCGACATAAGTTTCGCGAACGCTCACGCTTTCGGTACCTGGACCTCCGTGAATCTCAGTTACGCGACGCTCAGCGACGGCGCGCTGCGCTCGGCCATCTTCAACAGTCCGTTCTACTCCTTGCAAACCCATTACGCCGGCGGCTTGGCCGTCATGCGCAACGATCACGTCGATTATCTGTACGACCGCGGCCGGATCATCGATGAGTTCCATGACCACTCCAGGTATGTGCAGACTTACGCAGGCTGGTCCGCGGGGTTGCGCAATGGCTGGGTCACGCGCTGGAGCGCCGGCGTGACCTACGACGAGCGGCGCTTCGACGCGCAGGCATCGTGGACGGGGCCAACAGTGCTGCCCCAGGACCGCAAGTTCGTCTATCCCTGGATCCGCTTCGACCTGCTGCAGGACCGGTACATCCAGCTCGAGAATCGCGACCAGATCGGGCGCACGGAGGACTTTTATCTCGGTACCAACATCACCCTGCGCGCGGGGTGGGCCGATTCAGCCCTGGGCTCGACGCGCAGCGCCCTCATGTTGCACGCGGCGGCGAGCCAGGGCGCCATGCTGTCCGATTCCGCGACACTGCTCATGACGAGTGTGCTCACCGGCCGGGTGGAGGACGGCACGCTGCACAATGGCGTGCTCGATGGGGCGATCCGTTATTACCTGCAGGAGTCCAGGAGGTGGCTGCTCTTCACAGCGCTGCACGCAGCGAAGGGCTGGCGCCTCGATGTCGAAAACCAACTTCTCCTCGGCGGCGACAACGGGCTGCGCGGCTACCCGCTGCGCTATCAGGATGGCTCGGGCCGTGCGCTTTTTACCGTGGAGGAGCGATACTTTTCGAACCTCTACCTGTTCCGGCTCTTGCGTGCCGGTGCCGCGGTGTTTGCCGACGCGGGCCGCACGTGGGGAACCGCTCCGCTCGCGGCCCCGAGCCTCGGCCTCCTCGAGGACGCGGGCTTCGGGCTGCGATTCGGGAACGCCCGCTCCGGCTTCGGCAACGTCGTGCACGTCGATGTCGCGTTCCCGCTGAACGCCCGTTCGGGTGTCGCCAAAGCGCAGTTTCTGGTACAGACGCAGGCGAGTTTTTGAGCGCGGAGGCTGAACTTCATCATCGGCCGCGTGTCTGCGAAGATGCATCATTGTTACCTTCGCTTCTTGCCGCGCCCAGGCCAAGGCAATGTCAACGTATGCGAAGAGTTTCCTGGCGATCGCGCTCGGCGCCGGATTGAGCCTGCCTGCACAGGCCTATGTGGATCCAAACGCCGGCGGACTGTTATTTCAGCTCCTGACCCCGATCGTCGCGTTGACCGTTGCCGGCCTGACATTCGCGCGCCGTCGGCTGTTGCGCCTATGGGAGTCCGCGTTGCTCGCAGCAAAGGCTCTGGCCGCGCGACTCTTCAGCGCCTGAGCGCTCCCGTCGCCGGCCATGAACCGCAACCCCCTGCTCGTGTTGTGGGGCCGGCTGGTCTCCTTTGCGTGCACGACGGCCCTGATGTTGTCCGCCCTCGCGGTGCTCACAGGCATCGACGGCTGGCGCAAGTACGAGACTCCGGAAGAGATCCTGCTCGAGATCGGCGCCAGGCTCATCCTGTCCGTAGGCTGTGCCGCAATCCTGGGGACGGCAGCGACCCTCATCGCGCTGCCGTTCGTGTTGGCAGACCGGACGCGGACGGAACTGCGTTGCCAACTGATCGCACGGCGCGCCGGCTCCGTCGTTGCGACGGGTTTCGCAGCCGCCGTGATCGGCATCCTGGTTCGCTGGAGCACGCAGACAGGGCTGCTCGACATCACCAATGCAGCCTCGGTGGTACTCTGGCTGGGTCTGTCGGCAGCCGCGGTCGCCGGGTATCTGCTGCTGTACCCGGTCGTCGCCGGCACCGCAAATCGAGCCGACCACAACTTCGTCGACACATTCTCGGGCAGGGCGACCCGGCGCTTCGTGTTCCTCAGTGTGATCGCAGGACTGCTGACGGCGTTTCACGACACCGCCGCGCCGCGACGCGCGCGCCAGGCCCCCCGCTCGCCAAGCCGGTCCAGGCCGAATGTCATACTGGTCAGCTTCGACGCCCTGTGCGCCGAGGACATGTCCTGTTATGGGTATGGGCTGGATACCACTCCAAACATCGACGCCCTGGCGCGAAACAGCTGGCTGTTCACGGGTTATTACGCCACTTCGACCTTCACCACCCCGAATGTCATTTCGATGCTCACTGGTCGATATCCGTCGAGCACGCACGTCTATCACTACGGGGGAAAACTGCACGGGCTCGAGGCAGAGCGGACCCTGCCAGGAGAGTTGCGCAAGGCGGGTTACCGTACCGGGGCGTCGGTCGCCAATCCCGGCGCACACCCGGACTGTCTCGGATTCGGCGCCGCCTTCGATGACCTGCCCCCCGCACCCATCCTCGACTTCGTGACGCGCGAAACGGCGGCCGCTTTCCGCTCGGCGCAGCTCGCCTATGACGCCGGGCTTGCAGCCCGGCTCGTGCCCTACACGCTGGAGCAGCTTTCACCCGGCCTGTTTGGCCAGAGGCACTCGAGCGCGCCTCCCGCGCTCAGTTTTCAGCAGGCTGAAGCGCTGCTCGGAAAGGCGGACCCGCCCTATTTTCTGTGGATACATACGTTCGCGCCCCACTTTCCCTATTTGCCGGAGCCCCCGTACCTGCACAAGTTCCTGGCGGGCGATGCATTGCGCACGCATGCGGAGCTCGCGAACATGGCCGATCTCAAGGGTTATTCGTACAGCCCGTCCCGGCAGCCGCTCGTCGACAAGGCGCGGCTGCGCTACGACGAGTGGATCGCCCAGGCCGATGGGGCCTTCGGTGAATTCATGGCAACGCTGCGCGCCTCGGGCCATCTGGAGAACACCGCGGTGATCGTCTCGGCCGATCATGGCGAGAGTTTTGCCGGAGGATATGTCGGGCACGGCGGCTCGGCGCAGCTGCGGCCCATCCTGCACGTCCCACTGTTGATCCATCTCCCCGGTCAGGGGCGGCGCCGGGTCATCGCGGAGCTGGCGGATCAAACGGCGCTCGCGCCAACCGTACTGGAGCTCGCCGGGTGCCCGCGCCCGCAATGGATGGACGGAAACTCCCTGTGCACGCTCTTGCAGACAGGCCCTGGCCCCGGATCGCAGTTGGCGTTTGCGCAGTACCTGGAGCCCAACAATGCATTCGGGCACATCAGGCGCGGCACCGTCGGGGTGATCGACGGCCGCAACCAGTTCGTGCTGAGGCTCGATGACGGCAGCGGCGCTCTGTACGCGCTGGAGGAATCCGATCGGCAAACGCCGGACCGCTCGGCAAGCGAGCCCGCCCGCGCTGCGCAGCTGCGCGGACAGATCGCCCGGCGGTTCAGCGGCCAGTTGGGAGTCAAACTCTGAGCCCAAGGCGCCACTTCAACATGACGGCGCGCGCCTGGCGCAGGCTGCGCGGCAACTGGAGGATTCCGCTGACGGCCTCCCTGCTGGCGCAGAGCTTCGTGGCGGGGCCGCTGTTCTCCGCCCTGGATCGGCTGCAGAGCGCCGCAACGGCCAGACAAAGACTGAAGGCGGACCTGACGGACTGCATCGTCGTACTGGGATACTGGCGCTCGGGCACCACACTGTTGCATCACTACCTGTCGCTCGACAGGCGGTTTGGCTTCCCGTCCACCTATTCCTGCATGCACCCTCAGCATTTCGTGCTGACGCAGGCGTCCGCCCTGCGCGCTCCTGCCACGACCGTTCGCCGGCCGATGGATGATGTCGAAATCTCCGCGTCGTCTCCCCAGGAGGAGGAATTCGCTCTCCTCGCATTGGGCGCGCGCTCGCCTTACGAGGCGCTCCTGGCACCGGCCTTTCTCGGCGAGACCTTGAAGATGGGAGACCCCCTCGATCTTGCCGAGAAGGAATGTCTGCAATGGCAGAACACGTTCGAGCACTTCCTTCGTGGCGTGTCTGCCGTCGAGGGATATCGCCCGCTCATTCTAAAATCGCCCCCGCATGGCTACCGCGTCGCACTGTTGCGAAGAATCCTGCCGAATGCGCGCTTCGTTCTCATCGTCAGGTCGCCCGCGATCGTTTACGAATCCACCGTGCGCATGTGGAGAAGCCTGTTCGAGATCTACGCGATGGGGGAGATACCGCCCGAGGAGCACACGCGCACGGCCGTGCTGGAGGACCGGCCTTACTTCGAGGCGAAGTTGAGCGCAGGCTTGTCAGGCCTGCCGGCAGAGCGCCTCGCCCTGATCCGCTATGAAAGCCTGGTTCTCGATCCCGTTGGCGCCGTAGAGGAGCTTTACGACCAACTGAAATTGGACGGCTTTCCCGCCGTGCGCGCGGCGATGGCAGCCAGCATCAGCAGGCGCGGCAGCTACCGCGCGCGAAATGCAACGCCGCCTCCCGAGTGGAACCGGCAATTACAGATTCGATGGCGGTCGGTCTTCGAGAAATACGGTTACGAGGCGCAGTGACCGGCTCACTGCTTCTTCCCAGGCGGCTTCTCACCCGGCATGGGAGGCTTGAGGCCCGCCATCTGTGCTGGCGATGCCTTGCCAGCGCCCGGGGGCGGCGGCGCGTTGGGCTTCAACACGGGGTTGGTGCCGGTCGTGCCGGTACTGGTGTTGTTCGTCGGGACGGGCGGCTGCGGCGGCAGCATTTCCACCGACAGGGTGAACGTGCGCTTCTCGGAGCCGTGCAGCGCACCGACATTCACCACCTGGCGCGCTACTTCTTCGCCGCGATCGTTGCGGATGGCGATCGTGACGAAGTACTCCCAGGGCTCCTCGAGGGGCGGATGACGAATCAGCCCCTCGACGCGCAGCGCTGACGTGGCCGCCACCTGGCGCTTCGCCGCTTCGGAATCGAAGCGCAGGTGGTGCAGGCAGCCCGGACAGATACTCAGGCTTTCGAGGATCGTAGCCTTGCAGTGCGGACACGTACGCGTCTTGCCCGGTGCGACCGGGCGAGAGGCGACATTCATGCGTTACCGAATCCTTTGGCCTCCGACTTGGTGCGGGTTTCCCCTTCCCAGCCGAACTCGACCTGACCGCGCATACGCGAGCCGGCGGCGACCGTGAGCGAGCCGGCCTTGACGTCACCGCTGATCACCCCGCCCTCGAGCAGCTCGACCCGCTTGGCATTATCGATGTTGCCGAGGAGCTCGCCGCCGACGACGACGACGTGCGCCTTGACCTGCCCCTCCAGATGGGCGCCGGTATCCAGGGTGACGTTGCCGTCCACCTGCACATCCCCCTTGAACCGGCCCGCGATGCGGACGTGGCCGGAGCCTACGATCTTGCCCTCGATGGTGATATCCGAGGCGATGACGGACTCTTTCATATCCAGGCGTTGTGCCTCTTTCACTGGCGGCCGCCGCGCGGCCTCGGGGCTCAGGGGTGCGACGTTCGTCCGCTCCGGCTCACGCAGAGGCGGTGGGCTGGAGGGTGGCGGCGCGCTCGTCGCCGGTGCGGAAGCGGGTCCTGTGTTCGTATCTTTCCAAAGCGCCATGTTGGCCCCCGTGCATGTGAAGAACGTGGAAGTTACCTGACCGATCTGTCCGCCGACCAGTGTCTCAAAGGGCAGACAGGGTCCGCGGCAAGCTCTAGCTCACGTCAGTTCGGGCGTAGCCACCGGGCGGGTCCTCATCGTACCGCCCATTTTGCGCCGGCACGATCGGATAAGCTTCGCGCTTACGGCTCGAAGAGGCAATAGACCCTTGCAACCGAAGCGCATCCATCTCATCGCCGCGGCGCGCCCGAACTTCATGAAAGTGGCGCCGTTGTATCACGCCCTCGCCCCCGAAAAATGGTGCACGCCGCACATCGTGCACACCGGACAGCATTACGACGCAAATATGTCGGACGCTTTCTTCCGGGACCTGCGTCTGCCGGAGCCGACGCACCATCTCGAGGTCGGGAGCGGGACGCACGCGGAACAGACAGGGAGGACCATGATCGCCTATGAGGCGGTGTGCATGCGTGAGCGCCCGGACGCCATCGTCGTGGTCGGCGACGTCAACGCTACCGTCGCGTGCGCCATGGTCGGGACCAAGCTCTGGATTCCCGTCATCCATCTCGAGGCGGGCCTGCGCAGCCGGGACCGGCGCATGCCGGAGGAAATCAACCGCCTCGCCACCGATGCAATCGCCGATCTGCTGTGGACGCCCTCGGCGGATGCCGATGCAAACCTGCGCTCCGAGGGAGTTCCCGCGCAGAAGATCGTGTGCATCGGCAACATCATGATCGATTCGTTCGAAATGTTGCGCGGCAAGATCGAGAGCGCCGATACGCGGCGGCGACTGGGACTCGACGGCAGGCCGTACGCCGTGGTCACCCTTCATCGGCCGTCGAACGTCGACGAGCGGGAGAAGCTCGCGGAGCTCGTGTCGACCCTGGTTGCGCTGTCGCACGAGCTGCAGGTCGTGTTCGCCATCCACCCGCGCACGCGCAAGCGGCTCGAGGACTTCGGCCTCCTGAGCTCCATCACCGGCGCTGCGGGAATTCAGCCGACCGAGCCGCTGAGCTACATCGAGTTCATGAATCTGGTCACCGGCTGCACGCTCGCGATCACCGACTCGGGCGGCGTGCAGGAGGAAACGACCTATCTCGGCATCCCGTGCGCGACGCTCCGGGAGAACACCGAGCGTCCGATCACGATCACCGCGGGAACGAATCGCCTTCTCAAGCCGGACGGTCTGGTCGCCGCCGCCCGGGAAGCCCTCGAGGGCAAATGGCGCGCCGGCCGCCGCCCGTCGCTCTGGGACGGACGGGCCGCAGAGCGCGCCACACAGAGCCTGCGGGAGCTGTTATCCTAGGCAAATCATGCACATGAATGGGGTGTGGGGCCTGATCAGCCCGCCAGGCGAGGCGCCTGGGAGGAAGGCCGCAGCGCATCCAGCAGCACCTGGAAATCACAGCCTTTGGTGACGAACGCGGCGGCGCCGCGGCGTTTCACCTCGCGAGCGACCTCCTCGCTGTCGGCGAGGCCGCTGAAGATGATCACCCGCAGATCCGGCATGGCGCTGGTCAGTTCCTCGACCAGGGGCAGGCCGCTGCCTCCCTGAAGCATGAGATCGAGGATCAGGACATCCGCAGAGGCATCCCGCGCCGCGGAAAGCACCTCTTTCGCGCTCGACACCTGTCCGACGCATTGCATGTCGGGCTCGGTGTCGATGAGTTGGCTCATGACGTCGCTGAGATCGCGGTGATTTTCCGCGATCAGCACACGCAGTGGCTTGTTGGCCTCCAAAACGTCTCCCGCTTGCAGCATCGGCGGGACCGAGCAATTTTCGTTCCTGCGGGAAGCTGCGGGCCACCGACCCGGGGGCCTCTCAAGCGTCGAGGAGCTGGAGGATTTCCGCGGTTTTCTCGCGCATGAGCGCCTCGCTGCCGCGCGACTCCACGTTCAGGCGCACGAGGGGCTCGGTGTTGGAGCCTCGCAGGTTGAAGCGCCAGTCGCGGAATTCCATGGACAGGCCATCGGTAAAATCGAGGCTCTGCGCCTGGGGCTCATAGCGCTGCCGGACCCGCCCGAGAATGGACTTCGCATCGGTCTTGAGATGCCGGTTGATCTCGCCGCTCGCCGGGAAGAGACGCATACGCTCGCCCACGAGCTGCGCCAGGGACATCCCGCGCTCGCAGATGACCTGCAGCACCAGCAGCCAGGGGATCATCCCGCTGTCGCAGTAAGAGAACTTGCGGAAATAGTGGTGGGCGCTCATCTCGCCGCCGTACACCCCGTCGACCTCGCGCATCTTCTGCTTGATGAAGGCGTGGCCCGACTTGCAGAGCACCGGCTCGCCTCCGCAACGGCGCACGATGTCGATGGTGTTCCAGGTGAGCCGCGGATCGTGAACGATGCGGCCGCCGGGCTCGCCCTTCAGGAACGCCTCCGCCAGCAGCCCCACCAGGTAATAGCCCTCGATGAACTGCCCGTGCTCGTCGAAGAAGAAGCAGCGATCGTAGTCGCCGTCCCAGGCGAGCCCCACATCGGCGCCGGTGCGGCGAATGACCTCCGCCGTCGAAGCCTGGTTTTCCAGCAACATGGGATTCGGCACACCGTTCGGGAAGGTGCCGTCCGGCTGGTGATGCACCTTGATGAATTCGAACGGCAGGTGCGGCTCGAGCTGATCCACGATCAGACCCGCCCCGCCGTTGCCGGCGTTCACCACGACCTTGAGCTTGCGCAGCTTCGCCCGGTCGACGTAGCTCAAGAGGTGATCGAGGTACTTGCGGCCGATGTCGAGGCGCGTCTGGGTGCCCGCCCTCGCCGCCTTGGCCGGCAGCGCGCCGGACTCGATGAGTGCGCGCATCTCGAACAGCCCGGTGTCGCCACTGATGGGCCGTGACTGCTCGCGAACGAATTTCATTCCGTTGTAGTCCGGCGGATTATGGCTGGCGGTGACCATGATGCCGCCATCGAGGCCTTCGGCGAAGGTTGCGAAGTACGAGCCCTCGGTGCCGCACAGCCCGATATCGAGCACGTCGGTGCCGCAGTCCTGCAGTCCGCGTTTCACGGCCGCGGCAAGCTGCGGGCTCGACAGGCGGATGTCATAGCCGACGGCCACCCGCTGCGGCTTCACGAAAGCGGCGTAGGCCCGCCCGATGTCGTAGGCGAGCGTCTCGTTGATCTCATCCGGGATGCGGCCGCGAACGTCGTAGGCTTTGAAGGAATTCAGGTTGTGCGTCATGGTGGCTGTGTCAGGTCGTCGTGCCCTGGCGTCCGTAGCGATCCTCCAGACGGACGATGTCATCCTCGCCCAGGTAGGAACCCGACTGTACCTCGATGATGTGCACGGGAATCTTCCCCGGGTTCTCGATCCGGTGCCGGACGCCGACGGGAATGTAGGTGGACTGGTTCTCCTCGAGCAGAAAAACCTCATCCCCGCGCGTGATGCGCGCCGTACCGGACACCACTATCCAGTGCTCGGTGCGGTGGTGATGGATCTGCAGGGAGAGGGTCGCACCCGGCTTCACCTTCAGCCGCTTGACCTGAAAGCGCGGGCCGTTCTCGATGCTGTCGTAGCTGCCCCAGGGGCGAAACACCTCGCGGTGCAGGGAGTGCTCGTAGCGCCCCTGCTCCTTGAGACGGAACACGAGCTTCTTGACATCCTGCACGCGCCCCTTGGGCGCCACCAGCACGGCGTCCTTCGTCTCTATTACTACGTGATCCTCGAGCCCGACGACCGCCACGAGCCGGCTCTCGGAGTAGAGATAACAGCCCTTCGAGTCCTCGGAGATGACATCGCCCCGGGCCACGTTACCGTGCCCGTCCGGCTCGGACGCCTCGTGGAGAGCTGCCCACGAGCCCACATCGCTCCAGCCGGCATCGAGCGGTACGACCACGGCCTCCCCAGTCTTCTCCATCACCGCGTAGTCGATGGAATCGGCCGGGCACGACTCGAACGCCTTCGGGTCGATGCGCGTGAAATCGAGATCGGTCTTCGCAGTGGCGAACGCAGTCGCACACACCTTCGCCATCTCAGGGGCCAGACGCTCGAGCTCCTGCAGGTAGCGGCGCGCCCGGAACATGAACATGCCGCTGTTCCAGTAATAGTCCCCGGACCTCACGAACTGCGCAGCTTTGTCCGCCGACGGCTTCTCCACGAAACGCGCGATGCGATGTACCCCCTCGTCAGCCTCGCCGCGCTGCCCCGCCTCGGCGCGCTGAATGTAGCCATAGCCGGTTTCCGGGGCGCTGGGGACGACCCCGAACGTGACGAGCTTGCCCTGGTCCGCCGCGGGCGAGGCGACACGCACGGCCTTCTGGAAGGCTGGGACGTCGCGCATGACGTGGTCGGCGGGGAGAACGAGCAGGAGGGGATCGGCATCGGGGACGCCCGCAGCGGCCTTCAACGCGGCGTGTGCCGCAAGTGCGATAGCTGGCGCGGTGTTCCGCCCGAACGGTTCCAGCAGCATCGCCCGGGGCTCCAGGTTGAGCTGCCGCAGCTGTTCGGCGACCAGAAAACGATGCGCCTCGTTGCAGACGACGATCGGAGGCGTGGCCGCGAGCCCTTCCAGTCGCAGGGCGGTCTGCTGCAGCATGGTGCGCTCGCCGGTGAGCGCGAGCAGCTGCTTCGGATAAAGCTCGCGGGAGAGCGGCCACAGCCGTGTGCCGGCGCCGCCCGAGAGAATGACTGGAGTGAGCATGGAAGAACTCCGGAGAGCCTTGTGCCTCAGGCGGAAACGGCCCGTGTGCCCCGCCCTATGGCGTGATAGGTGAAGCCCAGACGGCTCACCATGCCGGGGTCATAGAGATTGCGGCCATCGAAGATGACCGGGGCTTTGAGGATCTCCCGCAGGCGATCGAAGTCGGGGCTGCGGAATTCCTGCCATTCGGTCGCAATGGCGAGTGCGTCCGCGCCATCGGCCGCCTCGTACGCGTTCTTGCACAAGACCAGATCGGGACGTTCCCCATAGATGCGGCGCGCCTCGCTCGCCGCGACCGGGTCATAGGCGCGCACCGAGGCGCCGGCTTCGAACAGCATATCGATGATGGTGCGCGAGGGCGCCTCGCGCATGTCGTCGGTGTTGGGTTTGAAGGCGAGTCCCCAGAGCGCGAACGTGCGCCCGCGCAGCGCCGGGAAATGCCGCTTCATCTTGTGGACGAGCACCTCTTTCTGGCGCTCGTTGACGCCTTCGACCGCGGTGAGGATCTGCGCCTTGTGGCCGACCTCCTGCGAGGAGCGGATGAGGGCTTGCACGTCCTTCGGGAAGCACGAGCCGCCGTAGCCCGTGCCCGGGTAAATGAAGCTGTAGCCGATGCGCGGGTCGGAGCCGATGCCGACCCGGACCTTCTCGATATCCGCGCCGAGGCGCTCCGCGATGTTCGCCAGCTCGTTCATGAAGCTGATCTTTGTGGCGAGCATCGCGTTCGCCGCGTACTTCGTGAGCTCGGAGGAGCGGATATCCATCACGATGAGCCGGTCGTGATTGCGGATGAAAGGCTCATAGAGCGCGCGCATGAGCTCCGTGGTGCGCGGGTTGTCGGTTCCGATCACGACCCGGTCCGGCTTCATGAAGTCCTGGATCGCGGCGCCTTCCTTGAGGAATTCGGGGTTGGAGACGACGTCGAACTCGATGCCCGCGCCCCGCTTGTCGAGCGTCGCCTGCAGCTCCTTGCGCACCTTGTCCGCCGTGCCCACCGGCACCGTGGACTTGGTGACCACCACGCAATAGCGGCTCATGTGCGTCCCGATCGTGCGGGCGGCCGAGAGCACATAGCGCAAGTCGGCTGAACCGTCCTCGTCCGGGGGAGTACCTACGGCTATGAGCTGGAAAAGTCCGTGCTCGACTCCTTTAGCGGCGTCGGTCGTGAACTCGAGGCGGCCGGCCTGCGCATTGCGTTTGATCACCGCATCGAGGCCGGGCTCGTGGATGGGAACGTCGCCGCGGTTGAGCCGCTCGATCTTGCCTGCGTCGACGTCGACGCAGATCACGTGGTTGCCGGCGTCCGCAAGACAAGCCCCGGTGACCAAGCCCACGTACCCGGAGCCGAAAATCGTGACACGCATTTATGTTCTTGAACTGTATGGGACAGAGGAGTTCTTGAGCCTAGCGGAAGCGTCCCCGGCCCTCAAGGACATGCACGACAGACCTGGGCACCGGGCGCTCTCGCGGATGAGCCCGCTGTGACACCCCGGACGGCAGCGCGGCCGCCCGCTCGCGGCACGCTAAGCAAGTCCTGGACCCACACGAAATCTCACGTGGCGGTACAAAATCGTTACACATGAAAACTTTGCGGTGGCTGAGAATCACGACGATTCATTACAGATGAAACTTTGCCGTGGCTGACAAACTCGCGCCGCGTGATAGCCTT
>CAZDTG010000119.1:0-14046 GCA_964508005.1 uncultured Steroidobacteraceae bacterium
CCAGCCGCTCGACGAGCTGCACCTCGCCGGTCGTGGCGAGATCGAGGAAACCGCCCTCCGCGATGATCGTGTTCACGACCGAAGCGTGCGGCATCGGCTTCAAGGCGTAGTGAAGCTCGACCCCGGGCAGCGCCTTGCGCAGCTTGCGGTACTGCACCCGCACCCGCTCGCAATCGAGAACGAGAAGCGGCGAGCCGAATTCCTTCACGAGCCGGCGGATTTCCGCGGGCTGAAAAGGATCGATGAATCGTGTCTGGCGAGACCGGCTTGTCGTCATAGGCGTCGCTGATCGGAACCCCAAAAAACAGCGGGTCAGGCCCTGTGACGGGCCTGACCCTGTGTGAGACTAATCTACGATGTTATGAGACTTTACGGCAAAACGGCCATGGCGCCACTGTCGTCGCTCTCGCTGACGCTGGTCGCGGCGCGCCGCAGCCGGTCCCGGATGGCGTCCCAGGCCTCGCCGTCCGGCACGTCCTGCACGAGGATCTGCTGGCAGCCCGCCTTGTCGAGGGTCCGCAGGTTCGCATACAGGTCGTGTCCGTACTGTTCGGGACGACGGCCCGCGTTGATCCATGTCACATACTTGTGCGACTTCAGAGGCAACCGCTGCGCGAGTACCGCGACCCGGCGCCCGCCCTCGGACAACGCGGCCGCATGCGCGTCGATCTCGCCCGAAGGAACGATCGTCATCGGCGTGGTCGGCGCGTAATGGGACGGCGCGCCGCCGGGCACGCGCGGCGACTCGAGATCCGCCCCGATCAACAGCTCCCCCACGACCTGCCTGATCTGCGCGGCCGTAACGCCACCCGGACGCAGCAGGCGGACGCTCTGCCCTTCGAAGGAAACGATCGTCGATTCGAGGCCGATCTGGCACTCGCCGCCATCGAGGATGACCTTGACGGAGTCGCCAAGCTCCTCACGCACATGCTCGGCGCGAGTCGGCGAGAGTTTTCCGTAGCGATTGGCGGAGGGAGCGGCGATACCGCCGCCGAAAGCCGTGAGCAGCTGCTGTGCCATCGGATGGGACGGGACCCGTATCGCCACGGTCTCCTGCCCACCGGTGACCACGTCGTGCACATTGGGCGCTCTGGGCATCACCATCGTCAGAGGACCCGGCCAGAAGCGCTCCGCGAGCTTCGTCGCCGTCTCGGGAACCGCACGTACCCAGCGATGCAGGAAACGCGGGCTGTCGAGATGAACGATGACCGGATGGGTCGTCGGCCGCCCCTTCGCCTCGAAGATCTTGCGGACGGCGGCCGGGTTCTGCGCGTTCGCGCCCAGCCCGTAAACCGTCTCCGTGGGGAAAGCAACGAGCTCGCCGTCGCGCAGGGCCTGCACGGCGGTCTCGATTTCGACTTGGGTAGCTCTGACGACGCGGACCATGGAACGAATTCTAGCAAGCCGCGAGCGGCTTACGACCGCCGCGTTGTGGCGAAGCGTCTAATTCGTGACGATCGTCTTGCTCAGCTCGTAAAGCGTCAGCGGTGCCGAGCCTTCCGCGTTGTTCGCGGCGATGACGTGAACGTCGCGTCCCGACGACAGTCCGGCGCCGATCATGGCCGCAATACGGTCACGGTTGAGCTTATCCGGTGCGCGCAGCCGGTCAAATGGGGCGTAGCGAGCACCCGCAGTCGCGTAGTCCTCGCCAGGCTGCAGAAGCCAGCGGATGAGCAGGGGCCCCCCACCCGCGAGCGCGACTTGGCGGTCGACCAGCGGCTTCACCACCGCGCGAGCCGCATCAGGCGCCCTACTCCAGCGCGCGACGCACCCACCCCGCAGGAGTGTGAACCAACTCGTAAGCGGGCCAGTAGTGCTTGTCCAGCTTCAGCGTGATCACCTCAGGCGCATTGTTCCAGGTGATCGTCTTGAGCCGCAGCGACGCCCGGTCCGGCCGCCCGGTGACCACCGCGAGGAAAGCGTCGAGGTTCGGAGTCGGCACACCGTCGACTTCGACGATGCGGCGGCCGGGATAAAGTCCGTAACGGGTCGCCGGGGATCCATACGCGAAATAGCCGACATACACGCCGACCGGCGGAATTCCTCGCTGCGCACTCATGGCGCGGTGCGGCGCCTGCAGAGTTGCACCGCCCCACTCGACGAGGCGGTCGATGTCCGTCCCGGGCAGCTCGACGGTGGGCACGCTCACCGTCTGCTCGCTCTTGCCGCGCCAGACGGTCACTTGCACTTCATTCCTGTCGGCCACCGCCCTCTCGACTTCCTTGAAGCGCGTCACGACCTTACCATCGATGGCGAGCAGCAGATCACCTTGCTGCAACAGGTGCGACGCCGGCGAGCCGCCCACCAGGCGGACCACCGTCAGCGCCTGCCGGAGTGTCGGATTCTGCAGCGCGAGCTTGTGCGTCCACTCCTCCGACAGCCCGATCTCCTGCGCGCTGGAAAGAGGCTGCACACCGAGCTCGGTCTCGAGCGAATGCAGCGGACGATCCGTGCGCACGTGATCGAGCATTGCCGTCACGAGGTCGATGGGCACGCCGCGGTTGTCCTGCGAAACCTCGCGCCCGTTTTCGTAAGCAAAGCTCGACCACATCCCGAGCACGTTACCGGCCTTGTCGGCCAACACGCCATCGAACTCGAGCGGCGGGTTCACGAGTTGTGCCACCTCGATGTTGCTGTCACGGAACCGCATCGTCCGCGACAGGGGCAGCTCGAGCGGATCGATGCTAGCGATCTCCGTGCTGCGCGAATGGAGCTGGCTGTCGGCGCCGAGCCCGACGACCCAGACCGGCTCGCCCGCCGCCAACTCGCGCGAAGTGAGCTTCGCGGTTTTGACGGGCGTGGCGCCAATGAGCTGCGGGTCGTACGCCACCACCGCGAGGTTGTGGAAGGGATGCACGTAGACGACCCGTCCGGGCACCTGCACGGTGCCGGCAAACGTGATGGTTACATTTCCAATCGACACCGGCACGGTGTTACGGTCGACGACGACCAGGCCGCGCTCCGCGTCCACGACGAGACCGGTGCCGTGATAGTTGCGCTCGGTGATTCCGGAGACCGAGTACGGCATGTCGAACGTAACGGTCACGAGCGACGAGGCGAGCGTCGTCAGGCGCGGATCCTTGTATTTCGGGAATTCCGTGGAGTTGACCGGCCGCTCCTTGGGCGCGGGACCCGCTGCAAGCTCCTTGCAGGGCCACACACCCTGATTGTCATCCCGCTCGCAGTGGCGCGCCGGGAACCACAGGCGGTCCATGCGAATGGAGCGCAGATTGCTGCCGTTGGGATCGTCGATCGTGATATAGCGCACCGTGGCGTGATCGCCGTCCCCCAGCTGCGCGATGCCGGCCTCGAAGTCGCCGAGCTTGTCGACCCGCTTCGAGTCCATCGCCGTGATCACCGCGCCGCGCGGAATACCGGCCGCGCCGAATACGTAGCCGGGGTTGGCCACGTAGACACCCCGCACGGGCACGTTGAAATGCCGTGCCTGTTGGTACGACAGCGTGTGCACGACGGCATCGCCGAACTCGGCGTAGGCGCTGGGCGTGATGGCGTGCAGGTCGGTGACGGGCAGCTTCGCTGCAATCGGCTTGCCACCGCGCTCGAGATCGAGCGTCACCTGGCGCCCGACCGATTCGTCCACCACCTCATCGAGCGGATCGAACTGCGTGACGTAGCGGCCGTTCACCTTCACCAGGATATCGCCCGGCTGCAGCACGTTCTCGCTCGGCGAGCCCGGCAACACGCCGGTCACGACGAGCATGCCGGTGTACTGCGGAAAGGATTTGCGCACCGCCGTTTCGGTGGCGCTCGTCAGCCCGAGACGCTTGAGCTCATCGAACGGCGTGTAGTTGAAAACGGTGTCGAGCGTGCCGCGGGTGACGGGCTTGCCCTGCTGGATGTCCTCGAGCGCGCGGCGGACACGCGTCAGCGGCAGATAGAAGCTGGAGGCGTTACCGTTCGCGCCACCGGCATTGAGCGCGACGACCCGGCCGCGGATATCGATCACCGGCGAGCCGGACGAGCCGCCGGAGGTACCGGAGGCGGCCTGAAAGTAGAACGTGTTGAAGTCGTTGTACTTCCCGATACCGTACTCGGGTGCGTCCCGATCGAGACGGGCAAGCGTTCCGGCAAGAATGGAGAGCTGTTCGCCCGCGTTGTTGCCGACGACGCGGATCTCGCGGCCCACCTGCGCGCCCTCCGGATAGAGCGGCAGCGCCTTGGGCTTGATGAAGTGCAGCTTGCTCGGGTCGTAATGATAGAAGCCGAAGTCGTGCACCGGATCGCGATAGACCGGATAGAGCTGCACCTCTTCATGGTTCAGGAACGTGGCCTCGGCGGTCACCGGCCCCGGGGTCACCACGTGACGGTTGGTGAGGATCAGGCCCCGCTCGGCATCGACCACGAAACCCGTTGCCTGTGCCGTTGCATTCCATTCCGTGTCGAACGCCCGTGTCGCATCGATGTCGATCGATACGACACTGCTGGCGATGCGCTCGAGCGTGACCGCCCAGTCGGGGTTACCCTCGACGGCCGCGGCCTGCTGCGCCATCTGCGCGGCCTGCTGCCCGGCACCGGGCGCCGGCGCGGGGGGAGTCTGGGCGGGCAGGGGTTGTGAGGGTCCTTGTTGGGCGGGCTGCTGCACCGCCGCCGTGGACGCGGCGGCCGGCGCGTCGCGGCTCTCAGCGACCGGGGCGACACAGGCCAGACACAACCAAAGCACTGTTGCAGGACGCATCACGCTCCTCTTCTCTCCAAATTATTAGCGGCCGAGCAGAACGAGCAGCCAGACGGTGCCCAGAAGTATGAAAGACATGAAAACGGCGGCTGAGCCGATGTCTTTGGCGAGCCCGGCGAGGGCGTGCCGCTCCAACCCGATGCGGTCCACGGTCGCCTCGATCGCACTGTTGACGAGCTCGACAATCAGAATGAGCAACACCGGCCCGATCAGCAGGGCCCGCTCCACTCCGTTACGTCCGAGCCACAGACCTAGAGGTATGACGATCAGGGCGCAGGCGAGTTCCTGCCGAAACGCCGCTTCGTCGCGGAAGGCGCCCGCGAGGCCCCGAAAGCTCGCCCCGAGGGCCCGGACGACCCGGGTGACACCCCGGGGCTTGTAACGATCTACGAGTGCGCTGTCGGCTTCCATGTGAGATCCAGTTGCTTGGCCGCCCGAACGTCGTCCAGGCGGCGCACCGGCATGGTATGCGGTGCGCTCGTCACGCGCTCGGGTTCTTGTTCGGCCTCCGTCTGGATCTGCGCCATGGCCGCGGCGAATGCGTCCAGCGTATCCTTGCCCTCCGTCTCCGTCGGCTCGATCAGCAGACATTCGGGCACCAGCAGCGGGAAGTAGGTCGTCGGAGCATGGAAGCCATGGTCGAGCAGCCGTTTCGCGAAGTCCATGGCGGTGACCTCGAGCTCCCGGGCCTGCTTTTTCAGGGTAATGATGAACTCGTGGCTGGCCCGGCGGGAGGGGTAGGCCGGCTCGAAGCCGCGCTCCCGGAGCAGCGCCAGCAGATAGTTTGCATTCAGCGTGGCGTACTCGCCAACCCGGCTCATACCCTCCCGGCCGAGCATCCGCATATAGATGTAGGCGCGCAGCAGCACCCCCGCATTGCCCATGAACGCGGACAGCCGGCCAATGGACTGAGGCAGGTCCTTTTCGGTGAGCCAACGGTAGCGCTCGCCCTCCTTGCCCACCACGGGAATCGGCATGAAGGGCTGCAGCCGTGCACTCACGCCCACGGCCCCGGCTCCCGGCCCCCCGCCGCCGTGCGGCGTCGAGAAGGTCTTGTGGAGGTTCATGTGAATGACGTCAAAGCCCATGTCGCCCGGGCGCACTTTCCCCAGGATGGCGTTGAGGTTCGCCCCGTCGTAATAGAGCAGGCCGCCCGCGGCGTGGACGATCTGCGCGACTTCCTCGATCCGCCTTTCGAACACGCCGAGCGTCGAAGGGTTGGTGAGCATGATGCCGGCGGTGTTCGGACCCACGGCCGCCTTGAGAGCGGCGATATCCACGTCGCCGACGGCATCGACCGGAATCTCCCGCACGACGCACCCGCACATGGTCGCGGTAGCCGGATTCGTACCGTGCGCCGCCTCGGGGACGATGATCTCGTTGCGCGCGAGATCCCCGCGCGAGCGATGGTAGGCACGGATCATCGCCACGCCCGCGAACTCGCCGTGCGCGCCCGCCATCGGGCTCAAGGCGACGCCCTGCATGCCGGTCACTTCCTTCAGCATCTCCTGCAGCTCGTACATGCAGGCGAGGAAGCCCTGCCCGTGGGACTCGGGCGCGAGCGGATGGCGCGCGAGGAACTCGGGCAACATCGCATACTGATTGCAGGCCTTCGGGTTGTACTTCATGGTGCACGACCCGAGCGGATAGAAGTGCGTGTCGATCGAGAAGTTGAGCTGTGACAGGCGCGTGAAATGCCGCACGGTCTCCAGCTCGCCCACCTCGGGCAACAGGGGCCGCCCCGTCCGGCGCAACCGCTGCGGAATGTCGGCGACGGCGGCCGGCCCCGGATCGTGCGGCCATTGGTCGGCGGCCCCCCGGCCGGGGTGCGAGTACTCGAAGATCACTTTTTCATGGGTACGCATGGCAAACCTCAAAAACGGCTCTGACGGCGCGGCCTACGCGGCCCGAGCCGAGTGCATCACTTCGCCCAGCGCGGCGACGTAGCTCTCGATATCGGCCGTGGTCTTGGTCTCCGTCGCGCAGACCAACAGCGCATGCCCGAGCTCCGGGTAGTACTCGCACAGGTCGAGGCCGCCCAGGATTCCGCGGCTCGCCAGAGACTTCAGGACCGGCGCGACCGGCCGATCCAGCAACACGACCGCCTCGTGGAACGCAGGGCCCTGAAACGCCGCGCGCACGCCTTTCACCCGCGTGAGGCCGGTCGCGAGCTCCCGCAATCTGGCATGCGAGGCGGCGGCGGTCCGCTCGAGGCCCTGCGGACCCATCAGCGACATGTAGATCGTCGCAGCGGTCATCAGCAATCCCTGGTTGGTGCAGATGTTGGAAGTCGCCTTGGCGCGGCGAATGTGCTGCTCGCGCGCCTGCAATGTCAGGGTGAACCCTTCGCGCCCGTTGAGATCCACGGTGCGCCCGACGATCCGTCCGGGCATCTGCCGCACGTACTCCATGCGGGTGGTCATGAAGCCGAAGTAGGGACCGCCCGAAGACAGCGGCACACCCAGCGGCTGCCCGTCGCCCACGGCGATATCGGCGCCCTTGCTCCCCCATGAGCCCGGCGGCTTCAACAGTGCGAGCGAGATTGGATTGACCACCGCGATCACGAGAATGCCGCGCGCGTGAGCCCAGTCGGTCAGCGCATCGACGTCCTCGAGCCTGCCGAAGAAATTCGGCTGTTGGATCACGAGGGCGGTGATGTCCTCGCCCTCGTACCGGGCGAGCACGGGCAGCGCGATGACACCCTCGCCGGCGGAGTAAGGAATTTCCTCGAAACGCAGTCCCTGGTTGCCCGCCGTCGCCACCGCCACCTTGCGGTAGTGCGGATGGACCGTCGTCGGAACGAGAATCCGCTGGGACTTGGAGCGCCGATTCGAGCGCACCGCCATGAGGCTCGCTTCCGCCATGGCTGAGGCTCCGTCGTACACCGAAGCGTTCGACACCTGCATGCCGGTGAGGCTGGCGATCATGGTCTGGTATTCGTAGATGAGCTGCAGCGTGCCCTGGCTGGCTTCCGCCTGATACGGGGTGTAAGCGCTGTAGAACTCACCGCGGGTCGTCAGGGCCCACACCGCTGCGGGAATGTGATGCTCGTAGGCACCGGCCCCGATGAAGCACAGCGGGCGGCCGTCGGAGCGGGCCCGCTCGGACATGAGCCGTCCGACCTCCATCTCGTTCAGCTCCTCCGGGATGCCGGCAAGGGACTTCACGCGCAACGCCGGTGGGATCTCGTCGAACAGGGCTTCGATGTCCGGCACACCGATGGCCGCGAGCATGGCCTCGACATCGGCGCGAGTGTGAGGGATGAAGGCCATCAGTCGCCCTCCTCCTGCTGCAGCCGCTCGTATTCGGCGGGTGACATCACCTGCGTGGCCGCGCCGCCCGCGCTGGGACGTACGCGCATTAGCCAACCGTCACCGTAGGCATCCGTGTTGATGGTCTCGGGCGCGCTGGCGAGCTTCGGGTTGCCGGCAACAACCTCGCCCGTCACCGGCGAGTAGACGTCGGAAGCCGCTTTGACCGACTCGACCACGGCGCAAGCCTCACCTGCCTTCACGGCGCGGCCGGCTTCCGGAACCTCCACGAAGACGAGGTCGCCCAGTGCATGTTGGGCGTGATCCGTGATTCCGACTTCGATGCTCCCGTCGGGCAGTGTCCGCAGCCATTCGTGAGTCTTCGTGTACTTGAGATCCGCAGGAACCTTGCTCATCGAGTTCTCCAAGTGGAAAGGTTTGTCATCGCACCAGAGCCTGGCCGAATCGCACGAACGGCGGCTTCACGACACGCGCGTTGAGGAGCTTGCCGCGGATATCCACCTGCACCTGGTGGCCGGTGCCGGCGGGTACGCGCGCGAACGCTATCGAGCGCTCGAGTGTGGGAGAGAACGTGCCGCTCGTGATCTCGCCCGTGCCGAGGCCGGGGATCAGGACCTGCTGGTGGCTGCGAAGCACGCCGCGATCCTCCAGCAGCAGGCCGACGAGCTTGCGCGCGGAACCCTGCGTTTTGACCGCTTGCAGCGCCTCCCGGCCAATGAAGCGACGCTCGTGCGGCTCCATGGCCACGGTCCACGCGAGGCCGGACTCGAACGGATGCGTTTTCTCGTCCATGTCGCTGCCGTAGAGATTCATGCCCGCCTCGAGGCGCAGCGTGTCGCGCGCACCGAGACCGCAGGAGGCGACGCCGAGGGAATTCAACTCACGCCACACCCGCTCGGCATCCGACGCCGGCAGCATGATTTCGAAGCCATCCTCGCCGGTGTAACCCGTGCGGGCCACGAACCAGCCGTCGATCTCGCGGCCAACGAAGGTATCGAGCTCGAGGGCAGTAGCGGCGCCCACGCGCGACAGGAGCTTCGCCGCCTTGGCACGCGCCTCCGGTCCCTGTATCGCGAGCATGGCGAGGTCGGTGCGCTCTTGGACGCCGACGTCGGGCTCGCGGGCATGACGCAGGATCCAGGCGAGATCCTTGTCGCGCGTCGCGGCATTCACCACCACGCGGAACCAGGAATCCGCGAGGTAATAGACGATGAGATCGTCGAGCACGCCGCCGCTCTCATCGAGCATGCAGCTATAGAGCGCCTTGCCGGGACGAACGAGCTTGTCGACATCGTTGGCGAGCAGCGTACGCAGGAACGGCCGCACACGAGCGCCCTTGAGATCGATGACGCACATGTGGGAAACATCGAAAACGCCGGCTGCGCGCCGTACCGCGTGGTGCTCGCCGATCTGCGAGCTGTACTGCACGGGCATGTCCCAGCCGCCGAAATCGACGATCCGCGCGCCTAGCTCACGGTGGAGCTGGAACAAAGGGGTCTGTTTTCCCACAGGGTCCTCCGGTCTCGTCACAGTCCGAGTCCGCGACAAAAAAAAGGCGGCAGACGCTTACGATCCGCATCTGCCGCCCCTCTGTCCTGTGACCTGAGAGATCAGGCGCCCGGCGGGCGCCGCTCCCCTTCGGTGGGTGGACTGAATGGATGTCCACCTCTCTCCAGAGCCCGCACGGAAACCCTCGGGTTTTCCGCAGTCTGCCGTTCATTTGCCTGAGCGTTTCCGGGCGGAACTTGCGCCTTCGGCGTTCCGGCTGAGCCCCCTGCCGCTTGGGCTCCGGGCCGGACTCTCTCCGGACAGACTGTATTCGAGCGGGCGAGGCATCATACCAGCTCGATATCGACCCCGCCCAAGGACACGGTACTCAGTCCGGAGTACGCGGCCCGGCAACCCTGTAGAATTCCACTATCGTTTGCCCAAGCCCCCTTATGTCCATGGCCCAATCCACCACCCAGTCCCCCACACGCCGCTCGTCCTTGCAGGTGACCATCGGCGCCGCCGTCCGTGTCGGCGGTAACGCGCCCATCGTCGTGCAGTCCATGACCAATACGGACACCGCCGACGTCGAAGGCACGGCCCAGCAGGTGAAAGCCCTCGCCCGGGCCGGCTCCGAGCTGGTGCGCCTGACGGTCAACACGAGCGAGGCGGCGGCGGCGGTCGCGCCCATTCGCGAGCGCCTCGACCAACAGGGCATCACGGTGCCGCTCATCGGCGATTTCCATTTCAACGGCCACAAGCTCCTGCGCGAGCACCCCTCCTGCGCCGAGGCCCTGTCGAAGTACCGCATCAATCCGGGTAACGTCGGCCGCGGCAGCAAGCGCGATCCGCAGTTCGCGGAGATGATCGAAACCGCCTGCCAGTACGGCAAGCCCGTCCGCATCGGCGTCAACTGGGGCAGCCTCGACCAGGACCTGCTCACTCGCATGATGGATGAGAACTCAGCCAGCGCGCAGCCCCTCACGGCTCAACAGGTCATGCGCAAGGCCGTGGCTCAATCCGCGCTCGAGAGTGCGCAGCGCGCGGTCGAAATAGGCCTGCCGCGCGAGCGCATCATCCTCTCCGCCAAGGTGAGCGGAGTGCAGGACCTCATCGCCATCTACAGCGATCTGGCGAGCCGTTGCGATTACCCGTTGCACCTGGGTCTGACGGAAGCCGGCATGGGCTCGAAGGGGATCGTGGCCTCGACGGCCGGCATGGCGGTCCTGCTGCAACAGGGCATCGGCGACACGATTCGCGTGTCCCTCACACCCAGCCCCGGCGGCGACCGCACCCAGGAAGTGATCGTCGCGCAGGAGATTCTGCAGACCATGGGCCTGCGCTCGTTCACGCCGATGGTCATCGCCTGCCCCGGCTGCGGCCGCACCACCAGCACCTACTTCCAGGAGCTCGCGCAGGGCATCCAATCGCACATCCGCCATCGCATGCCCGAGTGGCGCCGCGAGTATGTGGGCGTCGAGGACATGACCGTCGCGGTCATGGGTTGTGTGGTGAACGGCCCCGGTGAGAGCAAGCACGCCAACATCGGAATCAGTCTCCCCGGAACCGGCGAGCGACCCGTCGCGCCCGTCTACGAGGATGGCGAGAAGACCGTTACTCTCAAGGGCGACCGGATTGCCGAGGAGTTTCAGGACATCGTCGAGCAGTACGTCAAGCGCAGCTTCGTTCGCAAGGGCGCGCCCGAGAAGGAACGCGCGGAGGCGGTATGACAGCGTCCGCGCTCGCCGAGCGGAAGTGCCAGGCGTGTACCGGCGGTGTCCCGCCGCTCACGCGCGTCGAGGCCGAGAAGCTGCTCGCGCAGCTGGCGAGCGACTGGGTGCTGAACATGGAGGCGGGCGTGATTCGCCGCGCCTTCAAGTTCAAGGACTTCTACCGCACGATGAGTTTCGTGAATGCACTGGCGCACATCGCCAACATCGAGGACCACCACCCGGATCTGGAAGTCGGCTACAACTACTGCCGGGTGCAGTTCACGACGCACTTCATCAAGGGCCTGTCCGAAAACGACTTCATCTGCGCGGCCAAGATCGACCGCATTCCACTGAGCTGAGACTGTTGGCCGCGTGCGCGAGGCGGGATCGCCGGCCGCGGCAACTCATCCGCCGTGCCTAAGCGAGCCGCGGCACGATCCCGGCGTTGCGCAGCTCGCCCACCGATGCGCTCGTCGCGCCATCCACAGCAACTCACCGCAGTCCCTAAGGGAGGCGCGGCACCATTCCTGCATCACCCAGCTCGCCCGCCGGGTGCGCTCGTCGTGCGACTCGCGGCAACTCACCCGCGGTGCCTAGCGCCCGGCTTATAAAAAACCGCTTGAGCTCGTGACTGCGGTTGACCCACCCCAACCCCCGCTGCGCCAGCCGCGAGATCGGCCCACGGCCATGCGCGAGAAAGCGATCGAACGCATCGATCGCGGCGCTCATGAACGCCACCTCGCTCTTCCGCCACCGCTCGTACTGCCGCAATACGCGCAATGCGCCCGGATCCTCCCGCTCATGCCGCGCTTCGAGCAGGAGCTCCGCCAGTGCCGCCGCATCCAGCAGGCCCAGGTTCACCCCCTGGCCCGCTAACGGGTGCACCACGTGCGCGGCATCACCGATCAACGCGACTCTCTGCGCCGCGTAATGATGAGCGGCGAGACGCCTCAGGGTGAACGACGCGCGCTCACTGACCAATCGGGTCGCTCCGAGCGCACCGTCAGAAGCGCGATCGAGCTGCAAAGCGAAGTCGGTTGGCGCTGCACCGAGCAACACCGCAGCAACCTCGTCGTCCGCGGACCACACGATCGAGCTCGTTCCATCCGCTAGCGGCAAAAACGCGAGCGTCCCCTTGCGCATGAAGCGTTGCCAGGCGGTCTTCTCGTGCCGCCGTTCGGTCGCCACCGTCGCGACGATCGCCGTCTCGCGGTACTCAGAGGAATCCACCGTCAGGCCCACCGCCTTTCGCACTGCCGACTGCGCACCATCGGCGCCGATGACGAGCCTGGCCGCCAGCGTGCCGCCGCTGGTCTCAACAGTCACGTGGTCCGCACCGATTTGCAGCCCCACCAGCTGCGCGGGCTCGATCCGTCCGCCCGCCGCGGCGAATGAATCGAGGAGCGCCGCCTGCAGGACACGATTTTCGACGATATACCCGAGATTGGGCTCGCCCACCTCGGCCGCATCAAACACCAGCGAGCCGGGGGAAATCGGAGCAACACTCTCGTGCCAGATGCGCATGCGCTCATACGGACTCAGACGCGTCACACGCTCCCACGACCCCGCGGCTTCGAGAATCCGCTCGCTGGAACGGGAAATGGCGACTACCCGAGGATCGATGGACACCTCGTCCGCCGGCATCTGCGGCCGATTAGGCTCCAACACGGCAACTCGAAACGGTGTCGCCCCTGCGGCGCGCGCGAGCAACGCCGCCGCACACGCGCCAACCGGGCCGCCGCCTATGACGAGCACATCAAATATTTCCGTCACGGAGACTCCTCGCGGACCGGCAGTCCGCGCGCAAGCCGGGGCGCCGGCCCACCGAAGCCCGCACTCACCCGTGCGAGCGCGCTCTTGGCGGGCGGAGCCAGGTCAAACATCAGGAGCCCGAGATCTCGCAGCAAGCCAACGCCCGGACGCGAGCTGCCAAAGAGCTTCACGAGCCCGTCCGTAAAGCGGACGACGCCACCCCGGTCGGCCGCTCGCCACTCCGCAAAGCGTTGGAGCAACTCCGGTGCGCCGATATCCGCGGGCGCGCCGGCACGCGCGGCATGGGCACCTTGCGCTTCAGAGTCCGTCGTGCCGGCAGCCCCCACAGCCCTACCCCCCACGCCAGGATGATTCGCGATCACCTCGGCCAGCATCGCGGCGTCTCGCAAGCCCAGGTTGAACCCCTGACCGGCGACCGGGTGCAATGCCTGCGCGGCATTCCCGATCAACACGGTGCGGGTGCCGATAGTCTTGGACGCGCGGGTCAGCTTCAGGGGATAGGAAACACGGCGGCCGGCACGCACAAACCGTCCGGCACGCCATCCGAATCGGACCTGCAGCTCTCGCAGATAACTGCCGTCATCAAGCGACAGGATGGTCGCGGCGTGCTCAGGGCGGGAGGACCAGATGACACCGTAACTGCCATCGTAGAGCGGCAGCACGGCAACAGGTCCGGACGGCGTGAACCTCTCGTAAGCAGTGCCGTCGTGGGGTCGATCCGCCGCAACATTGGCGATGACTGCGACCTGGTCGTAGTCCTCCACCCCAGCTTCGATCTCAGCGGCGGCCCGCACGCTCGAGTGCGCTCCATCAGCCGCGACGAGGAGGCGCGCGTTCACTTGCTCACGCGCACCGGAGTCGTCCACCACGGTGAGCCTCGCCCCCTCAGGGGAGATTTCGATTGCCTCGGGCTTCGCCGGAACCCTCAGCACGATGCCTGCCGACGTCGGCAGCTTCTCCCACAACGCCGCGCCAATGACCCTGTTAGCCACCACGTACCCGAAGGCATCGATACCCTGCTCTGCCGCCCGCAGCCGCGCGAATCCGAACCGTCCGGCGTCGGAAACATGGATGGTGCGGATCGCGGCCGCCTGCGGCGCGATGT
>CAZDTG010000120.1:0-13739 GCA_964508005.1 uncultured Steroidobacteraceae bacterium
CGAGCTGATCGCGCCGCTGTGCATCGGCCAGGACGCAACGCGGGTTTCGCCTCTCATGCTCGAAGTCCAGAAAAAAGCTGCACGTCTTCGGGCGAGGGGGGCCGTTGTTCTATGGCCTCTCCGCGGTGGACATCGCTCTTTGGGATATCGCAGGCAAGGCCGCCGACGCGCCGGTTTACCGGCTTCTGGGCGGCGGTCGCACCGATCTAGCCTGCTACGCGAGCCTGGTTCGCTTTTCAGATCCCGTACTGATTCGCACCAATGTTCGACGGGCGATCGACGCTGGATTTCGCAGTCTGAAGCTTCACGAAATTGAGCTTTCGGCTATTCGCGCCGCTCGCGAGGAGGCCGGCCCCGAGGTCGAGCTAATGGTCGACGTGAACTGTGCCTGGACATTGACCGAAGCTCGAGGGAGGGCGGAAGAACTCAAGGAATTTCGTTTGAAATGGTTGGAGGAGCCGCTCTGGCCACCGGAAAATTACGATGGCCTCGGGCAGTTACGAAAGACCTGCGGCATTGCGATCGCCGCCGGAGAAAACGTGTCGACGCTCATGGACTTCGAACGCCTCATGGCGGCCGGAGCGGTGGACTTTGTCCAACCGAGCCCCGCAAAAATGGGCGGCATCAGCGAGTTGTGTAAAGTCTTTCCGATTGCGGCCGTTCGCAACGTCACCGTCATGACTCACACTTTCTACGACGGCCCCGGTTTACTGGCAGCGATACATGTAATGGCTGCGCTGGGGACGGCCGATGCATTCATTGAGTGGCGCTGTTTCGATCTCGAAGCACAACTCTATGGCGAGGCGCTCACCCCCGCGCGCGGTCGGATCTCGGTGCCACAAAGCCCCGGCTTGGGAATAGAACCTGACCCGGAGGTGATTCGCGCCTACTTGAGACCCGAGGTCCCGACGTGATTCGCGCTGTGAACGCGGAGGGTAGGCATCGCCATCGATGTTGTACGAAAGGGGACCGCCCGGCCATTTCCTGGTCATCTCCCAACTTGCCAAGGCAATAGTCCTTGCCGCAGGTCTGGGAATGGCGCACGGCGCAGACTTTGACGACCGTCTGCTCCGTGACTGGGGGGGCTTGCGTACGAGTCTTGCCGCTGACGGGCGGCTCACTCGACCTGCAGCCCCTGCATCGAAAATCGCCCACTACGCCATGGACAATGATCTGACTCTAAAGGCGGCCGCGCTGAAGCTGGGCTTCGTCACGGAGGCCGAATTCGACCGCGTCGATCCGAAGAAGATGGTGAGGCCGTACGTGGCCAGCGGCCCAACCGCTAGCGGCACGGCCTGAAGCCTGCCCGGTACCGAGGGTGGATCTGGCTCGACTCGGGCCGGATCCACGGCGGGGCAGCCGAACGCATCAACTGCCAGAGGCGCGCATGACACTGCCGGAACATTGCGAACTGGTTCTCGCCTTTGCCCGAGTTCTTTTCGTGAATGGGCAATCGACCGAGCAGACTGTCGTTGCGGCCGAGCAGCTTTCGAAGGCACTCGGATTTCGCGCCGAGGTCATGCCGCGCTGGGGTCAGATGCAACTCAAGGTCGAGGGGCACGACGGCCGACTGTGGTCGGAGCTCGCAGATCCGACGGGAGTCGACATGCAACGAGTAGCCGCCGCGATGAGCACGATCGCAAATGTGGAGGCAGGCCGGCTCCCACCCGAGTCTGCGGTGCCTGCGATCAAGGCGATCGCCAAGGCGCCGCCGGCTCCCACATGGCTCTTTACGCTCGCGGCGGCAACAGGCGCGGTCGCGCTGGCCGTGATTTTTGGCGTCGAGCACTTCGCGGCCGCCGGGCTGATACTGTTGAGCGCAGGCGGCGGGGCAGTCGTGCGCCGAGCCCTCGCAAAGCGGAGCACAAACGTGTTCGTTCAGCCATTCGGTGCTGCCCTTCTTGCGGGCATTGTGGGTGGTCTGGCGGTTCGCTACGACCTCAGCTCTTCATTACGTCTGGTAGCAGTCTGCCCATGCATGGTGCTAGTGCCCGGGCCGCACCTT
Organism: uncultured Steroidobacteraceae bacterium; assembly: GCA_964508005.1. Classification (GTDB taxonomy): domain Bacteria; phylum Pseudomonadota; class Gammaproteobacteria; order Steroidobacterales; family Steroidobacteraceae; genus 13-2-20CM-66-19. The sequence goes on from CAZDTG010000120.1 coordinate 2,006, forward strand.
CTCAACAGCGCGTTGGATCTCGCGAACGGTCGCATTCATCTCGGTGCTGCGCGACTGTCGTATGCTCTGCTTGTGGTCGTAGCGATTTCGACGGGATTGCTTCTCGGCCTGACGCTTCTGGGTGTCTCTTTACCGGTCGATCCCCCCGGTAGGACGGTACCGCTATGGCAGGACGTAATCGCTGCTGGCATCGCCGTATTCGCCTACAGCGTCTTCTTCTCGACGCCTTTAAGCATGTTGCCGTGGCCGGTAGCGATCGGCATGCTGGCCCACGCGCTGCGTTGGGCGGCGCTCTCCGTCTTCGGAATGGGGGTCGCGACCGGCGCCCTCGTAGCCTGCTTTGTCGTAGGTGCGATTCTCACTCCAGTGTCGCACCGCCGCCATATCCCCTTTGCGGCCATCGGTTTTGCTTCGGTCGTATCGTTGATGCCTGGCGTCTACCTTTTCCGGATGGCGAGCGGTCTGGTGCAAATTGCCGGAGGCTCACCGATGACTCCGGATCTGCTGAGTGAGACCGTTTCGAGCGGCATGACCGCACTGATCATCATTCTGGCGATGAGCCTGGGTCTCATCGTTCCGAAAATGTTGATCGAAGGCGTCTATGAAAGACAGCAACGGACAAAGTCTCCGAAGACGAAGGCACATGAGGACTGCCGGCAAAAGGTCTGACTGGTTCGGGGCTTTGGGTATCCCGTGTCGATCGCGCAATGGCCCTACGAGCTCCTCGTTACTATATGGCGGAGAGAGGCATCCTGTGAACGGTGGAGAAAGGTCTGAGCAAAGGCCCGTTCTGCCTGGGTGAACGCGGCCGGTCATCGCGGCGCCGGCGATCCGGCGATTCGACGAGATGATGCCAACACGAGAAAATGAGACCAGTGTCCATCTGGTGGACAAATGCGGACGAGTTGGCGGGATTTCCGTCCAATCTCCTGACATGCTGTGCGCCGGAAGAGCGTTGGTGGTCGTGCAAGAGGACATCCGCGCGCCGACTCTATCCATGCCGCTACCCGACCCCTCGCGCGCTAACGTCGCGGAGCATAGAATTCCGCGCTCTGCGCCTTACGCATCGCCTCGACGGCTTCGCCAGGCGTCATCAGCCGCGTGGTTCTCGTGGCCTTGAGGTGTCCGGGTGCACTCACGGCCATCACCAGCGCGTTGGCCGCTGTCTCATCCGGTGCCTCGAAGATCAGAACGCCATCGTACTCGCCGAAGTGGTAGTAGAGGCCGATCACTCGACACCCAAGCTTCTCGGCGACTGCGTTGACCGCGCCAGTGCGGTCTGTGGGGTTCGATCGGAGCACGGCCCAGGTCTCAGCCGTATATGCAAACTGCGTCATATAATGGGGCATAGCGCTGCCTCCCGGAAGTGCGTGGAGTGCTAACGCGACACTTGTCGACCGTATCCCCGGTCGACAACGGTGTCAAATACCGGATCGCCCCGGTCGGTTCCTACCTGCTCCGTCGTAGTTGCTCGCGCCGCGACAGGGGTTCAGTTTGAATGCGCTTTACGACGCAGGGTCTAGCATGTGACATGCAGGATCGCATTGACTTCGTCAGGGTGCCTTTTCAACTCCATGATCGCTTCTGCGGTCGGCAGGATCACCAATTTGATGTGCCGACGCTTGGCCTCGTGCTTCACCTCGTCCATGACTGGTAATCGTCCGGTGCCGGTACCGATCACGAGCCGTGGGCACTTCCAGGGTATATCTTCCTCCATTGACAGCGGTGTATGCCCAAAGGCATCGCGGAACTTCTTGGATGGCTTCTTCTTTCGCTTGAGGACGTGCCCGCGGTCTATTACTACATCATGAGTGTAGGTAACGCCATCAATGCGGATGGAACCGAAGGAAAAGGCTTCGACACGCATTGCGCACCTCCGCTGGTGTCATGCTGCCAGGACAGGCTGAATTGCGCTTGGCTGGCCCCACTTCATGGTGAGCGTCTTCCCCGACTCAGCGCACTCCTACAAATAAAGACTGATCAGGTTCCGATCCGGGACGCCGTTCCGCTCCGCCAGCTCTTTGATCCGCCTCGGGTGCTGTCTCGTCGGCAGCGCCGGCTGCCGCAGAAGTCGTCACGATCGCCAACTCCCCCCGCGCAGACGACAAGCCGCGTCGATTCGATTCTAGCCTATCAAGTCGCGGTAGGCATGCCACGTCGCGTGTCCCAGAATCGGTGCCACGACGATCATTCCGACGAGAAAGGTGGCAAAGCCGAGCGCTGTCAACGCAACGATGAGCGTACTCCACACGAGCATCGCCGGCAGATTCCGGAATGTGGTCTGGACGCTGATCCACATCGCATCCAGCGCGCTGGCATGGCGATCGATGATGAGAGGCACGGACACGACGGATAAGGTGAAGACGACCGCGGCTACAATTGCGCCCGACCCGACGTAGGCTAGTAGCTCGGGGCGGCTGATATTGTCCGCAATGCTGCCCCAAAGTGTCACGGCGAGACTCGGCGCCGAAGTGTGCAGAACCGATTGCAGCGCGAGCTGGGATGCGACGAACCAAGCCGCCGCGCCGATCGCGAGCACCGCTCCGAAGTAAAGCAGGCTTTCCCGGTTGGGAGTCATAGGCTGGAGCGACTCATCGAACCCGAGCGGCTCGTGCGCGGCACGGCGACGCGACAACTCGCAAAGCCCGGTTGTCATGATCGGGCCGACCAGAAGATAACCGGAGACCGCGGCAGCAATCAGATACGGGTGACTGCTGCCGAGCATCAGCAAGATGCCTCCCAGGGTCGTAATGAGCGCTCCATGCGCAACGCTGGGCAATCCGATGCGCCGCAGATCATCCCATCCGTGACGCAGCCAGAGGATCGACTGGAGCGCAGGAACACGCCGGATGTCGACGCGGAGAGTCTGATGTCTGCCCAGGCTGATTGACGCTGTCATGGACGTCTCCTGATATCTCGCTGATATCGGCGGGTGAGCCTCTGCTCCGGCTTCCACCCCGGTATCTGGCGCCCGACGCGAGCGGCTGCGTGCCGGGATCGGGATGATGAGGTCCATAGTACGCCCCTGGTCGACTGTCGTGCTGACCGCATGGGCTGTGCGTTCGTCTGGCGGGCGGAAGGTATCGTCTCGCGCGCGCATGCCCGCGCGTGGGCAGATGAGCATGCCTGGGAGCTCCGCGAGCGCTGATGTAGAAACCGCGCAGCGGTGCCTTGGTCTCGGCAAAACAAGCCATCGAACACGAGGGGACGCTCTCGGCCCCTGCGAGGAGTGTCGCAACATCCTCCTCCTTGCTACTTACAAGGAGTACAATCTTTTTAGTCAGTCGACACCACTCCCTTTACCCGAACCGTCAGGGGGAGACATGAGCGCTGTATTACTCGCGGTATTCAACGACTACGAGACGGCCGAGCGCGTCCGGGTGATGCTGGTCCGAGACGGGTTCCCTACCGATCGCGTCGAGCTCACGGCCGCCTGTGAGCTGGGCCGGGCCGGCTGCGAGCCAGCCGATTCTCCGCACAGCAAGTGCGTCCAGTACTTCCGCACACTGCTGAAACGCGAGGACGAGCGGCATTACCCTGAAATTCTCGCCCAGCGCATCGACAACGGCGCGGCGACTGTTACCGTGCTTCCGCGTGGCGCGATCGAGACGGCCCGTGCGACCGAGATTCTTCAGCAAGCTCACCCGGCAGACGTAGTGGGACACGATCTCGCGAAACACGGATGGGAGCACGCAGCTGCCAAGCATGCGGGCCCGTACTGGATTCAGCATGTCTGGATCGAGGGCTCGCCCGAGACCGATTGCATCTACTGCCGTCTGTTCCCGGGCCACTCGCACTGATCGCCGACCTGCGGCGCGGCAAACGTGAGCCTGGGTCGGACCGTCAGTGACGGTGCTTCGGCGGCTTTCTGCTGGATCTTTGGTTCAATCATGGCAACATCGCGGTTGCCGCATTTGTCGGGCGCTTCGATATGCACACTGTGCCAATCTGGCTGCCGGCGCTGCCTTTCGCAGTTGTCGCCGTCTCCCTGTTCTGTGCTGGCACTCTGGCCTGGTTTTTGGGCAGGAACAGGTAGGTCCCACGCCCATTTAAAACGGCCAGTTCTTATGAGAGACTGGGTTATAAGCCACGCCTCGGCGGAGGTAAGGCCGCTCTTCCTTCCGCTCGGGCGCTCTTAGTGGACACGAGTCCGGAGCAAGGCAATGCTCGATCATCGAGCCAGAGCGCGACCTACGCTTCAGCACCCACCCGTGCGCGTTGCGGCCGGCGGACGCCCTGATGCGGCTCTTCGCTGCAGTGCACCATTCGACAGCCGAGAACTGGTCGATGGCCGTGTCCGCGCGCCACGCGGTTCGGAAGCTGCTGGAGCCAATCCGGGAGGGCCGGCGAGCTCCACTGGTTTACCTGGTGCCACCCATCAATGACAACCGTCAGCCCAGGAGACCCTTGACCGGTACCCATTCCTAAGCCGCCGCGAAATCGTGCCTCGGGGGAAGTAATGAAATGCCTTTATTACCCGGCTCCGACGTTGGACAGCGCTCTGCATATTTCCGATGATCTGCATGCGCTTGGCGTGAAGGATTGTTTCCTGCACGTCATAGCCAAGGACGAGGCTGGGCTGAAGCAACGGAATATACATTCCGGCAACTACCTCGAGACGCTCGATCTCATTCGCGACGGGCTCATTGGCAGTGCAATCGGTTTCTGCACCGGATTGATTGGCGTCGGACTGCTCAAGTTATTCGAGCCTTTCGGTCCCGCTGTCCCAGGCATCGCCTACTTCGCAACGGTTGCCGTGGGCACATTGTTTGGCGCCTGGGAAGGTGGCTTGACGGGTATAGCCACCGAAAACAGGAAGCTCGCCAAATTCCACGGCGACATCGAGGCGGGTCGCTGTCTGATCTTGATTTATGCCCGGCAGGAGCACGAGGCGACTGTCAGAGAGATGATGCGCGCCAGACACCCGGAAGCGGAGCTCGCCGCAATCGACCGGCACTTCATCAATCCATTCAGTGCCGTGAAGCGCACAGCGGAATCTCTGCGTCCGGAAGCTGGACTGCTGCAAAGGGAATAGGGGATGGCCATGGCAGTCGCATTGGTGCTGTTGGTCGTTGGAACGATCCTGTTCCACTTCCTCAGCCCGTGGTGGTTTACGCCGATCGCATCCAATTGGACGATGATGGATGACACGGTGAACATCACGTTCGTGGTCACCGGGATCGTCTTCGTTGCCGTCAATCTGTTCATGGCCGGTGCGGTCTTCCTGTACCGTCACCGCAAGGGACAACGGGCGCAGTACTCGCCTGAGAATAAAAAGCTCGAGTGGTGGCTCACCATACTGACCTCGGTGGGCGTCGCTGCGATGTTGGCCCCCGGGTTGTTTGTCTGGGCCAGGTTCGTCACCGTACCGAAAGATGCGGCGGTGGTTGAGGTCGTGGGCCAGCAATGGACCTGGAGCTATCGTTTTCCCGGGCGGGACGGTGTGTTGGGCACCACAGATGCCAAGCTCATCAGTCCTGACAACCCGTTCGGCATCGATCCAAAGGATCCCAAGGGCGTAGACGACGTCCTGATATCGAGCCAGGAGCTGCATCTGCCTGTCAACAAGCCGGTCAAGGTGTTGCTGCGCTCCAAAGACGTCAACCACCAGTTCGCCGTGCCGCAATTCCGGGTCAAAATGGATATGGTGCCGGGCATGGTCACTTATTTCTGGCTCACCCCCACCAGGACCGGGCGATTCGACGTTCTGTGCGAACAGCTCTGCGGCCTGGCGCATTTCGCCATGCGCGGCCGTGTCGTAGTGGATGAACCGGGTGCGTTCGCAACATGGCTGGCCAAGCAACCAACCTACTCCGAAACGAGAGCTCAGGTCGCGGGCGATGCCGTGGCAGGGCGGGCGCTCTATGCGGTGTGCAGCGCCTGTCATGGGCCCCAGGCGCAGGGAAACCGGACACTGAACGCCCCGAAGTTGAGCAGCCAGGCCGGCTGGTACCTGGCCAGGCAATTGCGGCATTTCAAGCAGGGAATCCGCGGGGCCGACGACAAGGACATCTATGCGAAACAGATGGTACCGATGGCTGCGACGCTCGCCGATGACACGGCAATAACCAATGTCGTCGCTTACATCGATTCTCTGCCGGATGAGCCTCCGCCAGCCACGCTGGCGGGAGATCCTGACAGAGGCAAATCGCTATACACGGTCTGCGCGGCCTGTCACGGTACTGCCGGCCAGGGGATCTGGTCGACGAATGCCCCCCGGCTGGCGCACATGAGTGACTGGTATTTGGCCCGCCAGCTGCACAATTTCCAGCAGGGTATCCGCGGCGCTCATCCACAGGACTTCTCCGGCGCACAAATGGCGTTGATGGCCAATATTCTGCCTGATGACCGGGCGATCAATGATCTCCTTGCCTACATTCATACGTTGTGACGGCCGGGCCGCCGGCCGGGATCCGCTTCCGAGCCGCGGGCAACAAGCGCGCGGCGAGGTGATGCGGAGGAGGGGTTTCTAATGGCATACGTTGCAATCGCCGACCGCGACCACGTACTTCATGACCCGCAGACGTTCATCAGGAAGTACATCTGGAGTCAAGACCACAAAGTCATCGCAATCCAGTATGCGGTTACGGCCATTGCGATTGGCCTGGTTGCTCTGACCATGTCAGTGTTGATGCGCCTGCAATTGGGGTTCCCGCATGTCTTTTCCGTCATCACTCCGAACAACTATCTGCAGTTCATCAGCATGCACGGCATGATCATGGTGATCTACCTGCTCACCGCGCTGTTCCTCGGGGGCTTTGGCAACTACCTCATCCCGCTGATGTGCGGCGCCCGGGACATGGTCTTTCCCTACATGAACATGCTGAGTTACTGGGTGTATCTGGTCGCCGTGCTGGTGCTGGTGGCCAGCTTTTTCGTGCCTGGCGGTCCCACCGGAGCGGGTTGGACCTTGTACCCCCCGCAGTCTGTTCTGCCAGGTACTCCGGGAGCGAGTTGGGGCATCGTTTTCATGCTGCTCTCCCTGGCCATATTCATCGTTGCCTTCACCATGGGCGGCTTGAACTATGTGACGACCGTCCTGCAGGCCCGCTGTCGCGGGATGACCTTGATGCGCATGCCTTTGACGGTATGGGGCATTTTCATGGCCACCGTCCTCGGGCTGCTGGCCTTTCCCGCCTTGCTGGTCGGCGCCGTAATGATGACCCTGGATAGCCTCCTGGGCACCAGCTTCTTCCTGCCCGCGGTGGTTTCGATGGGACTCCCACCCACACACAATGGAGGCAGTCCGCTGCTGTTCCAGCACCTGTTCTGGTTCTTCGGTCACCCGGAGGTGTATATCGTCGCGCTACCGGCCTTCGGCATCGTCTCCGACCTGCTCAGCACCCACGCGCGCAGGCATATATTTGGCTATCGCATGATGGTCTGGGCCATTCTGGCCATCGGCTGCCTGAGCTTCGTCGTGTGGGCTCACCACATGTACGTCAGCGGCATGAACCCGTATTTTGGCTTCTTCTTCGCCACTACCACGCTGATTATCGCGGTTCCGACCGCAATCAAGGTCTACAACTGGGTGCTCACGCTGTGGCGCGGTGACATTCATCTCACCGTCCCGATGTTGTTTGCAATCGGATTCATATTCACGTTTGTCAACGGCGGCCTGACGGGCCTATTCCTGGGTAACGTAACCGTGGACGTGCCTCTGTCGGCCACCTACTTTGTCGTCGCTCACTTCCATATGGTCATGGGCGTGTCGCCGATCCTGGTGGTCTTCGGGGCGATCTACCATTGGTACCCCAAGATCACCGGCCGCATGTTGAATGATACGTTGGGCAGAATCCATTTCTGGCTGACATTCCTGGGAACCTATGCGATCTACCTGCCCATGCACTATCTGGGCATCCTGGGCGTGCCACGACGGTACTACGCCTTCGGCGGCACCAACTTCATACCGCCGTCGGTCCAATGGGTGAATGCCGCCATCACCATTTCGGCCCTGTTCGTGGCGGCCGTGCAACTGGTGTTTCTGTTCAACCTGATCTGGAGTCTGCGCCACGGCAAGCCGGCGGGCGGCAACCCCTGGAGGGCCACAACGCTCGAATGGCAAACGCCCGACACGCCGCCGAAGCATGGCAACTGGGGTCCAAAGCTGCCGGTGGTCTATCGTTGGGCTTATGACTACAGCGTACCGGGTGCAAAAGAGGATTTCATACCCCAAAACCAACCGCCCGATGCCCGGACACCCGCTGGACGCGAGCACGGAGTCGAGGCGTGAGTCTTGCGGTTGCGTTCGTGGCTCTGCTCACGGGCGTCGTCGTATGGGGGTTGCTTGCAAGAAGATTGACCGCTAAGCCGTGGGAGACGTCAGGATCACCTGGAGAGCTCGACGCGGGTAGCGCGATGCGTTTGCCGCCGGCGAAGGTCGGCCTGTGGACTTTGCTGGCCGTGATCACCTCGCTGTTCGGGCTGTTCATCTCCGCCTATTACATGCGTATGGAGCACGCACACGGGGATTGGAATCCGCTCCCCGTGCCGCGAGTGTTGTGGCTAAACACCGCCATGCTGATCCTGAGCAGTGCCGGCATGCAGTGGGCGCGCGCGGCGGTCGAACGGGGACAAGCGGAGCGTCTGAGGATCGCGCTCATCGCGGGTGGTGCACTCGCGTGGGCGTTTCTGGCCGGGCAGCTCCTGGCGTGGAGCCAATTGAGCGCCTCCGGACATTTTGTGGCGAGCAACCCGGCCATCGGCTTTTTCTACCTGCTGACCGGGGTACACGGGCTGCATTTGCTCGGCGGCCTGCTCGTTTGGGTCAAGACTGTTGTCAGGATGGCGCAACCCGGCGTCGAGCTGGTCGATCTTCGCTTGAGCGTGGAGCTGTGCACCGTGTACTGGCACTACTTGCTGTTGGTATGGCTGGTCCTGTTCGCCTTGCTGTTGTCCACCTGACTCTTTGGATCAAACGCATATGTCCGAAAATTCCCTGACAACCAACGGAGAATCCGCCTCTGCTCTAGAAGTCCTGCCGGCAGTCGCGGCAGAACATCCCTTGACAATCACGGAAGAATCCACCTCAGCGCGTGCAGGCTTGCCGGGAGTCGTCTCCGACTGGTCGGCGGACAAGCAGGCGTTTCCCGTGCCCTGGGGCAAGGCGATGATGTGGATCTTCCTCCTCAGCGATACCTTCATTTTCACCTGCTTCCTCACTTCGTACATGAATGTACGAATATCCACCACCGTGCCCTGGCCGAATCCGAGCGAAGTGTTCGCTTTGAATATCGGGGGTACGCAGGTTCCGCTCATCCTGATCGCGATCATGACCATGGTCCTGATCACCAGCAGCGGGACCATGGCCATGGCCGTGAACTTCGGCTACCGCCGCCATCGCGCCAACACCACGGCACTGATGCTGATCACCGCAGGGTTCGGCGCCACCTTCGTCGGTATGCAAGCGTTCGAGTGGACCAAGCTCATCATGGAAGGAGTTCGTCCCTGGGGGAATCCCTGGGGCGCGCCGCAGTTTGGCTCGACCTTTTTCATGATCACCGGTTTCCACGGCTTGCACGTATCGGCGGGAGTGATCTACCTGAGTGTCGTAGCCAGCAGGGTGTGGCGCGGATTTTACGACCGCAAGGGAAGCTATGAGACCGTGGAGATTGCCGGCCTGTACTGGCATTTCGTCGATCTGGTGTGGGTATTCATCTTCGCATTCTTTTATCTCTGGTAGGAGCGCAAAATGGAAACAGCCGCCGGACACGAGCGTGCCGAAGGCCAGCAACATCCCATCGCCATCTATTTGTGGATCTGGGCACTGCTCTTTGTTTTCAGCACATTCTCCTACCTCGTCGACTACTTTCATCTGCATGGCTATCTGAGATGGTCTCTGATTATCACCTTCATGTTGGTGAAGGCAGGCCTGATCGTCGCCATCTTCATGCATATGGCCTGGGAGCGCCTCGCGCTGAAATTTGCGATTCTGGTTCCGCCGCTGGTGTTGCTGATTCTGATTGGGCTCATGGCGGTGGAAGGGGACTACACCTTCTTTACGAGGTTGGCGGCATTCTTGCGGTGAGCGAAGCTTGCAACGACGCGCGGGCAAATCGCGTCCGCACGAGCGCGGCCTGCAGCACGACCAGATCGTATGTCAGTCCGGTTGCTGCTCCAGGCTATGATTTGGTGTGTGCGGCGCGATTGTGCTGGCCATCAGGCCGTGAATTGTGCGCTGCCGAATACGCTCAAAGGTGTCCTCTACAACTTCGCGGCCGCCAGGACCGGCATGATAGATATTGGACAGAAAATAGATAGTCCGCATTGCCGCGTCGGCGAACACGAAAACAGACTCAATGAAACGATTATCATGAAAAGTCGGCGAGATGTCACCACGATACACCAATTTGCATCTTTCGAACGTACACCCGTGAAACCGGTTGCCACTCAATTCAACGCTCTCGTCCCTGAAAAATCGGTTGTCGTAGTTCATGTGGTAACTCCTGATCAGGGTCAGCAATTGTGTAGCGAAGCAGGGCGATCTCAGGCGGTCGTTGTACCTGAGCGAGCAAACGTTTCGTGCACCCAGGACGGCGAGACCACATTGAGGTTCCGGTACATCCACGGGTCTGCAGGTAACATGCGCGGTCCTCTATGGAGCGTGCAGAATGTCGAAGCCGGGCGCCCGCGACCCGATTCTACCGCAAGCGGGGCTTCGACGCGTTGGTGTGAGAGCGAGCCTCAAGAGCGTCCTTGTGGAATTCCCCTGTTTTCCTCGACACCACCCGCTCTAAGCGAGCGCCGCCGCGAACAAAATGGCTCGCGAGCGCGATTCATCGCGCCGTTAACCGCGGAACGGGCATCCTGAATAACCACCGATACGTCGGCATCGTCAGTTGGGGTCGCTCGGCGTAGAAGCGATCGGCGGCCGCGCGGTAGCCGCTCGGGCAAGTGTCTGCTCGGGACTGTTGAATTGCTCAGCGTGCGAGGCGAAACATTTTGTTGAGCAACGGCACTCAATACCAGTGATTATCGCACCATCAGGACGCGAGCGCCGCATGCGAAGTGGTATCGAGGGAGCGGTACCGAGCAGCGCGTTCGCGTGGCGGCCGCCCGCGGCAAAGCTTCGGGCGGATCGCGCTGCTTTGAGGCCTGGTGGGATATCAAGGATGCGAGGTACATCCTTAATCGCACGAGGCCAACATTGCCCTCGCCGAGAAGCGGCCGGAGGCGACAGCCGATATGGACGTTTGTATCAAACGCATCTATGAGATGCCCTCTCGAAAAGACGGATATCGCGTCTTGGTCGATCGCATTTGGCCGCGCGGCGTGAAGAAGGAGGCGGCGCAGCTCGACGAATGGCTGCGCGATGTCGCGCCGAGTACTGCGCTACGAAAATGGTTCGCACACCAGCCGGAACGCTGGGCGCTGTTTCGTGATCGATATCTGGCGGAGCTCACTGAGCACGCCTCGTTGCTGGACGGTCTCCGCGAGCGTGCCTCGCGGGAGCGCGTGACGCTGCTCTACGCCGCCCGGGATCAGAAACTCAATCATGCGGTGGTGCTCAAAGAGTGCCTTGAGGCACGCGCGGCGATGGACTGGCGCGATGCCCATTGAGGCACCGGGACCGTCCGCTGGCTCCGCCCCTTGATTGACCGAGCCACAAAATTCACAACAATATCGCCAGAATGATGTTGTGAAGCTAATTTAGATTCCACGCGGGTTGTCGGGAAGCTTGGTGGCGAATTGTCGCGGGGAGGAGGGTGCACTCAGCGCAAGCCGGAGAGCGGAC
>CAZDTG010000121.1:0-13682 GCA_964508005.1 uncultured Steroidobacteraceae bacterium
CGGCCTTTGCTGCAAAACGGCGCGGTCAACGTCGAGCCGCGGTTTTCTCCCGATGGCAAGCGCCTGGTGTTTGTCTCCAGCGCCTTCAACGGGCAATTCCATATCTTCGTGGCCGAGTTCAGCGAGGGCAAGCTGACGCATGTGGAGCGACTCACGGGAGAGCATGCGAGTGAGTTGCCCCGTTACTACTACAGCCGCATCGATCATGAGATCAGTCCGGTATGGACGCGCGATGGAAAGGAGATTCTCTACGTTTCCAATCGCAACCACATTTACGGGACGGGCGGTTTCTGGCGCATGGAGGCGCAACCCGGGGGGCCGTCGCGGGAAATACACTATGAGGAGACCAATTGGCGGGCGCGCCCGGACTTCTCACCCGACGGCAGCCGGCTGGTGTTCGCATCCTATGCAGGGCGCTCCTGGCACAACTTGTGGGTCATCCCCGCCGGCGGCGGCGATCCCTTCGCGATCACCTTCGGGGATTGGGACCAGGTGAATCCGCGTTGGTCGCCCGATGGCACGCGAATCGCCTTCATCGCCAATCGTCTCGGGAACACGCAGATTCAGATCGTGCCCATTCCGGGCGGTGAGATTCAACCCTTCCACACGGACGAGCGGAATTATCTGCAGCCGGGCGGTCGGCTGCATATTTCGTTGCGGGATCGTGATGGACTTGCCGCCGCCGCGCGTGTCAGCGTCACGGATTCGACCGGACTGTTCCACGCCCCGGCGGATGCGTGGATCCACGCCGATGACGGGTTCGATCGCAAGGAACGGGCATTCGAAGCGCACTATTTTCATGCCCTGGGCGATGCCACGCTCGCAGTCCCGGCCGGGCTGGTCCGGGTCGAGATCATGCAGGGCTTCCAGAGACGCCTGGAGCAACACGATGTCAGCGTCGGCGCGGGTCAGACAGCGGAACTGCCGGTTGCAATGGGCGGCGGACGCTGGTCTGTCCCTGCGCAAGGTCGCTGGGTGAGCGGCGATGTGCACGTCCACATGAATTACGGCGGCGCCTATCGGAATACGCCGGCGCACCTGGTGACGCAGGCTCGTGCGGAAGATCTGAACGTCGTCGAATCGCTGATCGTCAACAAGGAGCAGCGCCTTCCAGACATCGTCTACAGCGGGCTCGGGCTCGATCCGGCTTCCCGGCCGGAGACGCTCATCGTGCATGGCCAGGAGTACCACACGAGCTACTGGGGCCATCTCGGAATCCTGGGCCTCGCAGACGGCGTGATACTCCCCGGCTATGCGGGCTATCCCAACACTGCGGCCTCCAGCCTGTACCCGAGCAACGCCGACGTCGCGGATCTCGCGCACGCCAGAGGCGGGTTGGTGGGGTATGCTCATCCCTTCGACTCTCCGCCTGATCCGCACGACTCCAAGGAAGCGCTGACCAATGAGTTGCCGGTCGATGTGGCGCTCGGCAAAGTCGATTACATGGAGATCGTGGGCTTCAGCGATCATCGCTCGACTGCCGACGTCTGGTATCGGCTGCTGAATCTCGGCTGGCGCATTCCCGCCGCCGCGGGCAGTGACACCATGGCCAACTTCGCCTCGCTGCGCGGGCCTGTCGGGATGAATCGCGTCTACGCCCGCGTGCCCGACGGCCGGCTGGCACCGGGTGACTTTCTCGAGGCGATCAAGCGGGGCCATACCTTTGCAACCAACGGGCCATTGCTCGGGCTGACGATCGGGGACGCCGGCATCGGCGATGAGCTGCATTACGATCACCCCGCGCGCGGCGTCGTGTTCCGGGCCCGGCTGCAATCGATCGTCCCGGTCGATCACCTGGATCTCGTTTGCAATGGGAAGCTCGTCAGGGCCCTCGTCCGCGGCAAAGCGGTGGCGCAGGGCGATTACTCCGGGACGCTGAGCTTGCCGCAGCCGGGATGGTGTTTGTTGCGGGCCTCCACCGACGGTGCGCGTTATCCGGTGCTCGACAATTATGTCTACGCGACGACCAGCCCGATCTACGTGGACATTGCAGGCCAAAAGCAGCGCTCACCGGCGGATGCCGACTTCTTCATCGCCTGGATCGATCGCGTCGCCGAGTCCACTGCCGCCTATCCTCACTGGAATTCCCCGCTGGAGAAGGCGCATGTGATGGGGCAGCTGGCGGCAGCGAGGACGGCCTACCTCAACATGCGGTGATGTCGAGACGAAATCATGACTGACCCCCTTCAACCGTAGTTGCAGTCGTTGTAAGATCAACGAGCCAGATAAGCTGACCACACAATTTCTGCCAAGGGGGGTTGAATGAGAACGTCAACTCGATTGGTCTGTGCCGGCGCCGCAATCCTGGTTTTGGCTGGATCCGCATGGGCCGACGTGCCTGCCGCCCGCGCGCCCACGACGCACCACGCCGCGACTGCCGCAGGCGCCAAGTCGGCTCCGACGGATGAGCAGTTGATTACGAGCGCCATGCAGGCGGCACCCAGGAAAATCGCTGAGAATGCCACCATCGTGGCCCCCGACCCCAAGGGCGGTATGCGCACGCTGCGCAAAGGGACCAATGGCTTCACCTGTATGCCTGACGATCCCTCGACACCGGGTCCTGACCCCATGTGCTGGGACAAGAATGGCGGGGAATGGCTGGATGCCTATATGAACCACAAGACTCCGCCGGCGGGAAAGGTTGGCTTGATGTACATGCTGGCCGGCGGTACCGATGCCAGTAATACAGACCCGTACGCCACCAAACCGGCTGCCGCCAGTCACTGGATCAAGACAGGGCCGCACATCATGATCGTTGGCGCCGATGCCAGTTTCTATGACAGTTATCCGAAGAGCGCGGATCCAGACACTACGAGCCCCTACGTGATGTGGGCTGGTACGCCCTATCAGCACCTCATGGCGCCGATCCGCTAGGGTCCGTGGATCATGTCGTGGTTTCTCCTTCTCAAGTGTGATTTCCGGTTTCGATCCGATAGCCGGCTTCGCGCCAGGCTTTCATGCCGCCATCCAGCGCAATTGCGCGCTGGAACCCGATATCCCGCAAAGTGGCGGCCGCAAGCGTCGAGATGCGGCCGGACTCGCAGTACGTGAGGATCCGTCGGACCGGATCAGGCAGATCCTCATTGACGCGTAGCTCGAGCTGGCCCCGCGGCAGAAGGCGCGCCCTCGGAATGTGGCCCTCCTCGTAGGCCTCGCGCTCACGCACATCGAGCACGATCAAGTCATCATCATCCTGGAGATGCGATTTGAGTTCCGCGAGTGACATGAACGGAACACGTGCGGCAGCCTCTGCGAGCAGTTGTGCGACGGTCTTTGCCCCGCTCATGTTCGCTCGCAGGGCCTCCGTAATGTGAGTGGGCATCGTCAGATTGAGATTGCGCATCATTTCGACAAACTCGTCGCGGTCGCGCCGCTGCAATCGCGGGTTTTGCGCGAGCTCCTGCGCGATCGTGGAGTGGCCGCGGCCCTTGTACTCGTGTGCCGGGAACACCCTGAGCTGCGGATCGAGACGCAGAACGCAGTGGAAGAGGCTTTCGTACAGTGCCTCCGGGTTGCCGGTGGGCAGGTCGGTACGGCCGGTCGCGCCGATGAGTAGAGTGTCGCCGGTGAAAATGCGATCCTCGCCGAGCAGACACATCGAATCGCTCGTATGGCCGGGCGTATGTATCACGGCCAGCCGCAACTGCCCGACCGCGATCATCTCTCCATCGTCGACGCGCATGTCGACGAACGATGCCGGGCTCATCCGATGCATGACCACTGGCACAGAGAGTCTGAGTGCGAGCTCCCTCGTTGCTGAAAAGTGGTCGGCGTGCGTATGCGTGTCAATCAGAAATCGAATGCGCAGGCCGTCGCGCGCGGCAAGTCCAAGATAACGGTCAATCTGGCTGTTCTGCGGATCGATGAGGGCCGCTGCACAGGTCGCGGTACACCCCACGAGATACGACTGACAGCCACCCGTCGCAATCTGTTCGAAGATCATGACGGCCTCCCGCTGGCGTGCGCCCAGCTCAAGATTGTGCCCAAAGCTCACAGGCTCGGTCGCCAATTCCGAGTGATCCAAGGACATCAAGCGGGACTAGAATACCGCCGAAAGCGCAGACTTTAACCCTGTCGAAGGCGGGGGCATCGACAAAGAGTCACACCCGGAGGCTCTATGGCATTACGAATCGGTGACGAGGCACCCAATTTCATGGCTGACACGACGGAGGGCAAAATCAATTTCCACGAATGGATTGGCGATGGCTGGGCAATTCTGTTCTCGCATCCGAAGGACTTCACCCCGGTGTGCACGACCGAGCTGGGCTATATGGCGCGTCTGCAGCCGGAGTTCGCGAAGCGCAACACCATGATCATCGGGCTGAGCGTGGACTCCGTCGAGGATCACAAGAGGTGGTCGAAGGATATCGAGGAGACGCAGGGGACGCCGGTCAACTATCCGCTGATCGGCGATCCGGAGCTGAAGATCGCCAAGCTCTACGACATGCTGCCCGCGGAAGCAAGGGGAGAGGCCCAGTCGCGCACACCTGCGGACAATGCAACCGTTCGCTCAGTCTTTCTGATCGGACCCGACAAGAAGATCAGGTTGACGCTCACCTATCCGATGAGCGCCGGGAGGAACTTCGACGAGGTTCTGCGCGTGCTGGATGCAATACAATTGAACGCCACGCATAACGTAGCGACGCCGGTAAACTGGAAGCGCGGCGACGACGTCATCATTCCGACATCGGTGTCGGACGAAGAAGCCAAAACGCAGTTCCCGGCCGGCTGGAAGGCACCCAGGCCCTATCTGCGCATCACACCGCAGCCTCAATAAACGGACTTCGAGGAGTACCTCCCATCCCATCCCAGGAGCGCTGATCGGGGTGGGAGGTTTGCGGAGAGCTCGGCCAAAACGGGCGGGGCGGCGAGCATCGCGGCCACAAAATGCACGCGCGCCAGGCTCGATTACACGCGAGCGCGTTACGGGAGATTTCCAATCATTTTCTTGGTTTCCTCTACGGAGAAGCCACGCAGCGTTTGACTCCGTACGTTACCGAGCGAGCCCGCCTTGAGTAGCGCGGTCGTGACCGCCTCATCGGTCCCTTCCATGATGACCACCATATCGTGGCGTCCCACCGTGTAGTAAAACCCTTTCACCGCTACGCCCAGCTTTTCAGCCATGGCTCTGAACGCATCATATCGACCCGGTGACTCCTTGATGTTCCGGATGCCCTGGTCGGTAAAGTTCAACAAGCTGATGAATGTCGCCATGATCCAGCTCCTCGATGACCGACGGCCTGTGAAACTCGAAGCCGCGATCGCGCATCGCGGTCTAGAGCATGAGCTTCCCTCCCTCGAAGACAGACCCTGGGTCGCCGTCACAACCGCGATCCAGGGCCTGGTCGCGACCGCGGCTAAACGATTTCTTCGAACTCGCGTTCGACTTCCTTGCGGGGTGTTATCTCGCGTTCGAGCGCCGGCCGAGCCGGTTGTACATTTGCGCGGGCGCGCTCCATTTCGCGCTCCACCTCCTCAGGCTTCGTCGCTTTCCGTTTCGCCCCCAATCTGAAGATTCTCGCCTCGTAGCACATGGGACTCCTCCTTCCAGCGTTCTGGCGAGCAGGGGGGGTGCGGCCTCGCGGCGCGATGGACGCGCTCCTGCTCGATTGACTTACTGTACGCCGACGTGACGGCGTGCAGACAGCGTTAACGGCAGCATGGCAACGGATGCCTGCAAAAGGCGGAGCCGAAGCTCGCTGGCGCGATCGAAATTCGGGGTGTGCTGCGCGAAACCCATGTTGGCGAGCGGCGCGTCCTGACCCATGCCGGGATCAAACACGCTGGCCGTCAGCGTTGGCGCGAAAGCTGGGGCCGACAGACACCGGGGGGACCTCCGGGTAGCACTCGTACACCGCACCCAGCGCCTCTTTCAAGGGGCCGAGCCGGGCCTCGTAGTGCCGCCAGTGGTCGACGGCTTCGTGGAATATGGGCTGCCGAACCTGCTCGGAGCTTGCCGTGCGCACCGCGCGGTCGTTCTCGTAGAAGCGCAGGCACTGGTCTTCGAAGGGAAGTCCGCAAAAGTCCAGCAGCCGCCGGACTTCCCCCTCGGTGTCCTCGATGAGGCGCTCGTAAAACACGCGATGGACGCGTCCCGGCAGGACTGTGTCGAAGTGCGCCATCAGCTCGACGTAATCGCGGTAGTACCGGCCAATGTCACCAAGCCCATACGAGAAGTTCTGGCCGCGTGCGAAGTGCTGTTTGAAGCCGGACAAGCAGCAGCCGAGCGGGTGCCGGCGGGCGTCGATGATCTTCGCGTTCGGCAGGATGAGGTGAATGAGTCCGACATGCAGGCAGTTGTTCGGCATCTTGTCGATGAAGAACGGCGCCGCGGTTTTGCGTTGGATTCGTGTGGCGGCGAGGTACCGTTCGCCGAGCTCACGTAGCTCTGCGTGCGTCAGATTGGCCACTGCCTGCGGATAGCGCGGCTCCGCATCGTTCCCGGTCCGATCCGCGAGATCGCGCGCGATCGCCGGGATATCCGGCAGCTCCATCGTGCCCTCGACGAGTGAGTGGCTCGCCAGGATTTGCTCGAGCAGGGTGGACCCGGCGCGCGGAAGTCCCAGAATGAAGATCGGGTCCGGTGCAGGGGCGCCCGCGCCGGCGCGCTCCGCGAGGAATTCGGGCGTATAGAGCGCCTTCGATCGACGCACGTAGGCCGTGTTTTCGTCCGCGTTGTATGGAAGCTGTTTGCGCCGGATCGCGTTGCCAGCTGCATAGTGCTCGAAAGACTCCTCGTAGGATGCAGTGTCCTCGAGTGCTTTGCCGAGTGCGAACTCGAAGTGGAGGCGGTCGTCCATGGTAAGGTCATCGCGCCCGAGCGCTGCGCGCATCGTCGCAACGTCCTCAGCGGAGAATCGGAACGTCTTGAGGTTCGCAAAACTCCAATAGACCTCGCCGAGCGTCGGCTGGATGAGCAGCGCTTTGCGGTAAGCCGCGATGCCCTCGGTGCGCCGGCCGGCGGTCTTGAGGGCGTGGCCGTAGCTCAACCAGATTTTGGCCTGCCCCGGGAATTCCTCGAGGACGGCCTCGTAGAGCTCGAGCGACTCGGAATACTCGCCCAGGGTCGCGAGCACGGCGGCCTGCAGATTGCGATAGCTCGGATTTTGCCGGTCCGACGCGAGCAGACGCTCAATGTGCGGCAGGGCCTGGGCGCACTTGGCCTGGCGATAGAGGACGAGCGCGTAGTTGTAGCGCGCGGGAGCGAAGCCTGGCGCAAGCTCGAGGCAGTGGGCCAGAAGTGCTTCCGCATCGGGATAACGACGCAGTCTCGCCGCGACCTCGGCCAGCATACGCAGGCCAGCTATATCGCTGGGGTACTGCTTCAGATGCGCGCGCAGCAGCGCTTCAGCCGCTGCAAGGTCGTTCTCGACCAGGGCCCGCGCGGGTTCCAGAAGTCGCGGGTCCTTTGTGGCCGCCTTCAGGTAGAGCGCGCGCGCGTGATCGGCTCCCTCCGCATCCCCGATCACATCCAAATGGTCCGCGAGAAGGCGCCAGGCGTCCGACAGATCTGGCGTCAGTTGCACGGCGCGCTGCAACGCGGCGACTGCTTCCGCAGCGCGACCCGCTTCGCCGAGGGCGATTCCGAGTTCGAGAGCGACCGCCGCGGAGCGGGGCTGCTCGCGAGCCAGGGGCTCGAAAACGGCGAGCGCTGCGCCGGTTTGCCCCGACAACCGGCGCGCTGTGCCGAGAATGAGACGCGCTTGCGGGTGGCCGGGAACGGCCTTCAACACTTCGCGTGCTTGTTCGCCCGCGAGCCCGGGATTCCTTTCGAGCAGCCGTGCCGCGTGGGCAAGCGCGACTTCCAGCGTACCGCTCGGATCCGAAGCGCCTCCGGACGACGAACTACGTCCCATCGTCGCTAGGTGCGCCGTGTCAGGTTGTAAATGAGCAGGGCGGCCCGCTTGGCTTGCATCGGCAGGTCCTTCAGGTCAATCGTCTCCGATGTGGTGTGCATGCCGCCCCCCACGGCACCTATCCCGGAGATCGTGTCGACGTATGGAGCCACGAACGAAGAGTCACCCGCACCGCGTCGCATCGGGTCGAGTGCCTGCACGCTGCCGAAGCCGAGCGCCTGACTGGCCTCGCTGTAGCGCTCCAGCAGAGCTGCATTGCCAGCTGTCGGTGCCATGGGCGGGTAGCCATCGTCGAACGCAATCTCGGACTGTGTACCGGGAAGGCTCGAAGCGACGATCGCGCGCATCCGCTCCTCAATGCGGTTCAGCTGCTCGGGGCGGAGCGCGCGAATGTCTCCAATAGCCTGCGCGTTGGACGGCACTATGTTGTCCTTGCCGTCAGCCGACGCGCCGCCGGCGGGATCGATGTGAGTGCTCACACCGGCGACTGCAAGCCCGGCGCTGAACGTCATATCGGGCTCTCGCAGCTCGTCGTGGAACCGGGCGAGAATCCGACTGAGCTCGAAAAGCGAGCCGTCGCCGATTTCCCGGGTGAAGATCGCACCCGAGTGGCCGGAATGCGCTTTGACCGAGAGCGTCCAGCTCGATGCGCCGCGCCTCGCCGTCGAGACATAGTCCTTGCCGTCCACCCGCATCCCCGGCTCGAAGCACAGGGTCGCATCGGCGTGCCTGCCGGCGTCGACGAACGCTGCCCTCGCTTTTGCCACGGGCGAGCCAGGTTGTTCCTCGTCGGCAGTAATGAATACGGTGATCCGCGCGCCATCGAGCGCACCAGCGGCTTTGAGGGCCTTCAGAGCCGAGAGCATGACGACCACACCGCCTTTGTCGTCCACGACACCCGGCCCGACCGCCGTGTCGCCGTGCCGGACGAATTTGAGGAACTGGCTGGAGGGTTCGAACACAGTGTCCATATGACCGATCAGGAGGACGCGCTTTCCCCGCCGCCCGTCGTGTTCAGCTACCAGGTGCGGTGCGCGGCCGAGGGCATCCATCGAAACCCAATGTGTCCGGAAGCCTAACGCCGTGAATTCCGCTTCGAGCACTTTGCCGACTTCGTGCACGCCGCTCAGATTGAAGGTGCCGGAGTTGATGTCGACGATCCGTTCCAGGAGCTCCACGGCCGCGTCCGACTCTGAATCGACGGCGCGAGTGATCGCCGCCGGCGTCCGGCCCGCGTCCGCCGCCCCTGCGCTCCCGGCGGCGCTGCCCAGCAATCCTGCGCAAACTGGCAAACCAACCTTGAGTATTCTCATAGCTAGATACAGTCCTCGTTGCCGCCGCCGGGCAACCATTATCTCAAAATTTCTCGCCGAACCTGATCCCGACTACGCGGGGTTGTGTCGGCACGACGTACGTCGCAATGGGTCCGCAGCTGCTGCATTGCGAATACCGGAAGAGCTCGCCTCGCTTGTCGAACAGGTTGGTGACGAACAGGTCCATCGAGATGTCACCCTTGTCGGCGCCGAACGTGAGATCCACCGTCGCATACGCCGGCTGCTCCCCCAGAGCCTCCCGCTGTGTGGTGCGCAAGTCGGTCCATTCGGAGGACTGATAGAGCGCCGCCGCCAGAACATGCCCCTCCAGCGTGCCCATCGGAAACGTGTAGCGCGCCGTGACGTTTCCCTTGATCTTGGATGTGCTGGGGAGCTGTTGTCCCGCCGGCGCCAATGGGGCATAAGTCTTTCCGTTGGGGTTCGTGCACGGATTGGTCGTCATCGGGCTGCCATCCGGGTTCAGCCGCCCGCAGTAGTTATCCTTCAGCTTGGGGTCCATCAGCGTCAGCCCGCTGGTGAGCAGAAAGGCTGGCGTCACGGACCATTCGAGGTCGGATTCGACGCCCCAGACCTCGGCGGCCGCGGCATTGGCGATGCGCGTCAGGTTGTTGGCGCCACGGAAGCCGAACTGGAAGTCCTGCCAATCTTCGTGAAAGACGGCCGCGTTGATGCGGAAAGTCCTGGCGAACGTGCCTTTCCAACCCAGCTCGAGGTTCGTCAGGAAATCCGCCTTGTAAGGCCCGAGGTTGCCGGCACGATTGATGCCGCCAGGCCGGAATCCGGTCGACCACGTTGCGTACACCAGCTTGGAGTCATCGAGCCGGTAGGTGAGGTTCACCTTGTGCGTGCTGCCTGTATCCTTCGAAGCCTTGTCGAACGAGAGGCACGGGCCGCCGTAGATGCCCGCCGGGCTGATGCAGCCATTTTCCCCGACGTTACCGGCTATTGGATTGCCGGCGGCCATGCCGGTGAAGCCCGCGAGCGTGTTATTGTATTTGAATTCGCGCAATCCGCCCGTCACCGTAAGGCCCGGCAGAATGTCGTAACTCAACTCGGCGAACGCCGCGTAGTCCCGATCGACTCGCATCTGCTCCGTGAGCCACCAGGTGTCTTTCCAGCCCCGGATCGAGTAAGCCGGATCGAGACCCGCGATGACGTAAGCCCTCTCGATCTGGTGCTGCTGGCGCTGGTAGAACAAGCCGCCGATCGCGCGCCAGGGGTACTCTTTCGGCGTGGCGAAGCGCAGCTCCTGGCTCACCTTCTGGAATCTGTCCTTGCCCATGATCTCCTGCGAGGGGTCGATCGGGCTGTTGTTCGGGCCGACCCACAGCTGCGCGTAGCTGGCGTAGGCCTGGTAGGCGAGGGTGTAGTCCGAATAATCGGACTCGGTGTTGTTCTGCCGCTTGAGGAATGCGCCCGTGTAGGTGACGTCGATGTTGGAGATCTTCCCCTCGACGGTCAGCGCGGCATCGATGAAGTGGTCGTCCGTGCTATCCGGATGGAAGCGCCTGACCTGCAGGTCGCCGACTGCCGGATCGAAGCCGAAGACGCCCGTCGTCTTCGTTTCCTGGCCCATCACGACCGGAGTGACGGTCCAGCTGTCATTCAGATCGACTTTGAGAGCGGCACGCCCGCCGTAGACATCGACATCGTTGTAATGCTTCTTTGCGAACGCCGAGTTGTTGATTGTCACACCGGTGACCGCGAAGGTGCGTGTCGCCGGCACATTATCGATGAACCCGGAGGTATGCTCGTCCCAGCCCACCAGGCGAATCGCGGCGCCGCTGGACAGCGGCACGTTCACGAACCCTTCCGCGGTGCCTCCCGGCCCGCCGTGGGCCATCCAGTTGCCCTGCACATCGTAGCCGGCCCGGAAGGCCGACGGGTCCGGCTTGTTGGTGATGATGCGCACGGTACCGGACTCCGAGCTCGCGCCATACAGTGTGCCTTGAGGTCCGGCGAGCGCCTCGACCCGGGCGATGTCGTACATGTGTATGTCAGGGGCGCCCTGGATCGTCGTGATGGGCTGGTCGTCGATATACACGCCGACGGTGGGCTGAGGTCCCGAGTGGTTCGGGTCGTGGTCGGACGAGATGCCCCGGATCAAGACGCGCGCGTAGCCGGGACCTGCGGTCTGAAAGGACACACTGGGCAGGAACTTTGCATAATCATCGAAGCTTTGGATGTGCAGGGCCTCGAGCCGCTCATTGGTGATGGCTTGCACCGCGAGCGGCACCGACTGCAGCGACTCCGCGCGCCGGGTCGCGGTCACGGTGATCTCTTCCAAGGTCGTGCCGGCGTCCGGCGCCTGCTGTCCGAGCGCCACGGACACCAGCGGCAATCCCAGCCAGGCCGTGCGGGCCCGGGCGGATTTCTTGTTGGAGTTCCTCTTGGACTTACGCGACATGATCTCTCCCCTTAGTTCTAATATTCTGGCGACCCCGATTGCAGCCGCCGCAGTTCGGCGGCGTGGCGCGGTAGAGCTGCCGGGGCGGTTGAGAGCTGGCGCGGCGCGAACTGCGACCCCTTACAGACACGCGGGTCGGCCTGCTCCGAGCCATCATGGGGGGTGCCAGCTGTCAAGAAGCTGTCATGAGACGGAAAACTCTTGGGGAAAGAGCTGATTTGCGCGGTGGCCCGCTCACCGCACGGGCTGGATTCGTCGGCTCCAGGAGCGGTTACGGGGCTCGGTTTCCCAGGCCCGATTTCGCTGGAATCTATGGAGTGGCCAGCTGGGCCTGCTCGCGGGGTTCGTCCGCGTGCGCGGCGGCCAGGGAGCGCCTGTCCTTGTCGAGCACGACACGCACTCGCAGACCGCGTTCGTTCGGGCCGGTGCTCATGCTGATCCCGGCATTCAGAGTCGCGGCAAGGGATTGGACGATCGCCAGCCCCAGCCCGCTGCCTACCCGGCTTTGATCGCGGCTCAACCGATAGAATCGCGTGAAAACCTTCTCGTATTCCGGCGCCGGGATTCCGGGGCCGTCATCTTCCACCTCGACGACGTGCCTGTCATCGGCCTCGAAGAGCCTGATGAGGACGCTGCCGCCGGCATTGTTGTAGCGGATCGCGTTGTCGATGAGATTCGAGAAAATCTCGTTGATCATGATCGGGTTGGTTTGCGTCGGGAAGCGCCGCTGCGGCGCTTCGAAATGCAAATCGATCGAGGCCTCCAGAGCTTGCGCGGCATGCTGTGCCGCAGTCTCCTGAATGAGCTCGCGCAGGTCGACGCTTCCCAGCTCCTTGTCGGGTGATTGGCTGCCGTCCGCCCGCGCCAGCTTCAACAGCTGAATGAGCAGGCGCTCCAGGCGATCGGCCGCTTCCTGAATGTCCTTGAACGAGGCATAGGTTTCATGGCTCGCCGGAATGAGCGCGCCCAGAACCGAGATGTGGGTGCGCAGGATGGTAAGCGGCGTGCGCATCTGGTGAGAAGCATCGGCCGTGAAGCGGCTCATCGCCTGCTGCAGGCGCTCGGCCTCGAGCGCGCTGGCACGAAGGGTTTCGAGCGCCTGCGCCAGGCTGCCCAGCTCGTCAGGGCTCTCGGTCGAGGGAACCGCTTCGTCGAATTCGCGGCGGCTCAGGCGGGCGACCGCCGCCGTCAGTATCTTCATCGGGCGGGACAGTCGGCGTTGGATGTTGAAGACCGCAAAGGCGCTGAACGCGATCACGGAGGACAGGTCCGCGCCGGCGATGAGCAGCATGCGAAACGAGTCGGCGCGAATGGCTCGCGCGTGCTGGTTGGCCTCCACCTGTGCCTGTTGGGCGATGGCGAGTATTGCCTCGAACGGGCCGTCGCAGAGGGCCGTCCATGCGGCGCCCGCGATAGCCGGTTTGCCCGAGCCGTCGAACCGCGCCACGAGCGCATCCACTTTGCCCTGCGCCTGTGCAGTTTCCTTGCGGGCGATCTCCACGCGCTTGCGCATGGCTGCCGATACGCCCTGCCGCAACAGAAATTCATCGAGAGTGTCCCATGCGGCGCTGTAGATCGCGCGATTGCCGTGCCAGGTCTCGAGCTGCGCCGGATCCAGAGCCAAGCTCCTGTCCGCGTTAGGACGCAACATCGAGCATTGCCGGCCATAGCGGTCGCGGATGGTCCAGGCGGTGCGGCGAATCTGCACCATCTCGGCAATCATCGGATCGCCGATCCTGACCGTGTTGCCGAGCGCAGCGGATGCTGCGCTGAGGGTGTCCACCAGATCGTCGACGGCCTCGCGCCACTCGTCGATGGCGTGCAGATTTCTCTCGGGCCGTGCGCGGCCTGCCAGCGCATCGACGGTGAATTGCAGCGCTTCGACTTTCTGCCACGTGGCTCGAAGGGCAGCGGCGTAGTGCAGATGATCGGCGAAGTCGGCGGATTGCAGCGCCTGCAGGGCCGCCGAGCTCGCCCTCGAGGAGTCCCTATGTGTGGCGCCGATGACCGGCTGCGGGTCATCCTGCGCAATCAGGGCCGTGCTGTTCTTCGAAATCTGCGCGCGAACGGTCACCAGGGCATTGA
>CAZDTG010000122.1:0-13368 GCA_964508005.1 uncultured Steroidobacteraceae bacterium
CCCATGACGGAGTCACCGTCTACTACCGCTCCCGTCCCCTCATGCTCGCTCTCGGTATTACGCTGGAGGATGCCGCCGCGGGCCCGCTCTCGCGATCCGGCTCCTTCAGCGACGGGCGGGATATCGGGGTTGTGTTCAACATGCCCGGCAACGGCGGACCCACGGTGCTGCCGGCTTGCGGAGGGGTCGGAGCGCAATACACTCCCGCCGCTGGGTGGGCCCAGGCGATCCGGTACCGCCGCGAGGAACTGGGCGATGTCTCGTATTCACGCAGCATCGCGGTCGTGCTCGGCGGGGATGCTTCGGTGGCAACCAACGGATTCTGGTCCGCTCTGACCGTCGCTACCACACTGCAGTTGCCGATGCTGTTTTATATCGAGGATAACGGCTTCGGCATTTCCGTCTCCTCGCAGCTCCAGACCCCGGGGGGCAACATCGCCGCGAACCTGCGATCCTTCTCGGGTCTCACCATTCTCGAAGGCGACGGCACGGATCCGGCCGAGGCGACGGAGCTCACGGCGCGCGCGGTATCGCTCGTGCGTGATCGCCGGGTGCCGGTGTTATTGCGTTTGACGGTACCTCGCCTCTCCGGTCACTCGGGCCAGGACACCCAGGCCTACAAACCGCCCGAGGTGGTTGCCCTCGAGCGCGCTCGCGATCCTCTCGGAAAGCTACATCGCCACCTGGTTCCTGCCCTGATGCCGGAGTCCGAATGGACGCGGCTCGCAATGCAGGCACGTGGCGAAGTCGAGGCCGCGATTGAGCGGGCGCTCGCGCGTCCGCTGCCCGACGCGCAGCAGGTCAGCCGCTATGTATTCTCTGAGATTACCGCCGACGGCAAGGCCGAGCTGCAGCAGCAGGGCGGCCTGGCGCCGGATGGTCATGTGTTTCCGCCGGCGACCACCGTTCCCTATCCTGAGGGGACTCGCATCAATATGCTGACCGCCATCCGGCGCACTCTCGATGTCGAGCTGGCGTCCAATCCCCGAATGGTCGTGTTCGGGGAAGACGTGGGACCGAAAGGCGGCGTTCATGGCGCGACGCTCGGGTTGCAGGAAAAGTACGGGGTGGAGCGGGTGTTTGATACCAGCCTTTCCGAAGAGGGCATCATCGGACGCGCCGTGGGCATGTCGCTCGCGGGCCTGCTGCCGGTTGCAGAGATCCAGTTCCGAAAATATGCCGATCCCGCCGCCGAGCAGCTCAATGACTGCGGCACCATGCGCTGGCGGACTCACAACCGGTTCGCGGCACCGCTCGTGGTGCGTATGCCCGGCGGATTCTTCAAGTGCGGCGACCCGTGGCACAGCGAGACTAACGAGGTGGCGTGGGTTCACGGGGTGGGTTGGCACGTCGCGGTTCCCTCGAACGCCGAAGATGCGGTCGGGCTGCTGCGCTGCGCCTTGCGCGGCAACGACCCGACGATATTCTTTGAGCACCGCGCGATGTTGGATGGCGCCTGGGCGCGCCGGCCGTATCCGGGAGACGAATACGTCGTCCCGTTTGGCAAGGCTCGCACTGTGCGGGCGGGCACGGAGCTCACCGTCGTTACCTGGGGCGCGATGGTCGAGCGCTGCGAGCAGGCTGCGGCGGCCTCGGGCGTCGATGTCGAGATTCTGGACCTGCGCACGCTCTCACCATGGGATAAGGCGGCGGTTCTGGCGTCTGTGGAAAAGACCCGGCGTTGCCTGATCGTGCACGAGGACAACGTGACCGCCGGTTTTGGCGCGGAGATCGCAGCAGTGTTGGCGAAGGAGGCGTTCTTCAGCCTCGATGCGCCGATCGAGCGGCTCACGATGCCCGATATCCCGAGCCCGCACAGTCCGGTGTTGCTCGAGGCCGCCGTGCCGAGCGTCGACCGCATCATGCGGACCATCCAACAGCTCGCGAGCATTTGATCGATGGCCACTGCAGTGGAGATACGCGCCCCCGCCGAACAGACCGAAGGCACCCGATCGCAGATCCTGCGCTGGCTCAAGAACGTCGGCGAGACCGTCGCCAAGAACGAGCCGCTGATCGAGATCGAGACGGATAAGGTCACTGTGGAGGTGGCGTCCCCCGGTGCCGGGACCCTGCGCGAGATCTTGAAAGGTGAGCAGGAGGAGATCATCCCCGGCGAGGTGCTCGGGCGTATCGAGTCGAGCAGCGCCGCCGGGGCGACCGCGACCGATGGCAGCGCTGCCGCGGGCCCATCCATTGCCGCGCCGACGGCGCGCGCGAGCGGCATTGCCGCCGGTGCACCCGGAGCAGACGGGAGTAACGCAAGCGGCGTTGCTGCCAGCGGGCCCGGCGGGGCGGTTAGAAACACGAGCGGCGCCACTGCCGGCACGTCCAGCGCGGCAACACGCCTGAGCCCGGCCGTGCGCCGGCTGCTGGCGGAAAACCAGCTCGAGGCGTCCACTCTTCGCGGGACCGGCGAGGGTGGTCGCATCACCGTCGAAGACGTGCTTGCTGCCGTCGCCGCAGGTGGAGGCGACTCGCAAGCCAACAAAGATGTGACGTTGGAGAGCGGGGGCGCCGCACACGCTCAACTGGCGTCGCCGGCCGGCGATCGCACGCCAGCGGCCGGATCCGCCGCTGTTGCCCCGAAGGCGACAAGCTCCGACGTAACGGGTGGCAGCCGTCGCATCCCGCACACCGCCGTGCGTAAACGCATCGCCGAGCACATGGTGCAGAGCCTTCTGCACACCGCTCCGCACGTCACGACCGTCTTTGAAGTCGACATGACGGCGGTCCTCGCTCACCGCAGAAAACATCGCGACGAGTTTGCTCGGCGTGGAATACCGCTTACCCTGACAGCCTACTTCCTCCAGGCGATCGTCGACGCCATTCGCGTCGTGCCGGAAGCCAACAGCCGTTGGACGGACTCGGCCCTCGAGGTCTATGACTCCATTCACATTGGTGTGGCAACAGCCCTGGAGGAAGGTGGGCTTGTCGTGCCCGTCCTGCGCGATGTCCAGTCCCGCGACCTCGCCACGACGGCCGAAGGTCTGCACGATCTCGTCACGCGCGCCCGCGAGGGTCGCCTCAGCCCCACCGATGTGCGCGGCGGCACCTTTACGATTTCGAACCACGGCGTGAGCGGCAGCCTGGTGGCCACGCCCATCATCATCAACCAACCGCAGGCGGCGATCCTCGGGGTGGGCAAGCTCGAAAAGCGGCCTGTCGTAGTGGAGGACCAGGGCGAGGACCGTGTCGTGATCCGGCCCCGCTGCTACGTCACGCTGACAATCGACCACCGCGTCATGGACGGGCATCAAGCGAACCGTTTTCTGCAGACGTTCGTCTCCAGGCTTACCACCTGGGTCTGAGTGGTGCGATGATCGGTGCATGGCCAGAGAGCACCGCAGCGAGCCTCCCGAGCTGGAACAGATCGAGCGCGCCAGTACGGACGAGCTGCGCGCGCTCCAGCTGACCCGGCTGCAGTGGTCCCTCCGCCATACCTACGAGAACGTCACGCCGTACCGCCGCAAATGCGAAGTGGCGCGTGTTCATCCCGATGACCTGAAATCGCTGTCCGACCTGCGGTACTTCCCGTTCACGACCAAGTCCGACCTGCGGGAAGCCTATCCCTTCGGGTTGTTCGCCGTGCCACGGGACCGGGTCGTGCGCATCCACGCCTCGAGCGGCACGACTGGAAAGCCCACTGTGGTGGGCTACACCTCTGGCGATATTCAAACCTGGGCTCAACTCGTTGCGCGCTCCATTCGCGCTGCCGGCGGGCGCGCAGGCGATGTCATCCACATTGCGTACGGCTACGGCCTCTTTACGGGCGGGCTGGGCGCTCATTACGGCGCGGAGCATCTCGGATGCACGGTCGTGCCCATGTCCGGAGGACAGACACAGAGGCAGGTGCAACTCATCCGTGATTTCGAGCCCGACATCATCATGGTGACGCCCTCCTACATGCTCGCCATTGCAGAGGAATTCGTGCGGCAAGGGCTCGATCCGACGCGCAGCTCGCTGCGGCTCGGTATCTTCGGGGCCGAGCCATGGACCGACGCCATGCGCAACGAGATCCAGACACGCATGGGGATCGACGCGGTCGACATCTACGGCTTATCCGAGGTCATGGGCCCCGGAGTGGCCAGCGAGTGCATCGAGACGAAAGACGGCCCGGTCATCTGGGAAGATCACTTCTACCCCGAGATCATCGATCCCCAAACAGGCCAGCTCCTTCCAGAGGGCTCGCATGGCGAGCTCGTGTTCACCACCCTGACCAAGGAAGCGCTGCCGGTCATCCGCTACCGCACCCGCGACCTGACGAGCCTACTGCCGCCGACGGCGCGCTCGATGCGCCGCATGGCCAGGATCACGGGCCGTTCCGACGATATGCTGATCATCCGCGGCGTCAACGTCTTTCCGAGTCAGATCGAGGAACTGTTGCTGAGGCATCCCGGCCTGACGCCGCACTACCAATTGGAGCTCACGCGCAAGGGCCATTTGGATGCCATCAGCGTACAAGTCGAATGCGCTCAAGCCGTGGCAGCCGACACGGACTCGCGCAAGTTGCTGATGGCAAGGCTTGAAAAGGACATCAAAGATGTCATTGGAATATCGGCGCGCGTCATCGTCGGCGATCCTGGATCGATTGAACGCTCGGCGGGCAAGGCCAGGCGGGTCGTCGACCGGCGCTAGGTCGGATCCTCAGGGAGGCATATCAGAAGGGTCGGTGACCTGAGCGGGGGCGCCAAAACGCACGTACGCGGTGTGGTTCGCCGGGGGCAGCGGTGCAGTCATGGTGGCGGCGGTGGTGGACAGATGGCTGTCGGCCGCCGGGAATATCACGGAGTACAGCCGCTTGCTGAGGTCGTAGGCCGCCGCGCCCACCCAATCGGCAGGCAGTAGCGCCGGCGGCAGCAATGGATCCCGCAGATGGATCTTGCGGTACTCGTGAATCAACAGCGTGCGAATGACGAACGCGGCTTCGCCGCTGAGCTGCGGGCCCACGCTGGCGCCCGCACCGCTGAGATCTGCATCCGGACTGGCCCCTGATACGCTGAGCTCTGCGTGCGCACTGGCGGCTGACACACTGAGCTCTGCATGCGCGCGGGCGCGCCGACCGCAACCAACAGTATGGGCTGCCGTGCTTGCCGTCGCCGCAAGCGAGGGCGTTACTGCCTCCAGTACGGGCGTGAACGTAGCGACGAACCTGCTATATCGTCGTGTCAGGTCGCCTAGATCCCAGCCCGCTGTGACGAGTTGGCGATCCACTTCATTGCCTTCGCTGGAACTCTTCAACAACAATCCTTCGCCGGCGCCGTCCAACCCTCTCAGCGCCGCTCGGGCCTCCTCGATGCTCCAATTCGGATGCGCCAACACTCCCGGGCTCACCTGTCCGAAACCGAGCCAGCGCAGCTCATCGCGTACTTGCTGGCGGCGACCGCCGTTTGCGGGCGGGAGAATGAGGAGCGTCCACTGCCCATCCCATGAACTCGGGATCTCGCCGTAAATGCGTCGTGTGGCCGCGGCGAAGCGGTCCTCCCCGGTGGGGGTGAGGCGGTATTCGCTTCGCCGGCCGTCGCGACGGGAAATGAGCCAGCCGTCCCGTGCCAGCCGTGCGACGGATGTCCGCACGAGGCGCTCGGTGAGACCGAAAGGGCGCGCCAGCTCGATGAGGCTGCCCAGCGTTATCGCACCACCTCGTGGTGCGATCGAGTCGCCAAAGATCGTAATTAGCAGCGATCCTCCTCGAATGGGGCGCTGCCGGTGGAAATGGCGCAGCAGCGAGCCGACCGCGGTCGAGGCGGCGGTGCGGGTTCCGGCCGGGTGGCGGGCGGAGGTCATGGTGGCAAAATTGTGACACAAAAAATAAGAATGATGTGCTATTCTTGTGTCATATCGATTGGACGCTGCCGATGGAGTGCTCATGTACACCCAGGCCCTCGATTCGCTCGGAAAAGACTGCCTGCCGGAGGGCTCGGTGGACACGGCCGCGCTCGAGGCGCGCTTTCAGGAGCGTGTCGATGCCGATGAGAAGATCGAGCCCAAGGACTGGATGCCGGATGCCTATCGGCAGACCCTGATCCGGCAGATCTCGCAACATGCGCACTCCGAGATCGTCGGCATGTTGCCTGAGGGAGATTGGATCACGCGCGCGCCGACACTACGGCGCAAGGTCGTGCTCATCGCCAAGGTGCAGGATGAGGGCGGTCACGGGATGTACCTCTACAGTGCGGCGGAAACGCTCGGCATTTCACGTCAACAGATGATCGAGCAATTGCTCGCCGGTACCGCGAAGTACTCGAGCATCTTCAACTACCCGACCCTGACATGGGCCGATGTCGGCGCGATCGGCTGGCTGGTCGATGGCGCGGCGATCATGAATCAGATTCCGATCTGCCGCTGCTCCTACGGGCCGTATGCGCGCGCGATGGTGCGCATCTGCAAGGAAGAGAGCTTCCACCAGCGGCAGGGCTTCGAAATCATGTTGTCCCTTGCGCGCGGCACTCCGGAGCAGCGCCAGATGGCGCAGGATGCGCTGAATCGCTGGTGGTGGCCGTCGATCATGATGTTCGGCCCGAGCGATACCGACTCGAAGCACACCGCGCAGTCGATGCGCTGGAAGATCAAGCGCTTCACCAACGATGAGCTGCGCCAGAAGTTCATCGACATCACCGCGCCGCAGGCAGAGTTTCTGGGGCTCACCATCCCCGATCCGGAGTTGCGCCGGGAGGAGGGGAGCGAGCATTACCGCTTCGGCGCGATCGACTGGAGCGAGTTTCACGCTGTGCTCAAGGGCAACGGACCGTGCAACCGCGAGCGGTTGGAAGCGCGGCGGAAGGCGCACGAGGAGGGCAGCTGGGTGCGTGAGGCGGCAGCCGCCTACGCGGAAAAGCAGCGCGCCCGCGCCGCGCAGGCCGCGTGAGACGCTTTCTGAGGATCCCACATGAATAACGATTGGCCCCTGTTCGAGGTGTTCATCCGCTCCCGGGCGGGGCTCGAGCACAAACACGTTGGAAGCGTTCATGCAACGGATGCCCGGATGGCGATCGAGCATGCCCGCGACGTTTATACCCGGCGCCAGGAAGGCGTGAGCATCTGGGTTGTGCGGTCGAGTGAGATCACGGCATCCGACCCGGCAGAGGCGGACGCGTTGTTCGAGCCGGCGCGGGACAAGGTCTACCGCCACCCGACGTTCTACGCGATCCCGGACGAGGTCAAGAACCTATGAATTCGGCGAGCGCAACTCCCGACGACGCGCTCCTGCGTTATCTCCTCCGGCTAGGCGACACGAGCCTCGTGCTCGGCCAGCGTCTGGGCGAGTGGATCGGGCACTCGCCGGCGCTCGAAGAGGATCTCGGCCTCGCCAATCTCGCGCTGGATCTCGTTGGTCAGGCCCGCCTGCTGCTCACCTATGCGGCTGAAGTCGAAGGCCGGGGGCGCGACGAGGATGCATTGGCGTTCCTTCGTGATGCCCCGCAGTTCATGAACCTCAGCCTCGCAGAGCAGCCCAACGGCGACTTCGCGCAGACCATCGTCCGTCAGGTTCTGCTGGACGCCTGGCAAGTGGAGCTTTACCAAAGCCTCGCGAGCTCTGCGGACACACGGCTGGCTGCCATCGCGGCGAAGGCTTTGAAAGAGTCGCGCTACCACTACCGATTCAGCTCCGGTTGGCTGATTCGGCTCGGCGATGGAACCGAGGAGAGCCACGGCCGCGCGCAGAGCGCGGTGAATGATCTGTGGCGCTTCACCGATGAGCTGTTTGCAGCGGACGAAGTGGACGAGCGGATGGCGGCCGCCGGAATTGCTCCCCCACTTTCCGACCTGCAGCCTCGTTGGTCGGCACATATCGACGAAGTGGTGCGTGAGGCGACTCTGCAGCGCCCTGCGACCGTGCGGTATCCGTGGCATGGTAAACGCGGCGTACATACAGAGCATCTGGGTCATATGCTGACTGAGATGCAGCATGTGCAGCGAACCTACCCCGGCGCGCAGTGGTGAGGCAGACCAGTGCGAGCGATCCACGCGAGCTCGCCGTATGGGACTTGCTCGAAAACGTCATGGATCCCGAGATTCCCGTTCTGAGTGTCGTGGATCTCGGCATCGTGCGACATGCTCATTGGGCGCCCGACGGGCGTCTGCATGTTGGCCTCACCCCCACGTATTCCGGCTGTCCGGCCACGGATGTCATTCGCCGCGCGGTCCGGGAAGCTCTCGACGAGGCTGGATACGGCGACGCCGTGCTGGAGGAAGTTCTTTTCCCGCCCTGGACCAGCGAGTGGCTGACCGACAAGGGCCGACGCCGGCTGGAGTCCTTTGGTATCGCACCGCCCGCCAAAGCGGTGCCCAGCCCGCGTCAGTTGTTTCGTCCGCCCGTTATCCGGTGCCCGCGCTGTGGCAGCTCCGAAACCGAGCGCGTCAGCGAGTTCGGCTCCACCCCGTGCAAGGCGCATTATCGGTGTGTGTCCTGCCTGGAGCCTTTCGACTGCTTCAAGTGCATTTGACGACATGCTGACATTCCATTCCTTGCGGGTTGCCGAGATTCACCCTGACGCCGAGGACGCCGTGGGGATCTCACTGGACGTGCCGGCGGAGCTGCGCGAGAAGTACCGCGGGCTGCCTGGGCAACACGTGGTCGTGAAGACCCGGATCGATGACGAGGAGAATCGCCGCACTTACTCGCTCGTCAGCGCGGCCGGGGAATGGCCGCTGCGCATCGTGGTCCGCGTGCATCCGGCGGGTCGTATGTCCCGCTACCTGGCTGAGCAGCTCAATGTGGGCGATTATCTCGATGTCCTGCCCCCGAACGGCAGCTTCACATCCAGGCGCGCCGGGCAAGCCAAGCGCACCTATGTCGCGTTCGCTTCGGGGTGTGGTATCACACCCGTTCTCTCGGTCGTACAGTCGGTTCTGGCGGCCAAGGGCGATAATCGTGTCGTTCTGTTCTATGGCAACGCCAGCACTGGGCGTGCCATGTGTCTGGAAGAGCTGCTGGCGCTCAAGGACCGCTACCTCGAACGCTTGTCGCTGCACTTCCTGATGAGTCGCGAGCCGCAGGAAGTCGAGTTGTACAACGGCAGAATCGATGCGGAGCGGGTGCGACAATTCGCGCGTACGCTGTTCGCGCCAACGGACGTGACCGAGTACTTCGTATGCGGTCCGGGGAGCATGATCGACGAGGTCTCAGCGACCCTGCGTGAGCTGGGTGTCGCCGCCGATCACATTCACGGCGAACATTTCACGCTCGCGACGACCTCGCCCGGTGGCAGCACACCCGACGCGGTGACCACAGGCCCGCCCGGCAAAGCTGCCGAGCCCGCCGCTCCAGCGGCCGCGCCCGCCGGTAAGCACGCCGAGCACTCCCGCGCGGCAGCCGATCAGTCCGAGGTCACCGTCCTCATGGACGGGCGGCGCCGCACCTTCACCATGCGCATGAACGACGAATTCGTTCTCGATGCCGCCGCGCGAGCCGGGCTCGAGCTGCCGTTCTCATGCCGCGCCGGCGTCTGCTCCACCTGCAGGACGAAGGTCGTTCGCGGCGAAGTCGAGATGGCCCAGAACTACGCACTCGAGGAGTGGGAAGTGGAGCAGGGTTTTGTGCTGGCGTGCCAATCGCGCGTCACGACACCGGTCCTCGAGCTCGACTACGACGAAAAATGAGTATCCGCCCGAGTAAGCAACATCGAAGCTACTGCCCGATCAGTGATCGCCTGCTGCGGCTGTCCCCCTTGCGCGATCATTGCTCAGGCGGGCTGCACGCGGAGCCCAAACCATGAGCTACCAAACGATTCTTTTCGAAGTGACGGACGGGATTGCCCGTCTCACGCTCAACCGTCCGGATCGTCTCAACAGTTTCAACACTGCCATGCATGCCGAGGTGCGCGCCGCGCTGGCCACTCTCGCGCAGGACTCCAACAGCGCATCCAGGGCGCGAGTCCTCGTGATCACCGGCGCGGGACGAGGATTCTGCGCCGGACAGGATCTCGGCGATCGCGCCGTGGCATCCGCGGGTGCGGCAGCCGACCTCGGCGACTCCATTGAGAAGAATTACAAGCCTCTGGTTTTGACGCTGCGGAACCTTCCGCTGCCCGTGATAGGAGCTGTGAATGGAGTCGCCGCCGGCGCCGGCGCCAATATCGCTCTGGCGTGCGATCTCGTCGTGGCGACACGCTCGGCGAGCTTCGTCCAGGCGTTCTCGAAGCTTGGCCTGGTGCCCGATTCCGGAGGCACCTGGTCCTTGCCGCGGCTGGTGGGCACGGCGCGGGCCCTGGGTCTGGCGTTCACCGGCGAAAAATTGAGTGCCGAACAGGCAGCGCAGTGGGGTCTCATCTGGCGCTGTGTGGACGACGCGGAGTTCACGGGGGCGGTCGATGCGCTGGCCCGACAGCTGGCCGCGGCGCCGACGCGCGGCCTCGCCCGCACCAAACAGGCAATTTACGAAAGCTGGAGTCGATCCCTCGAGCAGCAGCTCGACACCGAGCGCGACTACCAGCGGGAGCTGGGGCGCACCGCGGACTACGCGGAGGGTGTCGCTGCCTTCGTCGAGAAGCGGGCGCCGCAGTTCACCGGCAAATGACATGAGCAGCGAGGAAAAGCCTTCTCCCCACGCGCAGCAACTTGCCGAGCAGGTGGCAAAGGCGCTCTACGCCAACGACAGGACCTCGCAGTCGCTCGGCATCCGCATGGTCGAGGTCCGCCCCGGTTATGCGCGGCTCTCGATGTTAGTGCGGGGCGATATGGTGAACGGTCACCGCATCTGCCACGGCGGCATGGTATTCACGCTGGCGGATAGCGCGTTCGCGTTCTGTTGTAATTCATACAACGAGAGCACGGTCGCCGCCGCCGCATCGATCGATTTTCTGGCGCCCGCCCGCGAGGGCGACGAGCTGACCGCGGTGGCCAGCGAATTGTGGCGCTCGCGGCGCAATGGCATTTATGAAATCACCGTCAGCAATCAGAAGGGCGCGCGGATCGCATTGTTCCGCGGCCGCTCGGCCCGTATCGATGGGCACGTGCTGAACGTCGACTGAGGAGCGGAAATCATGCAGCTGCAGAGCTTCGTATCCGGAAAATGGCAGGCGGGCACCGCCAATTTCGTCACGCTGCGGGATGCGACGACCAATGAGGTGATCGCCAGCGCCTCCGCCGAGGGGCTCGACTATCGCGCCATGCTGTGGAACGCCCGCCATGTCGGCGGTCCGAACCTGCGCGAGCTGACATTTCACGAGCGCGCCGGGCTGCTGAAGTCGATGGCGAAGATGCTGACTGAGTACAAGGACGAGTTCTACCGGCTGTCGTACGCAACCGGCGCCACGAAGAGCGATTCGTGGGTGGACATCGATGGCGGGATCGGCACGCTCTTCGTATACGCCAGCAAGGGGACCCGCGAGCTACCCAACAGCCGGGTTTATGTCGATGGCGCCGTCGAGCAGCTCTCGAAGACCGGCAGCTTCGTGGGGCAGCACATCTGCCTCCCCCTGGAGGGCGCGGCGATTCACATCAACGCATTCAACTTCCCCGTGTGGGGAATGCTGGAGAAACTGGCGCCGACCTTGCTGGCCGGCGTGCCGGCGATCGTGAAGCCCGCCACCGCCACCTCATACCTCACGGAGCAGGTGTTCCGGCGCATGGTCGAATCCGGCATTCTGCCGGACGGCGCGATACAACTGATCTGCGGCGGCACCGGCGATCTGTTCGATCATCTCACCTGCCAGGACGTGGTGTCATTCACCGGCTCGGCCTCGACCGCACGGAAGTTGCGCCAGCATCCCGCCATCATGGCGCACTCGGTGCGCTTCACGGCAGAAACGGATTCACTCAACTCGTCGCTCCTCGGCCCCGACGCCGCTCCCGGTACGGCGGAATTCGACCTGTTCGTGAAGGAAGTCGTGCGCGAGACGACCGCCAAGGCCGGCCAGAAGTGCACGGCCATCCGCAAGGCGCTCGTTCCTGCGGAGCGTGCGCAGGCTGTCATCGATGCCTTGCGCGCGGCTCTCGCCAGGATCCTAGTGGGTGATCCGCGTCTGGAGAATGTTCGGATGGGGCCGGTGGCGTCCGCCGGCCAACGTCGCGAGGTGCTGGACCAGCTTGCCCGCCTCAGGACGGAAGCCGAGCTCGTCCATGGAGACCCGGACAAGCTCGAAGTCATTGGCGCGGACCGCGAAAAGGGCGCCTTCGTGCCCCCTACGTTGCTCTACTGTCGCGATACCGGCAGCGCGCAGGCCATTCATTCGGTCGAGGCGTTCGGCCCGGTGTGTACGCTCGTGCCGTATGCGGATCTGGATGGCGCCATCGAGCTCGCCCGCCGTGGCGGGGGAAGCCTCGCAGGGTCGGTGTTTACCGCGGACGACCAGGTTGCTGCTCGACTGGTACTCGGCCTCGCCCCGTTCCACGGGCGGATTGTCGTGGTCAACAGCAAGTGCGCGAAGGAGTCCACCGGTCACGGCTCCCCGCTGCCGCATCTCGTGCATGGCGGGCCGGGTCGGGCCGGGGGTGGCGAAGAGATGGGCGGCATCCGCGGAGTGATGCATTACATGCAGCGCACGGCCGTGCAGGGCACCCCCGACGTCATCGCCGCAGTTACCGGCCGGTGGGTCAGAGGTGCGCGGCAAGTCGATCCCGGCGTACATCCCTTCCGCAAACCTTTCGGTGCTCTGATTATCGGGGACACGTTCAACTCCGGGGAGCGCGAAGTCACCCTGGAAGACATCGAGCGCTTCGCCGCGCTCTCGGGCGACAGGTTCTACGCGCACATGGACGAGGCCGCGGCCGCCCGCAACCCGCTTTTCGGCGGTCGTGTTGCTCATGGGTACTTTCTCGTCTCGGCGGCGGCAGGTCTCTTCGTCGATCCGCCTTATGGTCCCGTGCTCGCCAACTACGGTATCGACGGTCTGCGGTTCACGAAGCCGGTCAAGCCGGGCGACCGCATCAAAGTCCGTCTGACGTGCAAGGAGAAGTCCTTTCGTCCGTCGGCCGGTCATGGTGAGGTTCGCTGGGACACGGAGATCACGAATCAGAACGGCGAGACTGTTGCCAGCTACGACGTGCTGACCATTGTGAGCGACAAGGCCATCCCGGACGCGAATTAAACCGGCCCCTGCGGCACGCGAAACGCGCGCCCGCGGGTGGAAACGGCCTTCACCAACACCCAGATCCGCATGCCGGTGTGCAAGCTCAGCGCCGCTGCGGCGTCGTGGGTGATGCGCGAGAGCACAGTCGCTCCTCCAATGTCGACTTTTACCAGCACGGCTTCCCCCTCGTCCGGTGACATTTCCGTGATTACCCCTTGCAACGTGTTGCGGACACTGAGCCCGTGCGGCTTGTCGGTGGCGAGAATGATGTCGCGTGCCAGGAGCTGAACGCGCACACGCGAGCCGACCGCGACATCCCGAAGGCTCACGTACAAAGTGCCCGTCCCGAGCTGCAGAT